>NZ_CP183878.1:3633643-3942054 GCF_048572895.1 Psychrobacillus sp. BM2
TCACATCCATGCTTGTTCTTTGAACGATTGCTCCAATATAGGGAACAGATTTAATTTCTTCGAGATTCAATTCTTCATTTTCATTCGGGTAAACTTCTACTTCCGTGATGGCTTGATCTTGTAGGATTTCCTTACGCATCGTATCTTGTATACCAAATCCAATTGAAGCTAGTACGATTAAAAATGCACAACCCATTGTTGCGGCAAGCACTGTCATAAATACACGTAATTTGTTTTTCTTAATATGTTGGCGAACAAAGTCGAGCTGATCTTTAAATAGCATTATAGAACATCTCCCTTAACTAACTCTCCGTCACGCATTTTAAATGTTCTATGTGCAATACTTGCCACTTCCTCGTCGTGCGTGATCATCACAAATGTTACACCTAGCGTGCTGTTTAAATCTTGTATTAGCAATAAAATCTCCCGCTCAGTTTCGGAATCTAGACTACCCGTTGGCTCATCTGCAAAGAGTATAGGCGGGTTTGTAATAAGTGCACGAGCAATACTTACACGTTGCTGCTGTCCCCCAGATAATTCGTTTGGATAATGGTCCCCAACCTCCGTTAGCCCTACCTTGTCCATCATTAGTTGGACACTTGCTTTTCTTTGTTTCGCAGATATACCCTTTAGCTTTAAAGGAAGCTCTACATTTTCAAAAGCGGATAATCCAGGCATCAGTTGAAAGTTTTGAAAGATGAAGCCAAAATTATTTAAACGGAAGGCTGCTCTTTCCGTTTCATTTAAATTAGCTGTTTCTTGTCCATTTACTGTAATTGAACCATTCTCCGGGCTCATAAATCCTGCTATCGTATGAAGCAAGGTTGACTTTCCAGAGCCACTTTTCCCTACAATTGCCACGATTTCTCCTTGTTTTACGTCGAACGATAAACCTTTTAACACTGGTACTTTCTTCTCTTTTCCTTTTTTTCCTATTAGAAATGTATGATTCACTTGCTTAACTTGTATCATTTATTTACCCTCCTGTTTCACTACTTCACTCATTGTACCCACCATTTCTTAACATTCTAGAAGGATAAAAATGAAGAAATTCTTAAGATAAGCCGAAAAGCGGAAACTCCTATGAAAGCCCCGACTAGCGCTGGAAGGGTTTCGCCGTAAAGGCGCCCTTTGCCTTTATCGAAAACCTGAAGCGACTCGAGGGGCTAGGCGTTGAAGCTAGACAAGGAAGAAATATGGAAGGCGCCTGGAACTGGACATGTTGAAATGCGTAAGCAACTATCTATTAGTCAATTTCATAATTACTTGTTTCGTCGTATTACCGTTAAAATTAATAAGAGTCAAACTTTCTTTCAGCTAACCCCGTCTAATTACTAGTACGTTCGAACGTTACAGCTAGAAAAAGGAGCACACCCATGTCATGACAAAATCAGAAAAGTTTCAACTAGTGGAAAACTATATCATTGAAAACCAAAATGCCCATTACCGGCTTGCCTATAGCTATGTAAAAAGTAAGGAATCTGCCCTGGACATTATTCAAGACAGTATTATGAAAGCTTTAAAATCGATTGATTCACTGGAGCAAATCGGATATTTGAAAACATGGTTTTACCGCATATTAATAAATACTTCCATAGATTTTCTTCATAAAAACAAACGAATGGTTGTTGTGGAAGATGAAGTTTTAGACTTTCATTTATCCTCC
Source organism: Psychrobacillus sp. BM2 (assembly GCF_048572895.1). Taxonomy (GTDB): domain Bacteria; phylum Bacillota; class Bacilli; order Bacillales_A; family Planococcaceae; genus Psychrobacillus. Next base: position 3,635,310 of record NZ_CP183878.1, read on the forward strand.
ACTGAAATGGAAGTACCAGATATCGATTTGTACGAGGCAATTGATCAATTAGCACCCAAACAGAAGACACTTATTATTCTTCGTTTTTTTGAGGATATGAAAATAGAAGATATTGCAAAGATGCTTGATGTAAACCAAAACACCATCAAAACAAGACTATATGCTGCTTTAAGGAAATTACGTGCCAATATGGAAGAGAAGGTGAAAGCATGAGCAAGTTAAATGATTCAAAAAAACAATATAACGATATTGAAATTCCAGCAGAGTTGAAACAAGTAGTAAGTAAATCCATTCAAACTGTGAAAATGGAACAATCAAAGAAAAAGCCATCTTTCAAAAAGTTTGGAATTGGAGTTGCGGCAGCTGCAACAATCTTTGTAGCAAGTGTCAATATGAATCCCGCCCTTGCTCAATCACTATCCAAGGTACCTATTCTTGGATCCATCGTTCAAGTCATCTCGATACAAGAAATAACTATAGAAGAGGACACATACAACGCAGATTTAAAAGTACCAAATGTAACTGGATTGAATAATAAAGAATTAGAAAATAGTCTAAATGAAAAATATATTGCAGAAAACAAAGCACTTTATGAAGGATTTCAAAAAGAGATGGAGGCACTGAAGGAAGTGGGCGGGGGCCATCTTGGTGTCGTATCTACGTATGAAGTAGTGACGGATACTGATGAGATTCTTTCGATTAGCCGCTACGAAGCGAACTCAGTAGGTTCTTCATCCACAACAATGCGGATAGATACAATTGATAAAAAAAATGAAGTTCTAATCACATTGCCTAGTCTATTTAAAGACGACGGTTATGCCGCTACAATTTCCAAATATATTAAGAGTGAAATGTCCAAAGAGATGGCAGCGGATGAAACAATTACGTATTGGATTGCGAGTGAAGAAGAAATTGGCTTTGAGTCTATTCGATCGGACCAAACATTCTCTATTACGGCAGATCATAAGTTGACTATATCCTTCGATAAATACGAGATTGCTCCAGGTTATATGGGGGTTATTACTTTTGAAATACCTACAGAGGTCATAAAGAATGAGTTAATCAGTGATTATTATATTAAGTGAATGTAGGGATATTCGACCGATTACCTAGCTTATTCAATCGATAATCAGATCACATCAACCGATTCCTAAAATCCACACGCACAAAAAAACTGCTCCTTCTCACGAGATTGTGAAAAGGAGCAGTTTTTTATTATGAAGGCATTGGTGTTTCTGTTGGTGCCGCATAACCCTCTTTATATGTTTCATCAATAGTATTGCGAATTTCTACTAGTGACTTTCCTTCTTGAATCATTTGGATGGAAGCAATAGCTGTTTCTAGACAGGCTGCACAACGAGTTCCATGATCATCCCAAACAACTTCCCCATTTTCTTTTATTTCATGGACGAAACAGTTGAAATTACTTTTATGCCCTGCACTATCTCCGCACCCACAATAACAAGGCATCCATTTTAGTACATCATTGGCCTTTGCAGCGGCTTGATAAACAAGCTTCATATCCTCAGATTGTGTATCTAAGAAAGCAGGTAATACGTCTGTTGACGCGGTTGTTTCTTGTAAATCTCCATTATCTAAATGGCCGACATGATCCTTGTGCTCTTCATGATTTTCTTGCTTATTTTCTTTGCCACATGCCGATAACACTAATATACAGCTGAATAAAATCAAAAGTATTTTTTTCATAACTTGAGAACAATCCTTTTTTACTTAATATCTGTCTAGCTCCAGATGCCAGCAGCTCTATCGCTTCTGACTTGCGGGGCAGTACGATGTGGGTTAGTCAGTCTTCACAACACGGTGTCACGACGACTAACTTCCAAAACACAGGCGCTTGCGCTTTTCTTTCTGTCTAGCTCCAGACGCCTAGCCCTTCGAGTCGCTTCAGACCTGCGAATAAAGGCAAAGGCTGCCTTTATTACAAGTCTTCCAGCGCTTGTCAGGGCTATCATAGGCGCTTGCGCTTTTCTTATAGCCTTTTAGATCATTTTTTCTGGTCGTACGATTTCATCAAATTTATCAGAAGTCAATAAGTCTAATTCGATTGCCGCCTCTTTTAATGTTGTTCCGTTTTTATGGGCATGTTTTGCAATTTTAGCTGCATTTTCATATCCGATATATGGGTTTAATGCAGTAACGAGCATTAGAGAGTTATCAACATGATGCTTAATCGTATCTAGGTTGGGTTCAATTCCAACTGCACAGTTATTATTAAAACTTAGAATTGCATCACTTAATAATCCAACTGATTGTAGGAAATTGTGAATGATAACCGGTTTAAATACATTCAATTGATAATTTCCTTGGCTTGCTGCAAAGCTAATAGTTGTGTCATTCCCCATTACTTGTGCAACAACCATTGTCATCGCTTCACTTTGGGTTGGGTTTACTTTACCTGGCATAATGGAGCTTCCTGGTTCATTTTCCGGAATAGAGATTTCACCAATTCCTGAACGAGGACCACTTGCTAGTAAGCGAACATCATTGGCAATTTTCATCAAGTCAGCTGCTAATGCCTTTACTGCACCATGAACATAAACTACATCATCATAGCTTGTTAAAGAATGGAATTTATTTTTAGCAGATGTAAATTCGATTCCTAGTGCTTTAGAAATTTCGGCCGCCACTTGGTCACCAAATCCTTTTGGTGCATTTAACCCTGTACCAACAGCCGTACCACCAATTGCAAGCTCCTTCATATCTTCTACACTTTGCGAAATCATTTTCGCTGATTTTTCTAGCATTCTATGCCATCCACTAAACTCTTGTCCAAGTGAAAGAGGTGTTGCGTCCTGTAAATGTGTACGGCCAATTTTGACAATATCCATAAACTGTTCGGATTTTTTGCCAAGCGTTTCCTTTAATACATCAATTGCTGGTAGTAGCTGGTTCTCTACTGCAAGTACTCCTGCTATATGAAGTGCTGTCGGGAAAGTATCATTAGAGCTTTGTGATTTATTTACATCGTCGTTAGGGTGAAGGCGCTCTTCACTTCCCTTTTCCTCAAGTAACTGATTTCCTCTATGAGCGATAACTTCGTTTACATTCATATTAGATTGAGTACCACTACCTGTTTGCCATACAACTAACGGAAAATGTGCATCTAGTTTCCCAGCTAATATTTCATCTGCTGCTTCTGCGATAGCATCTTTTTTTGCTTCTGAAAGATTTCCTAGCGAATGACTAACGATTGCTGCGGATTTTTTTAACAGCGCCAAGCCATGAACTACCCCAATTGGCATCTTTTCCGTACCAATTTTAAAGTTTTGTTTGGATCTTTGAGTTTGTGCTCCCCAAAGACTATCTTCTGGAACTTTAATTTCCCCCATAGAGTCGTGCTCAATACGATAAGACATTAACCTCGCTCCTTTAAATCCATTTATTTTGTTTTTCTTCAAGCATTGCTAAAAATTCATCCACTACCTCCGGGTGAAATTGTGTGCCTTTTCCATCTTTCATCTCTTGAATGGCATCCTCAATCGTCATCGCCTTACGGTACACTCGATCCGTGGTCATTGCATCGAATGCATCCACCACCGAAACAATAGAAGCTTCTATGGAAATTTCCTTTCCTATTAAGCCATATGGATATCCCTTTCCATCATACCGTTCATGATGTTCTTCTACAATAAAAGCGGCTTTGCGTATTCGTTCTATTTCATGATTACGCATCATCTCTGCGCCTAAAGTTGTATGCATTTTAATGACTTTCCATTCATCTTTTGTTAGTTTGCCTGTTTTATTCAATATTTCTATTGGAATTGCTAGCTTACCAATATCATGAAAATAGGAACCCATTGATAGAATAGCGATTCCTTGACCATTTGGTCTCATTCTTTTCCACAGCTCAATAGAATAATCACGAATTCGCGAGCAATGATGGTAAGTATATCCGTCCACTTCTTGAATCCGCTTAGCGTCTCGTTGAATAATCTCACGCTCTGAAAAGTTTTTCTCAAATTTCGAAGATGTCATTTCAAATAAAATCTCCACATGGGAGTCCGCATTACAAGTAACTACCCCACCGTATTTATTTACATCAATTACATCACCACGATGCAATATCGACTTTTGACCATCCCAATCTATTTCTAGTTCACCATTTAAAATTGTATAACGCTCTACAAAATCAGCGGAATTATTTGAGCTATAATAGACCCAAGTTGTTGTATTAGGAAATAATGTGTATAAAGAGTAAGAAATTTTTTCTGCACTTCCAAGATATGTCGTAACCGATTGGTCCGTAAATACTCTTGGTAGATATGCCTTCATTCGTATATCCTTTATCTGTTCAACTGTTAGCATATTTTATCCCCCCATACCTATGACAACATTCAGCTTTGTTTGCTTTTATTATACAATTCAATTAACTTAAATGAAATACATTAAAAAGAACCTATGAATATTTTCATAGGTTTTTTTCATAAAAATATTATGGAGTTTCATTCACACTTTTTATTTCTTCCGTTAACCGCTCTATACTCGGACGAATATTCCCTTTACCTGCATAGCTTTCTAGCATTTCCTTCACATCAATTCCAGAGGATGCCTTTAATGTTTCTTGAAGTGTAGACATCAGGTTCGTTGCATAAGAGGTGACTTTGTTTGCCCCTCCACCTTCTCCGCTACCAGTGTCGACCACTGTAATTTTGTCGATATTGGAAAGAGGACTTGCAATTTGTTTAGCATATTCAGGAAGCATATGAACAATCATATCGAGAACAGCCGCTTGGCCATACATTTCAAAAGCTTCAGCTATCTTACGTTTTGCTTCTGCTTCTGCAAGACCTTTAAGTCGAATAACATCTGCCTCTGATTCCCCTTGTGCTCGTTGGGAATCTGCTTTTGCTTGACCATCTAAACGAACCTTCTCTGCATCTGCTTTTGCTTTCGCTTCAATTCGATACTTCTCTGCATCCGCTTCTGCTATTTCACGTGATTTAGAAGCTTCTGCATTTTGCTCAATGGCATAACGATCTGCATCTGCTTTTTTCTTCACCTCAGAGTCATATTGCTTTTCGCGACGTAAGATTTCTTTTTCTTCTAGCTCTATTTGTTTCTGACGCTCAATAATTTGAATTTGCATTTCTTGCTCGGTTACTTCTTGCTTTGAACGCGCTGTTTCTAGTTCATATGCTTGGTCGGCACGAGCTTTAGCGATGTCTTGCTCTCGGCGATATTCTGCTACCTTCAGCTGATTATCCTTTTCCGCTTCAGCAATTTCTGTAGCTCTTTCGATTTCAGCTCTCTGTGCATCTTTAGAGGCTTCTGCACGTTTAATACGTGTTTCTTTTTCTGCCTCTGCTGTAGCGATATCAGCATCACGCTTAACCTGGGCAATTCTTGGCTTCCCTAAGGAGTCCAAATATCCGTTTTTATCACGTACATCTTTGATTGTAAATGATACAATGATTAATCCCATTTTTGCTAAGTCCTGAGAAGCTACACGTTGTACTTCCTGCGAGAACTTATCTCGATTTTTGTAAATTTCCTCGACGGTCATGGATCCTAAGATAGAACGTAGATGACCTTCTAATACTTCCTTCGCTTCGTTTTCGCGATCTGCCTTTGATTTACCTAAAAACTGTTCAGCTGCAGTAGCAATTTCCGAAATAGAACCGCCAATTTTAATAATTGCCGTGCCATCCGCCATTACGGGAACACCTTGTTCAGTATAAACTTCAGGTGTTGTGACCTCTAATTTACTTGAAAGTAGACTAAGCGGTTCAGCTTGTTGGAACACCGGGAATATAAATGTACCACCACCACGAATAATTTTAATGCGGTTACCAGAATCGTCTGTATGAACATTCTTAGAACCTAAATAACTCCCCGTTACAATTAGCGCCTCATCTGGTCCTACCGTACGATATTTCGTAATAAAAACAGCTAAAATTGCAACTATAACAAACACTACTATCCCAATAACTATCAGCATTTCCATTTGCATTCTAGTTCCCCCTTTTGACTATACTAATGATACATATTCCTTTACTAAAAAAGTTCCATCATCAAAGTCTATGATGAGTACCTGTTTATCGTACTCAATTTCTTCATTGTCATAGCCTGCTGCTCTTTTAGAAATTACTCCACTTACCGTTTCTATTACTATTTCACCAAACCCATCCGATGGTATCGGAGTTATGACTCTTCCCACTTGACCTTGTAAAGATTCGTTTGTATATGCTGTAGAAACCTCTGCTGATGCAAGTGGAACCAATATAAAGAAGTACAGTAAGAAAGCTAATATGCTAGAAATAATAAGAGCAGCCACAATGACAATTTTCTCATCCCAATTTGTTAGTTTTAATAGGATAAAACCGGACGCACATATAAATAGTAGGAAAGAAAGAATCGTGGTCGGGTTGAAAATGCCGCTATCCATTCCATCAATTGCATCCGCAAACACCACATACAAAATAGTGATTAAACCTATACCGATTAATCCATATAAAAAGACCTGTTCTATTTCACTCACCCCTTTCCACGAAAAAGTAATCTTAGTAGTATATACGGAAATACTTTCAGAAAGTTTCATATATTTCATTTTTTATAAAGACAATAAAATTAATCACTTCAATTGCATTTTAATTCTATAAATTCTGACAAAAAACGCTATTTTTCGACAAAAAAGCGCTTATTTGTTCTATTTTCAGCCTCTAATGTTACAGTATTGTAAATTTAGCGAATCTAGAGTAAAAAATGTGTTGATTTAGTAATTTTTTTGGTATGCTATTTTAGTAAAAAGTAAACATATTAATTAAGTCCAGGAGGCTTTTATGATTAGTTCAAAAAAACAAGATCCATTTTTCGTATCTCTATTAAAAATTGCCGAAAACGTACGTGAAAGCGCTCATTATGCAGATGATTTTCACATTAATACGGTTGCAGATTTAAAAGAAATCAGCGTTCACTTAAAAAATTACGAAACAGCAGGAGATACTTTAATACATGAATTAATCGTTATGTTAAATAAATCTTTCATGACTCCAATTGAACGTGAAGATATCCTTGAACTTGCGATTCGTATGGACGACATTTTAGATGGTATTGATAATTTTACAGCACACTTAGAAATGTTTTCATTAATAGAAATTGATGAATCTATGCGTACATTCTTAGGTTATATTGTGAAAAGTACAGATGAGATCGTTAAAGCAATGGAGCTTCTAGCAAACAAAAAGCTTCTGAAAATGCATGAACATTCTATTCTTATTAAGGATTACGAAAGAAAATGTGATGAAGTGCTTCGTTCATCGATCAAACAGTTATTTTTGAAGGAAAAAGATCCTATTCGTATTATTCAATTTAAGGACATATATGAACAATTAGAAGAAATCGCTGATTATTGCCAAAACGTAGCAAATACGTTGGAAACAATTATTATGCGAAATGCGTAGGAGTATACGCTTATGGAAACAGTATTTATATTAACCATTCTAGTAGTAGTCTTTGCTCTTGCATTTGACTTTATCAATGGGTTTCATGATACAGCAAACGCCATTGCCACATCCGTTTCGACAAGAGCTTTAAAGCCTAGAGTGGCTGTACTAATGGCAGCAGCGATGAACTTTATTGGTGCTTTAACCTTTACCGGCGTAGCTAAAACAATTACTAAAGATATTGTAGATCCATTTGCCTTGCAAAATGGTTCGCTTATTATTTTAGCTGCATTACTCTCAGCGATTATCTGGAACTTAGTTACATGGTATTTCGGGATTCCTTCCAGTTCTTCTCATACGTTAATCGGTTCAATCGCGGGTGCAGCAGTGTCATCTGCGGGCTTTGCCATTTTAAACTGGGATGGTTTCATTAAAATTATTCAAGCGTTACTCATTTCACCATTTCTAGCGCTTGCGATTGGATTCTTAATGATGTCCTTATTTAAGGTTATTTTTAAAAAAGGGAGTTTATATGGGACAAATAAAAAGTTTCGTATTTTCCAAATTTTTACGGCAGCCCTTCAATCCTTTACACATGGTACGAACGATGCACAAAAAGCGATGGGGATTATTACGATGGCTTTAATCGCAGCTGAATGGCAAACGAATGACGATATTCAATTATGGGTTCGTTTGGCAGCGGCTACTGCAATGGGGATTGGTACTTCTATCGGTGGGTATAAAATCATTAAAACCGTTGGTGGTAAAATCATGAAGATACGTCCAATTAATGGGGCGGCGGCTGACTTATCTTCTGCATTAATTATTTTCGGTGCTACTACTATTCATTTACCAGTTTCTACTACACATGTTATTTCATCCGCTATTATGGGGGTTGGTGCAGCGCAGCGTGTGAAAGGTGTGAAATGGGGAGTTGCCAAGAAAATTGTCATAACGTGGATTATTACTTTACCAATTTCAGCTGTTATGGCGGCTGTAATTTTCCAAGTATTAAATCTATTATTTTAATATAGTGATCCCTTGTCTTTTAGGACAAGGGATCATTTTTTGTTTGATAAGCAAGGAATTGTATTACATTGTGGGGGGACTCTTTCCTATACGACGTGGTCCCTCTCGTATTCAACCTATTCTTTGATCTTTAAACCTAGTGATTTCGCAAAGCCAATTGCTTGTTCTGTGGAAACCGTACAGTCTTGCATTTTGTCTAATGATACAGTTAGTTGTTCATACGTGTTCGAGCTTAGGTCAATCCCTTTTAATGCAGTGCCTGTAAAGTTTGCTTCGTTTAGTTCACAGTTTTCGAAATTCACTTTATCAAATGTTGCCTCTATAAAATCTGCACGATTGAATGCAGTTTTAGAGAAGAGAACTTTCTTTAACTTGGAAAAGCTCATACTCACATAGTTTGCAACTGAATCTACTACTTTCACTTCTGTCATTCTACTTTGAGATATATTGGCTCCTACTAGCTTCGACCTCTGAATTTCTACGCGATGGAATACTGCATTCCCAAAATCAACATTAGACAGGTCACATTTTTCAAAAACACAATCAACAAACTCCACTTGTTGAAACCGAACACCTTCCATAGAGATATCCTGAAAATGAATTTGATCAAAAATAATTTTGTCTTCTTGCTCCTCATCTAACTCTAGCTCAGTAACTAGTCCATCTGATACATAATAATCTTCTAAAAGTGCTCTTTGTACATTTAATACATCTAGTGATATTGATATTTTTGGTGAAGCTATTTTCAATGGAATCCCTCCTGTGGAATTGCTAATCATATTCTATCATTATATTAGTATTTTAGACTCTCTTTGATTTACAATGTAACTAGGTTTTATTTGAGGAGGAATTTTATGGAGGGCTTGTCCAATATAGTGACTCGTCACTATAAGCTAATATTAGGCATTTGGTTAGTTTTATTTGGAGTTTTGGCAGTATTAGCTATTCGTCTACCTGGTCTATTAGAAGGAGACGGTTTTAGTACAGATGGGGAACATGCAGAGGTTATGGAGGAATTAACGAAAACATTCGATTTTCCAGCGGAGTCCCTATTCGTCGTTTTTGATCAAACTTCCAATAATACGATTACAGATATATTAAATGAGATAGAACAGCTAAATCTCGCAGAGTCTATTCAATCTCCTTTAGAGGATGACTCTTTATATAAAGATCATGTAGCCTATGCCATGCTTCACTTTGACTCCGATACCAATATGACAAGTGTGGTTGATGACATCAGAGAAGCTATTGACGGAGAGCAAGGCGTTACTTTAACCGGTGGTGCGGCTATTAACAAGGACATTAATAGTGCCAGTCAAAAAGACTTAGCAAGCGCAGAGGCAATAGGCTTACCGATAGCTATTGTCGTATTACTTCTTGCTTTCGGTAGTGTCGTTGCAGCGTTTATCCCACTTGCTATAGGAATTGTAACAGTGGTTTCCGCTTTCGGAGTGATGACTTTGTTTAGTGAAACGATGGATTTGTCGATTTTTGTTATGAATATTATTCCTATGCTTGGTTTGGCATTAAGTATTGATTTTGCTTTGTTACTCATCAATCGCTATAAAGAAGAAATTGCAAAGCATTCCATAACAGATGCAGTACAAACTGCTATTCAAACAGCCGGAAGATCCATCATATTCTCTGCTATATGTGTATTTATAGGTTTAGGAGCTATGCTCGTCATGCAAGTCGAGATATTCCAAAACATTGCACTTGGCGGAATGCTCGTCGTAACGATTGCAGTATTAGCATCTATTACTTTGCTACCCGCTCTATTAATGCTTTTAAAGGATCGTATAAACAAATGGACCATCATTCGTGTAAAACCAGGTGCTACTACTAGATGGCGTAATTTTGCCTCTTTTGTTATGAAACGCCCTGTCACATTAATCCTTGTTGCATTAATTATTTTAGGAATTGGGATAATACCGGTAAAGAATATGGAATTGACTATTCCTCAGGTAGATTCTCTCCCAGAATCTTATGATTCTAGACAAGCGTATGAACTGATGGACCAACAGTTCGGTTTAGGAGACCAGTCCACGGTTTATATAATTGCCGATCGAACAGATGGCTGGAATAATAGTGCTGGTTTAGAAGACATAAAGAACATAGAAGATAAGCTACTCGCGGATAAAGAGGTTAAGTCGGTTGATACTATTTTCACAGCAAGTGAGATACCAACCGTTGAGCAATGGGAACAAAGCCTAATGGTGCCAGAAGTTGAAGCACAACTAACACCTTTATTAGATACATTTGTTCAAGACAATAAATTACTAGTACCAGTCACTCTAAATTTTAACGGTTCTTCCGATGAGGCACAGGATTGGGTTCGAGAATGGTCTGAAAGAGATTTAGGTGTCGATTTTAAGCTAGGTGGGCAACCTAAATTCAACCAAGAAATTTTCGATGAGATATTCGACAAAGTAGGATGGTTATTGGCTATTATTTTAGGTTCTACTTTTATCATTTTAATGATTGCATTCCGATCTATTCTAATACCATTGAAAGCGATTATTATGAACATCATCGGTCTAGCTTCCACTTTTGGAATTCTCGTATATATATTCCAATATGGTCATTTTGGAATAGAAGAGACCACTATTGCATTAATTATTCCTGTTATTGTATTTAGTCTCGTATTTGGTTTAAGTATGGACTATGAGGTATTTTTAATCTCTCGTATACAGGAAGAGTATTTGAAGCATCAAAATAATACATTGGCAACCGTTGATGGTTTGACTTCGACAAGTAAAATTATTACTTCTGCCGCCTTAATCATGATTGTTATTACTGGAGCCTTTGCGTTTACAGACGTAATGCCTGTGAAGCAAATTGGTGTCGGTATTGCAATAGCAGTGGCAATTGATGCATCTATTATTAGGTTATTACTCGTTCCAAGTTTAATGAAGCTATTCGGTAAATGGAACTGGTGGCTTCCTTTTAGAAAAGGGCCATATAAAGCGAAAAAATTACATTAATTTATCTTTTGTAATGATGAGTTGAGATGCTTACTTATTTTCAACTGACGATTACTTGCTGAACGGGTAATTTTCCTAAATAATTCGAAAGATAATAGGCTAAAATCACTCCAAACATGTAAAAAGCCAAGCTGAGAAAATTCTGCTTGGCTTTGTTTTTTAGAATTTCGACTGGTACCATTGTTTCGCTGCTTGTACTTCGTCTTGAGTTAATTGGTGACCATAGGCATGCCAGTAAAGTTCTACCTCTGCTCCGGCTCGTTGCAACATGTCCTGTAGCTCCTCTGATTCTGCTGCTGGACACATATGATCATTCTTACCAGCTCCAATAAATACAGGAGTTTTTGGCATTTCTGGTAATTCTACATCACGTCTTGGAACCATTGGGTGATGTAAAATAGCACCCTTCAATACATTTTCATATTCAAATAAAAGATTCCCTGCAATATTAGCTCCATTCGAATAACCAATAGCTACTACATTGTTTCGATCAAATTCATAGTTTTCTGCTGCTTCATCGATGAATTTTTTCAATTCTTCCGTTCTAAGCTGAAGATCTTCTAGATCAAAGACCCCTTCTGCCAAACGTTTAAAGAAGCGTGGCATTCCATTTTCTAATACATTTCCACGCACACTCAAAATGTTTGCAGCAGCATCCACTTCTTTTCCAAGCCCAACTAAATCATGCTCATTTCCACCTGTTCCGTGTAAAAGCAATAATGTCGGTCTGGTGGAATCCTCCCCTTTATAAAAAACATGGTTCATGTTATAACTCCCTTTCATTTATCTTGAATTTGAAGTAATTATAACGGATGCTTATTTCTAGGTCAAATGAATAGGATCCTCTTCATTTGAGACAATGAATTTCAGTAGATTATATTATAACTTCCCGTTTTTACCGAACACCAGTATAATATGTAGAACTATTCAAAAAAGGAGTACAATTTAATGACTATAGAAAAAGAGCAACTTGAGAAAAGGATTCTTGTTTCACAACAAAATCAATCTGCAGATTTTATCCTTCGAAATGCTACTGTTGCAGATGTATTTTCTCTGAGATGGATAAAGGCAGATATAGTCGTTTCGGATGGCATGATCGTTGCAATTGATGCTACAGGAAATTATGAAGCAGTGCACGAAGAAGACGGTGAAGGAAAGTATGTCATTCCCGGATTGATAGACGGACATATTCATATAGAGTCTTCCATGGTTACTCCTGCCGAATTCAGTCGTGTATTACTCCCACACGGTATTACAACCGTTATTACGGACCCGCATGAGATAGCAAATGTAGCTGGATCGGAAGGGATTCAATTTATGCTTGATGATGCAGCAAATTGCGAAATGGATATTCATGTGATGCTTCCATCCAGTGTTCCTGCTACACCTATGGAGCACGCAGGTGCCATTCTTCAGGCAAGTGACTTGCACCCCTTCCTTGAAAATGATGCAGTTCTAGGGCTTGCAGAAGTAATGGACTTTCCCGCTGTGCTATCTGCTGAGTCTAATATGATGGACAAACTAAAAATGGCCATGGACGCGAAAGTAATAATTGATGGTCATGGCTCTGGACTTAACTCGGAACAAATTAGAGGATACCGCGCAGCAGGTATTCAAACAGATCATGAATGCGTTACTGCTAACGATGCATTAGACAGAGTTTCCCAAGGAATGTATGTCCTGATGAGAGAAGGCTCTGCAGCGAAAAATGTACGGGACTTACTACCTGCCGTTAATACTAGTAACGCTCGCAGATTCTTATTTTGTACAGATGACAAGCATTTAGATGAGCTTCTTGAGGAAGGAAGTATCAATCACGCTATCCGCCTAGCTGTAAAGGAAGGAATGGAGCCTCTCCAGGCCATTCAGTTAGCGACACTTAACGCAGCTGAATGTTACCAACTAACCGATAAAGGAGCTCTTGCCCCTGGTTTTATAGCCGATTTCTTACTAGTGGAAAGCTTAGAAGATTTAAAAGCCATTGCTGTTTGGAAAAATGGAGTCAAAGTAGCACAACATCAAGAAATGCTTATGAAGGAATACAATATACAGGAACCATCCACTCGTCTAACTAATACAGTAAAACTGCCTAATTTATCACCAGATTCTTTTGCCATTCCTTTTACAAATGACGGAACAGCTAATGTTATGGAGATTATGCCAAACCAAATTACTACGAAGAAAAAAATAATGAAAGTTCCAGTAGTAAACGGCCTATTCACAACAAGTGTAAAGCAGGATTTACTTAAGCTTGCCGTGATTGAACGCCATCACTCTCTCGGAACAATAGGTCTTGGAATCGTACATGGTTTCGGTTTGAAGCACGGTGCTATTGCGACAACCATTGCACATGACTCACATAATCTCATCGTCTTAGGAACGAACGATGAGGATATGTTAAAAGCTAGCCAAGAATTAGAACGAATTCAAGGCGGATTCGTTATCGTCCAAGAAGGAAAAGTACTTGCCTCTCTCGCTTTACCTATTGCAGGTTTAATGACAAATCGCCCAGCTAAAGAAATCGCACTGGAATTAAAGAAACTGCATGAAGCGCTTCATATACTTCATCCAGATTTGGATTTCCACTTATTCTTAACGTTATCTTTTGTAAGTCTTCCGGTAATACCAGAACTAAAACTGACTGATAGCGGACTATTCGATGTCATCCAGTTCAAACATATCCCGATTCAAGTAGATTAAGGTTTTCCAATTAAACACAAGAAAACCCACGAGTCCTTAAATATCAAAACCTGTTTTTATCGTTTTCGAAGGGCTTTGGACAGACGTTTTACTATATTATTACCTAGGGAATTTTTAGGGATGCTGGCTGTGACGGACGTCACAACCAGCATCCCTATTTTCGGTAATCTCATGGTGTTTGTCTATCGTCGCCACCTCCAACTCTTAGAAACAAGTAAGTGCGTTTTTGGATAACTAGTGAAAAGATACTCACCTATACAAAGAGGAAAGATGATGACAGTCTAAGTGCGCGACAACGCGATCGCAACGACTGCCTGACCCGCATCGTGCGGGCCCGAAGATGCAATTTCGTTCGCTACTTCGCTTCGTGAACACTTTCTATTTCACTGTACTTCCACTACTATAAAAGAAGATCTACTTTCTTCATCTTTTATTACAGAATAGTATCTTTGATTCAACAGTTTTATCAGTATATTAACTTTCGCCACTATTATCATATTAGCGATAGGCTATGCTATATCTTATAGTTGAGAACTATACATTATATGATTGTAGTGAAAGGTGGCGACTCCAGTGGGATGAGTGAGACAGATGAGATATCACATCGACGCGTAAGCGACGGTGATAGCTCATCGCTCACCCCACGGAGGCCAACAGGATGTTGGTCACGAAAGCGTTGCGATCGCGTGGTGCCGCTCTTAGCCTTTGTACTACACCTGAAACGTAAATCATCTGTATTATTCATTCTTCAAACAATGAACACAGTGTTCACAGGACATTTTTATATACTTTCTTTTTAAAAAAGCTGCTCCATATCAAGGAGCAGCTTTTCCTACGCTATTTTCTTTGTACCTTTCCAAATTATAGAACCAACAGTCGTTATTACTAATACAACTAGCCCTAAGATGAACGGAAAAATAATATTCACATCGTATAAAGTCCCGGCAAGCAATGGTCCCAATACATTTCCTATACTCATATATGCATTGTTCATACCCATCGCAAATCCTTGTTCGTTCCCAGCTAATTTAGAGATTAATGTTGTCAGCACTGGACGTAAAATGGAAGTCGATAGGAAAATGATCATCGTAATGACAAAGAAAAATGCATAGCTCGATATTAAAATCGAAAGAAGGAAACCAAAAGCGGCTACACCTAAAAATATCCTTAACACATTTACTTCACCGAAACGTCGAACAACTTTATCCACCACAAACACTTGAATAATTACACTCACAATTCCAGTTGCTGTGATCATCCATGCAATATCCTGCGGTGAGGCACCGAACTGATCATCAACAAATAGACCTAGCACCGATTCATAAGCAAGTAATCCAAAGCTCATTACTAATGTAATAACAAGCGGGATAAAATAAGGTTTATTAAATGATTGTGCAATTTCTTTTATCATCGGTTCTGATTTACCCTCAGGAACATCTACGTCTGCTGGCTTACTTTCCTTCAGAACAAAAGTGGAAAAGATAACAGCCACAACACCTACCAAAGCAGAAACAAGAAGTGGCACTTTTAAGCCAAATTCCGCCAAAAACCCACCAATACCAGGTCCTACTACTATACCTAAAGACATTGCAGCAGATATTAAACTATTTCCTTTTGCACGCTGGTCCATGGAAGTAATATCCGCCACATATGCAAAAATGGCTGGTACTAATAACGCTGCACCGATCCCACCAATGGCACGGGAAACATACAAGATACCGATAGAATCTGAGAAGTAAAATACAAACATAGATAGAGCAAGGCCGCTAAGACCAGCGATAATCATAATTCTTCTCCCGTATTTATCTGCCCATTTACCGGCAATTGGAGACATCACAAGCTGTGCTCCAGCAAATATGGAAATTATTAGACCTGCTGCTAGACCACCTTGATCGATAGATTTTAAATAAGCAGGTAAAATAGGAATAATAATACCAAAACTCCCTATTGCTATAAACATATTAATCATCAATATAAACAATTTCTTTCGTTGATCCTTCGTCATCTCAAACCTCTTTCTTCCATAGTACTAATACATAAGCAATAGATTAACATGATTTATCCATGTAAGTAAACAACAAAGCTACCTTCCACCTTTGGAAACTGGTGGAAGATAGCTTCGGTTTATTTATTCATTTAACTTTTCAATCGTCTTAGCCGTTCCTTGAGCCGGATATGCTTCTTCGAGAGTAGTATATCCAACCTTCACTTCATCATGTAACTTTAATCGACTACGCTGATCCATGGTCAAAGAAAACCAAGTAGCGTCATTACCAGCTTCTAGTGCTTCTTCCACCGACATATTTTTTGCCTCTTCAACTGATAAACCACCAATTACTAAAATAGAGGTATCTTGGATATCGATAATAACTCCCTCTGTGTATGTTGTTGGTTGCTGCGGTTGAGTTGGATTATCTTCAAAAAATTGCATAATAAAATAAAAGCTCGCACCAATCGCAATCAATACAATAGCGATCAATATCCCTACCGTATACTTTCCCTTCATAATAGGAACCTCCTTATCTTTTGCTATCTAGGCGGAAGCCTTCTTCTAAAAGATAAGTTTTTGCTTCACTATAAGAACCAAAGCTTTCTTCTAAGTTATATCCGTGATAGATATTCCATAGTGTATCTTCTTGTAATAGCGTTAACTTAGAGTCTTCTTTGTTTTTCCAAACCTCTTCTATTTCCTCATCCTGAAGCTCTTCTTCTTCTGTTGAAAGATAAACAATTGAATCTTTAATAATCGCTCTAAGTTCATCAGCAGAAGCTTCACGAATATTCAATAGCCCTTTATCGTCAGCTGCTTCATATTGCGGAAGATCTCCAACATAAACAAAGCCATTTCCATTCGGATGGAGGTGATAGATAACAATTGTTTTTTCATATAAGCTCTTTTCATAATGATAATTTACTCGTTTCAACGATACCTCTTTACGAGTAAGCTCTGTAAATTCTTGGATAATTGCTTCTTTTTCTTCAAATGTTAGCATGTGATTCCTCTTCCTATACGTTTTTTCATTTACCTAGTATAGCACACTCTTTACCCTCTTCGCGTCCACCATTCCGCTAAAATAACGAAACAAATAACAACTGCAATCACTACTGCAAAAAACCAATCTGGTAAGCCCCCCAAATTTATGCCTCCTTGCCAATTCGCATCACGAATCGTTCAAAATTCTGTGATGTGAATCCTTCGACTTCCTCCATTGTATAGCTTTCCAATAATTCTCTTACTATATTTTGTGTTTTGGATGCATCTTCCAAACCTAATACAAATTCACCGATCCCATCAAAGTCGGAACCTAATCCTATAAGGTGCTTACCACCAAGAGAAATGATATGTTCTATATGCTTCACCAAGTCCTGTATCTTTACGGACTGTTTTGTTTTACTTATAAATGGTGGATAATATACAACATGGATAGGACTATTTTTGGCAATTAGTGCTTTTATTTGATCGTCAGTTAAATTTCTGGTGGAGTCGCATAGAGCCTTTACATTGGAATGACTTGCCATCAGCCATTTTGCTTTAGGAAGAACATCCCAAAAAGATTGCTCACTCAAATGAGAAACATCCACAATTATATTTTGCTCGTTCAATAAAGAAACGACCTCTTCTCCAAATGGAGTTAACCCCGTACCAGATTCTTCGAAAGACCCATCCGCTACTTTGTTTGCCCCATTCCAAGTAAGACCGACTAATTTCACTCCATGAGATAGTAATAGCTTCAGCTTATGCATATCTCCATCTATCATATCAAGCCCTTCTAGTGATAAGACCGCCCCAATTTGTCCTTCATTCAGTGATCCAAGTTGCTCCCATTCATATATGGGGATAATATTGTCATCCTTTCCCACAATTTCTGTGTGGAAAAACTCAATTTGACGAATTGCCTCCAAGAATAACTGTTCCTTAGGAAAACCATCCGAAACAAATACTGCAAACACTTGAAGCGCAATTCCCCCAGCCTCCAACGCTTTCTTACTTGCTTGGAGTTTTGGAGAATCAGCAAATGAAATAGTATTCTCCGCCTTCGCTAATTTGTAAAGTACATCACAGTGTAAATCATAAACTTTCATCTTATCCTCCTAAAATCTTGAGCATTCCACTAATCACTCTGGTGCTTCTTCACCAAATGCCAGCCATTCGTCCCTCGATGGTCCGTACATTCCGGGAACTGGTAATCCTGCTTGTCGCATAAGTATCGTCATCTGCCCACGGTGATGTATTTGATGGGAGATTAAGGTTTGCAATACAGTCGCAACTGTCCATTGTTCTCCGTACATATCTTTTTCTTCTAAAAGGCTTTCATCTGTCCATTGTTCTTTTATAGCCTTAACAATAGAATCACTAGACTCTTTATAGGCTTCCACCATTTCTTTCGCTGTCAATGGCTGGGGTGTTTCATGTGGAGTTGCGGAAAATTGCAGTCCAGTTCTCCCTATCATTTCATCTATACTTGTAACGAGATGCCATGCAAGCTTTCCGAGGGTACGACCTTCTTCTGACACTCTTTGCTGTAATGACTCATCTGTCAAAGCTTCTAAAATTTTCAAAGTCGAATCACTTTCATGCTGCCAATCGGTTAAAAAATCTTCTAGGTTTCTAATCATGTTCATACCTCCAAATAGTATTATGTAATTAATTTCGTCACTTGTTTTAAATAATCCTGCTAATAGCAAAATACCTTTCGGATAGATATTGCAGTCCAGTTCTGATATAGTAAAGAATAGACAATAAGAGGACGTGAGCGAATGATTAAAATTGAATTACCTAAACCAACTGTAACCATCACACAGCGTGAACAAGTGCTTAAAGAAGGAGAAATAGAAATCCCAGCAATTCATGGATTTATCGACTTCCATCAAATCCCTCGTGATAAAGGCGGCATTTTCTTTTTCTACAATAAGAATGATGAACTTTTATTCGTAGGTAAAGCACGTAAAATTAGACAACGTATTAAAAAACACTTTGAAGACAATGTCTCACCGATGATTAAACATCGTGATGAAGTGTACAAAATCAGTGTTTGTATTGTAGAAGAGGCAATGGATCGCGAAATTTACGAAACATACGCTATCAATACCCAAAAAGCAAAATATAATATCGACAAAGCATTTTTTAGATAAGATGAAATCCCATGTCCTCGTACTCGAGGGCATGGGATTTTTTTCTGTCTAGCTTCAGGATTTAAGCAAAGGCAAAAGACGCCTTTACATGAAATCCTTCCAGCGCTTGTCGGAGGCCCACAGGAAGTGGGTCAGTCAGTCTTTGCGAAATGTTTTTTTATTTTGCGACGAGCTTTGCGCAGGAGCACCACGATGTCGCGAACTTAAACTGACTTCCAAAGCATCGGCGCTTGCACGTTTTTTATTTTACTTCTTCAAAAATACTTGTACTATGCTTTGGTTGTACACGTGCTTTCGGATCTAAGAATGCTTTAATATGGCTAATAGCAATAGGAACTTCTCCAAATCCTACGGCAATCAGTTTTACTTTCCCATCATGCGTACATACATCGCCAGCAGCATATATTCCTTCTACACTTGTTTCCATTTTTTCATTGACTACTACAGAATTCTTTTCCATTTCAAGACCCCATTCTTTTAGAGGACCAAGGGATGCAACATTTCCATAGTTCACTAAAACATGGTCTACTGGGATTCTTTCTTCTGTTTTATCTTTTCCAACAATCACGACTTCTTGAATTTTTTCACCATTACCAATTACTTCTTTTATTCCATAAGGTGTTTTGACTTGTACACCAGAGTTTTGAAGCTGCTGAATGGTCATTTCATGAGCAGTAAATTGCTCTCTGCGATGACAAATAGTCACGTTTGAAGCAACATCCTCTAACATTAAGGACCAGTCAAGTGCAGAATCTCCCCCACCTAATACAAGAACATCAGAATTTCTGAAAGCCTCTAAACTCTTTACATTGTAATGAAGGTTTTTCCCTTCATGCTCAGCAACTCCTGGAACATTTAACTTACGAGGTTGAAATGAGCCAATTCCAGAAGTAAGCAGAATCGTTTTGGAATAATGCACATTTTTATCCGTTGTTAGTGCAAAATAATCCGGCAGTTTCTTAAGCTCTATTGCTGTTTCCTCTAAGCAAATAGTCGGATTACTATAGGCAGCCTGCTCTTCTAAATTTGCTACTAAATCTTTTGCTAAAATTTTCGGAAGACCACCAATATCATAAATATATTTATCAGGATAGAGTTCCATCAATTGTCCGCCTAACTGTGGGAGGCTATCTATAATCTTCACTTTTAAATCACGTAATCCTCCATAAAACGAAGCAAACAGTCCTGTTGGACCACCACCAATAATCGTTACATCGTATAATTCACTATCCATTCTATTTCACCTCATACTATTTATATCTATATTATCTGATGCACAACATACAATGATACATTGTTACAGGAAACGATTTCGTATCTCAGGAGCTGGAATCATACAACTATCTTTTTTCCCAAACCATGCATAACGGTTTTTCGCTATAAATTTATATACTAGATTTCGTATAGGTTTAGGAATTATCATTAGCACATATAAAAGGCTCCAAAGCCCATTTAAATGTTTGCTAATATGGAGTGCAGCATCTGAGGAGTTATATACCTTATGTTGGTCAATAACTAATATACTATCCAAAGTGTCAGCTACAGCATACTTAGTCCTGAGCGTTACTCCGATATCACTTTGCTGTGCTGCAAATTGGAAATAGCCTTTTGGATCTCGTTTAATAATAAACTGCACACTTGCATCACAAAAATTGCATTCTCCATCAAACAAAATGATAGCTGGCATAGGATTCACTCCTTTCCCCTAGTGTACTACAATCACTTCTGAAAAGCGCTTAATCGGCATTCAATTATTTCACCTTATAGTTGAATGAATTTAATATTTCACTCTAAAACAAAAAAGGATGCCCGAAAGTCCATAAGAACTTATCGGACATCCTCTCTATTCACTGTTTATCTTGTGGCGTATCAGAAGAACCAACCTCTTCTAGTATCTCAAAGCTGTTGGAATAATCGCGAAGTCTATCATCTTCGTCCTCCACCGGCTGATCGGTAGTAGAATTTAAGAGCGACTCCTCTACCGGACGAATTTCTTCATTGACCTCTTGATGAGCATGTTCTACACATGTCAAAGCAGTAGGAACAGCTTCTAAACGAGCAAGTGGAATTTCTTTTCCACATTCCGTACATTTCCCGTATGTACCGTCTTCGATAGCCGCTAATGCTTTTTCTATATCTTCCATTTCCTCATCAAAATGTCTATTTAATGCAAGACGAGTATGCTTATCAGTTAAATCAGTCGCATTATCTGCAGGATGATTGTCATAGTTGGATAACTCAGTCGTTTCAAACTCTGCTTCATTTTGTTTTTGGTGTTCTAATTCTGCAAAACGCTTTTCTAATGTATTTTTAAATTTATCGTATTTTGTCATTTAAATTCCTCCTTGGGTTACTTAAAGGATTACCCAAAAATCAGCGAAATAAAACAACTTGCATATCTCTCTTTAATACAAGCAAATACGAATATAACTGCATACGATGGTGAACCAAGTGATTCATGATCTGAAGAAACCACTCTCCTGTACGATACTCACTCCCCCAGTAGGTTGTAAATTCCTTAGAGAGTGTTTCTTCCGTAAGTTGCTCTATATGCTTTATGACCTCCTGGATTCCTTCCAAAAGTTGTTCTTTAGCAGCTTGTATATTCACTGGTTTACTTTTCTCATAGTAGAGCTGCATTTGATCTGCTTTATATCCTTTACAAATAAGTAAATCTGCCTGAGGAATTTGTGCAAGATGCACACAAACCTCCCAAACAGTCATTTTATTTTCGATAGGATGTTTAGAAAGTACCTTTTCGTCTATATAATCAAATAACTGGGTTATTGTATCTGAGATATAAGTTAATTGGTTTATCATAGAGCGAATCATTTTATCTCACCTTCCATTCAGAGTGTTTTAATATGGTATTTTTTTGTTTTTCCAGTATGATTAATATTAAGGGAGTGTTTGTTAATGGGTATTCATAAATTTTTTATGAGCATGAACGATTTAGAAAGAATTATCCGATGTCCTGGACGTTTTAAATTTGAAGAGCATAATGTAGCAGCCCATTCTTGGAAAGTTTCTCAATACGCTATGTTTTTTGCAACACTAGAAGAGAATAATGGTGCAACTATCAATTGGAAATCGCTTTACGAAAAAACGATCAATCATGACTTTGCAGAAATCTTTATCGGCGACATAAAAACACCGGTTAAGCACGCATCACCTGAGCTTAAACAAATGCTAACTCATGTAGAAGAAAAAATGATGGAGAAGTTCATAATGGATGAGATCCCGAAAGAATTTCAGCCTGTATTTTTTGACCGGATGAAAGAAGGAAAAGACGATACTATTGAAGGCCGTTTACTTGAGTTAGCTGATAAATTGGATCAAGTATATGAAGCTTTTGCTGAATTACAACGTGGAAATACGGATATTGAATTTGTGAATATGTATGAAACGGCTTTAAGAAAAATTCTTCATATCCCATTAGAAACTAGTATAAACTATTTTAAAGAGGTTATTATGCAAGAAATTATGAAGGAACAATCTGTCATTGATGTGAAATCCATTACCGTACAATTACTAGTAGAATAAAATTTTTCCAATTTTATGCGATATATTGTATAATATTGTTGTACTATTAAGATAATTGAAGGGGGGAATCGTTTCATGCCTATTCCAGTTAATCATACTAAGCCTGTTCGTACAACCGCTAAGCTACATGCTTTCAACCAGCTACAACAATGGATTATAGATGGTACTTTACAACCAGACGAGAAGCTAAACGATATCGAACTTGCACAAGCTTTAGGGGTGAGTAGAACACCCATTCGAGAATCCTTACAACTTTTGGAATCTCAAGGCTTTGTAACGATGCAACCAGGAAGAGCAACACAAGTCACACCAGTAGAAAAAGAGGATATTAATAATCTCTTGCCACCATTGGCAGTATTGCAAGCGCTTGCAGCAGAGCTTGCTTGTCCTAATATGGATGAAGAAGCTCTCAGTCTATTGGAAGAAAAAAATAGAGAATTTTCCGAAGCTCTACAAGCAAAAGAATTTACTACGGCTCTAAGAGTAGATGAAGAGTTTCATCAACTCATTGTTGACACTGCCAGTAATCCATACATACATTCCATGGTAGAAATGCTTCAAGCACATGTACGTAGATTGTTCTATTATGAAAAAATTGTCTTACGAGAATATTCTGTTGAGCAACACGACAATCTAATTCGTGCATTCCGCGAAAAAAACATCAAGGAACTAGCAGAAATAATGCGCGCAAATTGGATCTATACAATAGAAGAATTTTAAGATACAAGAATAGTAATTTAAGAGGGAATGGAAAGAAGTGATCAAGTCGCTCTCTCCATTCCCTTTATTTTTGGTGCTATTATTAGTAACAGGGCAAAGATAATAATAAAATAGCTAGGAGAATTTGTATGAAAATAACGCAGCAATGGAATCAAGAGGACAGTGATTTTATTCGGAAGAAGGTAATTGAATACAATCTTGCAAAACTACTGGAGGATGTTAAACACCCAGTAAAAAATATTAGTTTTATACTTAGAAATGAGGATGAGATAATATTAGGTGGTATTACTGGCACAATTTTTTGGTATCACTTACATATAGATTTCTTATGGGTTGATGAATCTTTAAGAGGCAATGGATATGGCAAACAGCTATTAGATAATATAGAGCTATTAGCAAGAGAGAATAATTGTAACCTCATTCAACTGGATACATTTAGCTTTCAAGCACCAAACTTCTATCAAAAGTACGGTTATGACGTAGTTGGTGTAATAGAAGATCATCCTAATAAGAATAACCAACAGTATTACCTTACAAAAAGACTTACTTATTAAGCGATTAAGTAAATGATTAAATGCAACTTTTTTTGTCTTTGAAACAAAAAGGTGGCCAGGAAAGAGTTGTGTTATTCACAGCCTTCCAAGCCACCTTCTTTATTCATTAAACTGATTTTATTTCTGTTTTTTCAAATCTCGAAATGATTCCTGTTACAAGCGTTACTATTATAAATGGTATTAACCATCCTAAACCTACACTATAAAACGGTAATACGTTCTCATAAAAACTTACGATTGGCTGTAGCCAGCTATAATGCTCAATACCTAATGAATCACAAAGAGCCTTTAAGCCATCTATAATACTTATTAGGAACGTCACGAACATTACACTAACGTATACAACTCTTGCATGATTAAACAATGGTGATAAGAAGGTTAAGAATATCAATACAATCGCTAGTGGATATAATAACATTAATACTGGGATCGAATACGTAATAATATTAGATAATCCAAAGTTTGCAATAATACAAGTAAAAACACTAAAGAAGATGACAAATGCTTTATAACTAATCTTCGGCATTAATGTGTGGAAGTATTCTCCACATGCAGTAGTTAAACCGATACTTGTCGTCAGACAAGCTAAGAAGATGATAACGGATAAAAGTATTGCTCCGAATGACCCGAAATAATGTCCCGATGCAGCGCTTAATACAGGTCCACCATTGTCAAATAATCCAAATAGGTTCACACTAGTAGCCCCTAAGTAGGCAATTCCAGCATAAATTAAACCTAAAAACAAAATTGCGATCCCGCCTGATTTCGCTGTAGCAACTAAAATTCCCTTAGTAGATGTTACACCCATGGAACGGATTGCTTGAATTACGATAATACCAAATACTAAGGAAGCCAATGCATCCATCGTATTATAACCCTCCGTAAACCCAGTCATAAAGGCATTTGTTACATAGTTCCCCTGTGGTTCTTCAAAAACACCCATTGGCTTAATAATTACGAATAGTAATAAAAAGAATAATCCTATAATAATTCCTGGCGAAAGATACTTCCCGACATTATCTACCATTTTAGATGGATTCAAAGATAGCAATAACGTGAGTCCGAAGAAAATAATCGTAAATACTAACAAACCAAGTTGTGCATAATCTTGGTTCATAAATGGCAGAATTCCAATTTCAAATGAAACAGCACCTGTTCTCGGCAAAGCAAAAAATGGTCCTATTGTTAAGTAAAGTAGTGCGGTAAAGATTACCGCAAAGACAGGATGTACTCTACTAGAAAGCTCCTGTAAGTTTTTACTTCCCGAGAATCCCATCGCTAGGGTACCTAAAAAAGGCAACCCAATTCCTGTAAGTAAAAATCCAATGACTGCTATCCATACTTGTGTCCCCGCATTTTGTCCTAAACTAGCCGGAAAGATTAAATTCCCTGCTCCAAAAAATAATGCAAATAGCATAACTCCAATCACTAAATGATTAGAAAATGATAGTTTTGTCTTCATTTTATTGTTCCTCCTGTGTTATAAGAAATAATCATTTCTTGTGTTTTCTAGATGATTTGTTATGAATGCTATACAAATGATTGTTTCTAATCACGCCAGTATGCAATATATCAAAGTTGATAATACTATGAAAATGGGTAGAATGCAATATATTAGACGAAATTAATTGAACATTTCTTTTATTTACAAAAGTTAATTTTGCTAAATCGTCATATTTTCAACTAATAGTTTTGATCTTAAAATCCCTTGTACAGTATAGAATTTCTCATATTCCATCTGATTATTAAGTCTATCCTTCCTCAATAAGAATATGTAAAAATTAACAAATGCAACAACTAGGACTTATACATTGAATTCTTAATAAGTAAGAAAAACCGAGCAAAAAGGCGCCCAGTCCTTATAGTTCAAACCTGTTTCTAACGTTTTCGAAGGGCTTTGGACAAATTTGCCGCTATATTATTACCGATTATTTTAGAGAGATGTTGGTCATGACTGACGTCATGACCAACATCTCTTTTCTCGGTAATTTTATGGCGATTGTCCGTCCGCCTCCCTTCTACAACTTTAGGAACTAGTTTAGTGCCTTTTTATATAATGAAAGAAAAGATACTTCCAAATTCATAGAGTAAGCTCCCGAAGATACAATTTCGTTCGCTTTTTCACTTCTTTATTTAGTAAAAACTTACTATTTCTCTTTATTCCCACTAGTAAAAGAAAGTCTAATTCCTTTATTCATCATGAAATAATAGCATTCTCATTCAATTACTTTTACAAATGGCTTTATCTTTAAATAAAATTTGGCTAATTTTATAATCTAAGCGAAATGCTTTGCCAAATCTTATAGAGGAGTACTACTCATATAATTGATTTTCGTTTCAGGTGGCGACTTCGGCGTGATGAGTGAGACAGATGAGACGTCACATCGACGCGTTAGCGACAGTGATAGCTGATCGCTCCCCCCGCGAAAAGCGTCCACCTGAAACGAAAATCAGTGGTATTATTCATTCTTTCAAGTCCCATGAACCCAATTTTCACGGGACATTTTTATATATTTTCTTAAAAAAAGCTATACAACCGGAGAGCTTCTCCAATTGTATAGCTTTTCTTTTATTATTTATCATCTGGAAATAATACTTCCTTTAAAGCATCATCTGAGGAATTTTCAGTAAGCTCCACTTTCGAGCGATACGCTGCTCGCGTTAGCAAGTGCCCTGCGACAGGGGCAGTCAAAAATACAAATAATATACCTAGTATGAGACGCACACTTATAAAATTTTCACTTACCCAAAAATATATAAAGGCTCCAGATAGAGACAACAGTACTGCTACGGTTGAGCTTTTTGTAGCTGCATGTGAGCGTGTATAGACATCTGGAAGACGAATAATTCCGAAGGCACTAATCACGCTCATGACACTTCCTATAAAAATGATAATAACAGCAACGTACTCAATTATCTGACTTATAGTCAATAATAGTCCCCCTTTCAATATACTTGGAAATGGCAATTGTACTTATAAAAGCAAGGATACCAAGTATAAGAATAGCCTCTAAAAATGCCTTTGTTTTTAAGACAATCGAAATAATAGCAATCATTGATATGAGATTTACACCAATCATATCTAACGCTACAGCTCTATCCGGCATAGAAGGACCTTTAATGATACGAAAAAGAGCAATTGCAATAGATATAGCAAATAATGTTAAAGATACCAACAGTATTTTTTCAATCATTAGCGGGTCACCTCCATAATTGCTTTTTCAAATTTAGTAATCGACCGTAATACATCTGCCTTAGACTGCTCTATATCCATTGCATGAATATAAAACATATCCCCTTCTGGGTTCACTTCCATCACAACGGAACCTGGAGTCAACGTTAACAACATTGCTAGGGTGGTAATTTCCCAGTCTCCTTTAAGCTCTGTTTTATAAGTGAAAATTCCGGGCTTTAGATCCCAACGTGGATTTAATATTTGTTTACTGATTAAAAGACTCGACTGAGCTAATTCTGATATAAATATGAAAATCAGCTTAATAATGGAGAATAATCTTCTCAAATAAAACTGAGTCCCAAAAAATCGATGCATTAAGAAAATTATGAAGATCCCTACGATGAAACCACCAAAAAATGTTGTCATCTTCAGTTCATCTTCATCCTGTAATGTTGTCCACAAAAATGCGATGAATAGGTTTAGTAAAAATTGTGCAGGCATATTCCTCACCTCTCCCATCACTTATTTCCTCCCATTACTGCATCAATATATATGGAAGGATTAGATAGAGTATGAGCTGCGTCCGTTACATAGCTGGATATAAACTCTGCTCCAAGTCCTAATGAAATCGTTGCTATTCCCAACAAAACGATTGGAATAATCATTCCCATTTTCATCGGCTTTTCCTCTTCTAGACTAATAATAGTTTCCCCAAATATAGTATTTAAGAAAACCCGGAGAAGAGAATACAGCACAACAATACTGGAGATAAAAGCCAATGCTAGTAATATGTAAGAACCCGATTCAATAGCACCTTGTCCAACTAGTATTTTCCCTACAAATCCACTCAACGGCGGGATACCCGCCAATGAACAGGTAACTAGGAAGAACATCCATCCAAATAGAGGATAATTTCGGATTAGTCCACTCATTTCATCAATTTTTGATTTGCCAGTTAAGTAAATCATCGTACCTGCTAGTAAAAATAACATGGCTTTTGCAATCATGTCATGAATTACATAGTATATAGATCCTGCAATAGAAGTTTCAGTTCCTACAGCAAGACCGATCAATATAAACCCAACAGCTATTACCACATTATACGAAACGATTAACCGAACATCCTTAAAAGCAATGGCCCCTATACATCCAACAATTAATGTGATTCCCGCCATTATTCCGATCAATGTGTGGGATATTAATGGCTCGTGGTAGAATATGAGTGTAAATGTACGGAAAAGTGCGTATATCCCTACCTTTGTAAGTAATGCTCCAAACAACGCTGCAATCGCAGTAGGTGGCACAGAATAGGTTCCTGGAAGCCAAAAGAATAGCAACAATCCGGCTTTTAAACTAAATACTATTAAAAACAAAATGCTTATTGTAGTAAGTAAAGGACCTTGTCCTGCCTCCGATACTCTTTCTGATATATGCGCCATATTTAAAGTACCTACAGTACCATATAAATAGGCAAGCGCTACTAAGAAGAACCATGAAGCAAGAATATTAATCACTACATACTTTATCGATTCTCTCAGCTGTCGCTTGGTCCCTCCCAATGTAACTAATACATATGAAGCTAATAACATTACTTCAAAACAGACAAATAGGTTAAATAGATCTCCCGTTAAAAACGATCCATTCACTCCTGCAACTAAAAATAATACAAAAGGATAGAAGTACATTTTTTCATGTCTTTCTCCAATGGATGAAAACGCATGGATTAGACAGATAGCAGTAACTATACTGGCCGTAAGCACGAGTAACATCGCAAAGGAATCTGCTACAAACAGAATCCCAAATGGAGGCTCCCATCCACCAAAATCTAATCGTATAATTCCATCGGTCTGAACTTTATTTAAAATAAATATACTGATGGCGGCTATGCCAATCATTGTTATTAAACTAATGACACGCTGTAATTTCACATATGGTCGTAAAAACACCAATACAATCCCAACCATAATAGGAATAATTAACGGTAGTACAATTAAATTACTCATCTTTTGCCCCTCTCAATTCATCGAGATCATCCGTACCAACATCCTGATAAGTACGGTAGGCTAGTACAAGTATGAAGGCTGTTACTGCGAAGCTAATCACGATAGCAGTTAATATTAGTGCTTGCGGTAAAGCATCTGTATAAGGCGCATCTGCTTCCTTTAATAAGGGAACATTGCCTTGCTTTAAGTTCCCCATTGTTAATATGAGTAAATGGACTGCATGTGAAAATACAGCGGTTCCCAAAATTATTCGAATTATATTTCTAGAGAGGATTAGATACGTGGCAACAGCAACTAAAATCCCTATTAACATAATGATCAATGTTTCCATTAGTTATCCACCATCCTCACTTATGC
Source organism: Psychrobacillus sp. BM2 (assembly GCF_048572895.1). Classification (GTDB taxonomy): domain Bacteria; phylum Bacillota; class Bacilli; order Bacillales_A; family Planococcaceae; genus Psychrobacillus. The sequence continues at coordinate 3,664,911 of NZ_CP183878.1, forward strand.
TTAAAATAATCGTTACTAATACACCGACAACCGTTAAAGCTACACCGGCTTCAAATATAGTCACCGTCGTCAGTTCCGTTTCCCCAAAAATAGGCAAATCAAAATAGGCAAAGGTTTGAGACATGAATGGAACTCCAAACAATATGGACCCAAATCCTGTGGATGTAGCTAATAATACGCCAAACGCTGCAACATATTTAAAGTCTAACGGTAGACTCTTTTTGACCGTTTCGATGTCCGTAGACAAATATAGCAATACAATTGCGGATGCTAGAACTAGTCCACCGATAAATCCACCACCTGGTGTATTATGACCTGAAAGGAATAAGTACACACCAAATGTCAAAATGATAAATACAACAATCCTACTAATTGTACGGAGTATGACATCATTGATCTTCAATGTTTTCATCCTCCTTTTTTGGTCTTAGCTTAATCATTGAATACACACCTAAACCTGCTATAAATAGCACGACCACTTCAAGCATCGTATCAAAACCACGGAAATCACCCAATATAGCATTTACAATATTTGCTCCTCCAGCTAGTTCATAGGCATCTTCAAAGTAGCTAGAAATAGTATCAAATTGATTGAAATCTACTACTGATAATCCAACTAAAACAACTACCAATCCGACTGCTATCGATACTATTCCATTAACTATTTTTGTTCGTGATGGAAGCTTCTCCTTCTTCCAATCCGGTAAATGAGAAAAAGCTAACAGGAATAATGCGGTGGTTACAGATTCTACGACTAACTGGGTTAAAGCTAAATCCGGAGCCCGGAAAATGACAAAAAAGATGGCAATCGAATATCCTAATACCCCATTCAACAATGTCGCCGTCATACGAGATTTCGCAAATATCATCGACAATGCTGCAACCGCCATAATGGCAACTAAACACACTTCGTAAACTCTGACAAATGCATTTGTTGAAATATCAAACGAAAACGCTCTTGAATAGAACAAATACCCACCTACGACCAATACAAAGAACACAAAAATATATATTAAATAATGTCGTAAAAGTCCATTCATATAGCGATTAGTTACTATATTGGATTTACTAACTGAGGACGCTAATAAATTGTTATAGAGTCCATTAAACGTGAATCGAGGAGAAAATAATCCATAAATCGGTTTCCATAATTTAAGAAGCCTAAATAGAATAGCACCTATTAAAATAACCCCTATAGTCATGAGTAATTCTGAATTTATTCCATGCCAAGCTGAGATTTTTGGCGCTAATTCCGTAGCATCTCCAAAAGTTGGATAAATACTACTCATTGCTGGTTGCAATATATATTGACCTAATAGATTTGGAAAGAAGAATATGCCTACAACTAAAGCTGCAAGAATCATTGGAGATATTAACATTCCAATTGGGGCTTCATGAATAGGTTTATCCAATTTCTCTGGCTGAGGCTTACCAAGAAATGCTTTAAAAACGATAATCATACAGTAAATAAATGTAAAGACACTAGCGATCCAAGCTACAATTGGAAAGATAATCCCGAACGACGGTAAAGAAAAAATATCTACTTCCATAATATGTACAGTCGCTGCAAAGAACATTTCCTTACTTAGAAATCCATTGAACGGTGGTAACCCAGCCATCGATAAACTTCCTATTACAGCAACCGTAAATGTAAATGGCATGAGTGTCATTAATCCACCCAGTCTTCGAACATCCCTTGTTCCTAACTCATGATCGAGAATTCCAACGACCATAAACAATGCACCTTTAAAGGTTGAATGATTAATCAAGTGAAATAAAGCGGCAAATGTTGCTTGTGTATAAATAACTGAGTCAGCTGAATAGCCAAACTGCAATGCTATCGATCCTAAACCAAGCAAGCTCATGATAAGCCCTAGCTGACTAATAGTTGAAAAAGCCAGCAATGCTTTTAGATCTGTTTGCTTGACAGCATTAAAGGAACCCCAAAATAGTGTAATCATTCCGACTATACTTACTACCCAAAACCATACTTCATCAGCACCAAAAACTGGCGTGAACCGCGCCACCAAATATATACCGGCCTTCACCATCGTTGCCGAATGTAAATAAGCACTTACAGGGGTTGGAGCCTCCATAGCATCCGGAAGCCAAATATGGAAAGGAAATTGTGCTGACTTCGTAAATGCTCCTAGCAATATTAAAATCATCGCAGGTATGAACAAAGCGTGGTCGCTAAACTCAGTCACACTAGTAATTATTTCTCGAATACTAAAAGAACCAGTCATCGTATGCAACATGATAAAGCCAACTAACATAGCAATTCCGCCACTTACAGTTATGAGCATCGCTTTTTGTGCACCCTGTCTAGAGGCTTGTCGATGATTCCAAAAGGCGATTAACAGGAATGAAGAAACACTCGTTAATTCCCAAAAAACATATAACACCATTAAGTTATCAGAAAAAACAACTCCAAGCATGGCACCCATAAATAATAATAAATAACAATAAAAATGCTGTAAGGATTCTTTAGATGAAAGATAAAATATGGAATATAAAATAACTAATGCTCCAACGCCTGTGATTAATAGAGCAAAGATCATACTTAGACCATCTAAATATGTCGTGAAGTTAAAATCTAATGTGGGAATCCATTCATATGTATGGACATAAGTTTTACCACCTGCTACCGAGGGAATTAGCCTAGCAAGTATGACAAACAAAACAAAAGGTACAATCAATACAAACCAACCGAGGTGAGTCTTCTTAAATCGCCTGTATGAAAATGGCAGGAGTGCAGCAACTATAAACGGGATTAATATAACTAAATTTATGGAAAACAAATTTTAACCTCCTATTGGTTAAGTAAGAATGAGAAATGGCGATCATAAGGTAGAAATATATTTTTAAGTATAGACTTGACTAACCTAGCAACTAGTAGCATAATAGGATTCCATATGAGACCCTTCAAAATACATTAGATTTTAGGATATATAACTTGCTTGTGTTATCACCAAGTGCATATTATGTATGATATGGAAGTAGTTATACTACACTACATGCATTTAATAATTATACATGAATGTAAGGAACAACGCACTTTTGGTGTTTTGAAGTATATAATTATTCAACTTAAAAATTACACGGAAAATAGATAGAGGAAAACAAAAAAGAGGTGTGTATTACCGTGAAACGCGTAAAAGGTCGAATGGATGAGAGTATACTTGTCTGCGTATACTACGGACCAAATGGAGAGCGACTTATTAGAAGAGGACATAAAATGGCAAGCATGCTAGATTGTCCACTATATATACTGACAGTTGATCCACTACCATATGATGCATTCGATGCTGAGAAATCTGGTTATATTGAACAGTGGAAGGATTTAGCGGAAGAGTTGGATGTTGAAGAGTTTATCATTCGTGATAATGAAAAACGTCCTTCTCCAAAGGTGATTAAAGAAGTGGCCCATGGTTTAAATATAACTCAAATTATTATAGGACAAACTGCACAAAGCAGATGGGAAGAAATAACAAAGGGGTCCTTCATGAATGTCTTATTAAAAGAAATTCCTTTCGTGGACTTCCATGTTGTTTCGGTTGCTCGTTACATTAAAGATGAGGAAGATGGCATTTTCGAAAAAGGAGTCCGTGCTTATTTGGTGGCAGACGGTGATTCTTATAAAGTTTCCTTCACTTGTGCGAGGAATATGTGCCAAGAAGGTATTTTCTTTAAAGAAATTGGTACAGACTTTGATAATGGCATTTTCAAATTTATGCATAACAATAAAATGCATCAGGTTCATATACAAGAAAATCTTGTTACTGATCCAACTCAGGTTCCCGATGGTTGTAGTTTAAAAAGCATAAGATAGAAAAAAGGAGACTCTTAGAGTTTCCTTTTTTATTGTTACTTATTAAATCATTTATACAACCTACACCATAACTATGTAAATAGCAGTAATACAATGACCACTCGCTTTTCATTAGTTTGACATGGTTATTTTTCGATCCTTGGGTAGTGCCAAAGCGACTAATCCTATTATTGGTAACGTCGAAACGACAATCATGGTTGTATAAACACCTACAAAATCCATTAATATTCCGATCACCACTGCTCCTATTGCTCCCATTCCAAATGCTAGACCGACAGTTAACCCAGCCATCGTACCTATTTTACTTGGTACAAGCTCTTGCGCGTATACAACAGTTACTGAGAAGCTTAGCATGATGAAAAAACCTATCGCAATTAGCAACAATATAATAGCCCAAACGGGTACGTATGGAAGTACGAGACTTAATGGGATTGGAACTGCCATCGACAATACAATGACATTCCTTCTTCCCATTCGGTCCGCCATAGGCCCACCAAAAAATGTTCCTACTGCTCCGAGTGCCAAGAAGATAAAAATAATTAACTGCCCTTCTTTAATAGTCAGACCATAGTTCTCCATCAAATGAAAAATATAAAAATTAGTCATATTGGTAACATAAAATGAGCGAGCGAAAATTAACACCATCAAAAGAGTTAAAGCTACACCGACTTGTTTTTTAGTTAGAGCTGGGAGTGAAGAAAGAAGCGTTCTCTTTCTTTTGGAAAGCTTCTCCGCTTCCAACTGTTTTTTATACCATGCAGAAATCTTCGATAATAGGAATATTCCCACTGCAGCAACAACTAAAAAAAGGGCTGCTCCTCTTTGACCCAAAGGTACTAATATAAATGCACTTATAAGCGGCGCAAGGGCTTGTCCAGAATTTCCTCCCACTTGATAAATAGATTGTGACAGACCTCGTTTAGAACCCGCTGCCATAAAGGACACCCGCGAGCCTTCTGGGTGAAATACAGCAGAACCCACTCCTAAAAATATCACTGATACGAGGATCATCCAATACTCTGGCGCAAGGGCTAATCCCGCCATCCCAACGAAGGAACTCAACATTCCAAGCGGTAAAGCATAAGGCATAGGTTTTTTATCACTTATAAATCCTACAATCGGCTGTAGAACTGATGCAACAATATTTAATGCAAATGAGATTAGTCCTAACTGGGTAAATGTAAGACCTAATTCCGACTCTAGTACAGGAAACATCGCAGGAATTACCGCTTGCAATGTATCATTAAATAGATGACAAACCCCTATTGCAAACATGATCGGATATACAGGATTACCCATCTTGTGACTGGAATTCAATTTGGACATATATTCACATTCTTTCTATTTTGTACACGATTAAAGATATTATAGCGTAGTTTTGATAAATTATTTAAGAAACAGTAGAATAACTGCAAAATTCTTGGGAACATTAATCATTACGTCGACAATGAAGTGAGGCTATAAGAGACATATGGATAACTTTTTCGAACTGAACTTTTGGGAAATGATGTTGAGGACTACTATATCCTTTTTAGTGTTACTTATTTTAGCAAGGTTATTAGGGAAGAAACAACTAAGTCAACTCACTTTTTTCCACTACATAACCGGCATATCGATCGGGTCTATTTCAGCAGAAATTGCCTCTCAAAAGGAAACACCTTTTATGGATGGGTTGGTTGCACTTATTTGGTGGACAGTCCTCACTTTATTAATGAGTTATTTATCATTAAAATCCCCTAAAATCCGAACGTGGATTGATGACGAACCTACCATTATCATTAAAGATGGTGAAATAAGTACGAAGTCTTTAAAATCATCACGTTTACATATGGACGATTTATTAATGATGCTAAGAGAGCAATCTATTTTTTCCATCCAGGATGTACATTATGCTGTTTTGGAAACAAATGGGGAACTAAGCGTTATGAAAAAGGTTGGGATGCAGGAAGCCACTAAACAGGATGTAAAGGTTCCTCTAACCCTCCCGTTATTTATGCCCTCTGAAATAATTTCAGACGGTAAAATAGTCAAAAAAAATCTAGATGAATTAGATTTAACCGAAGACTGGGTCATGAAGAAACTGAGAAAACATGGAGTAGATTCAGTTAGTGATGTGTTTTATGCACAATTACAAACAAACGGCTCGTTGCATATTAGCTTAAGAAAAAACGGGATTTAAGAAGTAAGCACTGTAAACTAAAGGAGTGACAACAGGTGACATAATCATTTGTTGTCACTCCTTCTATTTATACTTGTTTTAAATAAGTTAGCATGGCATTACCCAGTTCTTCTGGTGCCTCATACATACTCATATGACCTGCATCCTTTATGACGACTTGTGTGATGTTTTCTCCACTTGCTGTAAAAGTCTTGTCAGGTGGAATAAGTTGGTCACTTTCGCCAGCTATTAATAGTACAGGTAGCTTAGTATTTGCTAAAACTTCAGTACGATCCTTTCTTTCTCTCATCGCATTAAGTGCATTTTTTGCTCCCCCCGCGGGAGTTCCGTAGCCGATATTTTTTACATCCTTAAGAGACTGTTTAAGGCTTTCTACATTGCCTGGAGCAAATAGCTTCGGAACAAGGCCGTCAATGAAAGAATCGATTCCATCTTTATCTATTTTATCCGCAGAAGCAATTCTTCCTTCCTTCGCTTCTTCTGAATCAGAAAATCCTGTGGAATGAATTAACGAGAAGCCATTTAAATATTGACTATAACTTTCTGCGAAGGCCAGTGTAATATATCCTCCTAATGAATGACCGAACATCGTTAACTTCTCTATTTTTAATTCCTCTAAGAAGTCCTTTATATCTAATGCGTATTGATCTATTTCCTGCACGCTATCGTGTCCTTTAGATTCTCCATGTCCAGGGAGATCAATCGCAATTACTCTATAGCTTTCAGAAAGCTTAGGTATTATATTATTCCAATAGTCGGAGCTTCCACAAAATCCGTGAATAAGTATAAGTGTTTCTCCTTGACCTTCCTCTTTATAAACAATATTAGAATTAGTAGTTTTCATTAAGTCATCTCCCTAAAGTTTCATTAATTGATCGGTTCAACTCTTGTATGTTTACCCCATCTAGTTGTTTATTACTCAGATTATATTTCTTTTTAATAGCGAGAATTCGTTTTACGCTTTCATCGATTCTTTGTTCCGTAATTTCTCCAGTTTCTATCGCATGGAGTATTGCCTCTTTCGTCTTTTTTATATTGGCGTAGTCATGTGCTACTAACACAATGTCATTCCCTGCTTTTACTGCAGATACCGCTGCTTCACTAATTTCAAATGTATTTAAGATTGCTTTCATCGTCATGTCATCTGTTATGATAATGCCTTCATAATCAAGTTGTTCCCTCAATACATCGGTAATAATTTTCTCGGATATGGAAGCCGGATATATAGAATCTATTTTCGGTAGCAAAATATGACCTATCATAACTACCTCTGCACCATGCTCTATCGCTCGTGTAAAAGGTATTAGCTCGAGTGTTTGCAAGTCCTTTAAGCTCTTTTGAATTATTGGAAGCTCTTTATGTGAATCCACAGCAGTATCGCCATGTCCCGGGAAATGCTTTACAACTGAGATGACCTGTTCACTTTGAATACCATCCATTGTTTGTAAACCTAACTCACTTACTATTTGCGCATCAGTTCCAAAGGCTCGGTCTCCAATAATCGGGTTGTCCGGATTGCTATTTATATCAAGAACTGGAGCAAAATCTAAGTTAAAGCCAAATGCACTTAATTCTTTTCCTAATAGTTTTCCGATATTATAAGAAAGCGATGCGTCATTTCGCTTCCCTAGTTCTTCGTTTGTCGGTAGCTTTGTTAACTCTGGAAGCCTTGAAATCCTCCCACCTTCTTCATCGACCCCTAAAAATAGCGGGACTTTATTCTTACTATTTTCTTCTCTTATCGAATTTAATAAGGTAACAGATTGTTTGGCATTCTTTAAATTGTCCTTGAATAAAATAATACCGCCGACTTGATCAGTTGAAATAATTTTCTTTGTTTCATTTGTCATGACCTTTCCTTTTATCCCCGCAAATATCATTTGCCCGACTTTTTCTTCTAGGCTTAAATCGGATAAAGAGACTGCTTCTTCAAATTCCGTGAAGACGGAAATGTGATGAACTGTTGGATTTGGCTCCTCTTCCGTTGGTTTAGGCATTATCCATTTCAATTGAATATCCTTTGTGACGTCATAAATAAGTATCGTTTGATTTACTTGATCATCCTCATAGCTTCTAATCTCATCTGGTTCTCCTTTGATGGATTTGATATCCTCGAGATGGATTTGTTGAATTTCAGGTGAGCTGGAGCGTATATCAAAAACAACTTCAGCTCGATGACCGACTGTAGCATCGTTTGATGGAAATTCTTCATAAATGGCACTAGCATTCTCACTTTTTTGCTCTGGAGATCCCCATAGTTCATGTACTTTTTGAATGGTGGTTTCTCCTACGATAAAAGGCGAGTTAATCGTTTGTCCTTGTTCCGATAGTTCAAACAAGAGGGATACAAAGGACTCCGTATCTGAAGACACTTCTATTGGCACTCCGTCCTGTACATATCCATCTTCCTTAGGTTCTTTGAGCATTACAATTATGGCAATTACTAAAAATAATAGAAGAAGTATTACTACTTTCTTCGTCATCATAAAACCTCCAAACAAATAATGATGAGCTTCAACTACTTCCATAAGACTAACCAATATCCCATTAATTTAACTAAAATATAAAACGTTATATTTGATATATTTTTACTTCTCAAATATAGTACTAGGTGAACTTTGATATTATAAAAACGAATGAAAAGAGGAAAAGTTATGTCTAACAAAGACGCTTTGATATGCGATATAGAAACTGGAATTTGCGGACCAGCAGGAGAAGGTAATTCTGTTATAGAGCTAATTGACCTAACTAGCCTATCTCCAAAAAAGGTTTCCGATTCAACAGATGAGCAAGCAGAAACAAATAAATAAATTAGTTAACACGCCCTTCGGTAATAAATACTGAAGGGCGTTTCCTACATTATTCAAGCTCTGGCAATGTTTCATAAGCCATTTTATAAATAATTTCTTTATGCGAAGGATACTTATGTAACAGTTCATTTTGCGTAAAAAGTTCAAAATCCTCGTATTCAAATCCTGGTGCTACCATACATCCGACGAGTGAAAATGCTCTATTGTCTATAACGGATGATCCAAAAATAGTATTTTTGGGTACCAGTACTTGAGGAACTTCTCCGTTTTCTAAATCTAATCCAAGCTTATGTTCAATATAGTTTCCTTCTTCATCAATTACGTGTATTAAAAGTGGGCTACCGTCATGAAAATACCATAGCTCATCCGATTTCAAACGATGAAAATGAGATACATCCCCAGCACCTAATAGAAAATAGATACTCGTGTACAATTTACGATTACCGTCGTGGTTCTGGGAAGAATAACTATTTTGAAAATACCCACCTTCTGGATGAGACTCTAACCCTAAATGCTTTATATAGTAAGTAGCATCCCTCATCATTTTACCTCCTTCACTTCTAAGTGCTTCATACAGTTAAATAAATGACAAATATTTTCATGATCCTTAAGTTCCACAATCGTCACGGAAGTGTTGCCGATATCGCGAGAAAATTCTCCTTCTGGAACAAGTGCATATAATAATCTACTGATGAAGCCGCCATGACTCACTACGAGTACTCGTTTGCCCGGGTATTTTTGTTTTATTTCTTCTATAAAGGACATCCCACGCGAAATAATAACATCTTCCGGCTCAAAGCCAATATCCTGATTTCTCCAATCAGGCCCCCACTTAGCAACCCGTTCATCTTCTGTCGTTCCTTCTATTATACCCCCACCAATTTCACCTAGACGCTTGTCTAGGAAAAGGTCTACTCCTGGAAGCTTTGCTGCTATAATCTCAGCTGTTTTCTTCGCACGAATTAGAGGACTTGTATAGATGAGATCCCATTCCTCACCTTGTATTCTGTCGGCTGCACGCTCCGCCATTTGAATTCCTTCTTCATCTAAAGGTACATCAGTGTTTCCCTGTGCTCTCCCTTCTTTGTTCCACGCTGTGACACCATGTCTTACAAATCCTATCGTTGTCATGTAATTTCCCCCTTACTTATTCTTTCATTATAATCAAAGTAAAATAATTGAACAATAATCCCTTGACCTTCACGCTACGTAAAGGTTTAAGCTGAATATAAGAGGAGGCGAGAAAGTGGAATACACGGTACAAAAGCTTGCGCAGCTTGCTGGCATCAGTACAAGGACATTACGGTATTACGATGAGATCGGACTATTAAAACCTGCACGTACCAATTCATCTGGGTATCGTATATACGGTTCTACTGAAGTAGATCAACTTCAGCAAATACTATTTTACCGCGAACTTGGGGTGAACTTAGACAGCATAAAAGAAATCATGACTTCCCCAACATTCGATGGAAGCCAGGCTCTTCGAGATCATCGTGAAAAATTACTTGAGAAACGAGCGCAACTAGATGCACTTATCAACAATGTGGATAAATCAATTAAGCAAACAGAAAGGAAGATTAGCATGACAGACAAAGAAAAATTTGAAGGTTTTAAACAAAAGCTTGTGGATGACAATGAGAAGAAATACGGAAAAGAAATTCGAGAAAAATATGGTGATGATGCTGTAAATAACTCCAATGCAAAAGTAAAGGGTATGACAAATGAGCAATATGAGGAAATACAAAAATTAGAAGAGCAACTATTTATTAATTTAAAAACTGCTATGGATACTGGAGATCCTGCCGGAGAATTGGCTCAAAAAGCAGCAGATTTGCATAAACAATGGCTTTGCTTTTACTGGGATCAATACTCCAAAGAGGCGCATGCTGGTCTTGCAGAAATGTACGTGGCTGACGAACGCTTTACTGCTTATTACGATAAAGTACAATTAGGTGCAACTGAATTTTTACGAGATGCGATTGTTATATACACAAAAAACTAGGAGACTTATGTCTCCTAGTTTTTTAATACATTCTCAATTATGAGGATATCCTTTTTACATTTCAGTGACTTTTAGCGGTTTTCCTTCTAAAATTCAGAATGCTTTTATTGTATTTTTAGAGACCGCTTTCTTCCTATAATGAAACATAATAACTAAAGGAGGATTCAATATGGGCACACGTTTATTACGTTTTGAATATGATGGACAAGTTCGTTGGGGAGTTTACGAAGAAGCTTTACGCCTTGTAGAGGGGACGTTTCCAACTTTACGGAACATTTTAACAGACGGCCACTCACAAATTACAGAAGCTAAAACAGCAGGTGCCATTATCTCATTCGAAGATATTACTCTTTTATCACCTATTACACACGACGGGAATATATATTGTCAAGGTACCAACTACGCCGAACACCGTGAAGAAGCCGGTTTCACGCAACAAAAGCCAGCCTATAATTTACTATTTATGAAGTCCCCAAGTACATTAAGTGCTGCTAATACCAATATAATTTGTCCGCAAGATGTCCAATTGCTTGATTATGAGATTGAATTAGGACTTGTGCTAAAGCAAGATATTACAGAAGAAACCATCATTAACGAACAAAATATAGTTGATTATATCGGTGGATTAATTATTGCTAATGACGTCTCTGCACGCGACATACAAATTGTAGAACAACAATGGTTTAAGGGAAAAAGTTACCGTACATTTTGTCCAACAGGACCTTATCTTTACTTATTAGAACGAGATGAAATTCATTATCTTAATGATTTAGAGCTGATATTAAGAGTAAATGATGAAGTTCGCCAACATTCCTTTAGTGACCATTTATTATTTAAACCAGCTGAAACATTAACTGAAATGTCTACTATTTTTGATTTACGTATTGGTGATTTAATATTAACCGGGACACCTGGTGGAGTCTGTTTACGACTAAATAAAGATATTCTTGAAAAAATGATTGATACAAATGCTACGTACGAAGAAAAAATCAGTTATTTCGTAGACACACAAAAAGAAAATGGTTACTTACAACCAGGGGATATTATCGAACTTGAAATTAAAAGTCGCGATCAATATATTGATCTCGGTAAACAAAGGTCAACCGTTGTCCAAAATATAACTGTAAACTCGTAAAAGGGGGCATTTCGATGATACCGATTTTTCGTTTAGGCTATGCCGTTTTTCTTTCAAAAGAAATAGAAAAAATGGTCGATTATTACACAAATGTATTGGGCTGCGTTTTAGTGGAACGAGATGTAGATGGCACAGCTTATTTAAGCAATGGTTTTGAGCATCATCATATTGTGATTCGCCCTGATCAACATAGCTACTTAAAGGGTATCGGTTGGCAAGTCAATCAGACGATGTCTTTACAAGACGTACAACAAATATTAAAAAATGAAGGCATTGCGAGTAGCTTGGAACATGATGTACAACCTGGTATTTCTGAACAACTTACGCTAAAAGACCCTGATGGCAATAGTATTTACTTATACCATCACATGGCCTTTACATCACCTGGTTATTCGAACATTGGGATTATACCTAATAAACTCGGGCATATTGCGCTAGCTGTAAAAGACGTAGCAAAAAATGTAGATTTTTATCATCGCATATTAGGTTTTTATAAAACAGACAAAGCTTTTGATTTAGCAAATTTTTTAACATGTAATGATGAGCATCATACATTAAATATTATCCAGGCGGAGAAATCATTTATGCATCATATTGCTTTCCAACTTAGGAATCCTGCCCATCAATATGATAGCTCGGATATTTTAGCTCGCCACCATATTCCAACTATATGGGGACCAAGTCGTCATACAGCTGGGCATAATATTGCATCGTATCATTTTGACCCAGATGAACATGTCATCGAGCTTTATACGGATATGGATAAATACATTCCAGAACTTAATATAATGGAACCTCGCCCATGGCATAAAGACACACCACAACGACCTAAAAAATGGACTTCCTTCGAATATTGGGAAACACAATTTAGCGATATTTTACCTACTGTAGAAAATAGAAAAGAAGACCGTCCTTCAATTCGCGTTCCATTATAAGAAAAAAGGGAAAAAAAGGTCCAGTCCTCTAAGATCAAAACCTGTTTCTATCGTTTTCGAAGGGCTTTGGACAGACGTTTTGCTATAGGATTACCGAGTGAACTTTTAGTGAGTATTGGTTGTGACGATTGTCACAACCAATACTCACTTTTTTCGGAAATCTTATGGCGGTTGCCTGTCCGTCAACCTTCTACAACTATTAGAAACAGGTTAGTGAGTTTTTGCTTAACTAGAGAAAAGATACTTTCTAATTCATAGAGCAAGCTCTCGAAGATGCAATTTCGTTCGCTATTTCGCTTCTTTATTTGGCAAACACTTACTATTTCTCTATACTTCCACTAGTACAAAAGAAATCCGCTTTCTTCCTCTATCATTGGATGATTGCATTTCTAATTCAAAATCCATTACAAATAATTTGACCAATCTTATCAGCTAAGCGATAAGCTATACTAAATCTCATAATCGGGTACTACACACTAATTGATTGAAGTGAAAGGTGGCGACTCCGGCGGGATGAGTGAGACAGATGAGATATCACATCGACGCGTTAGCGACGGTGATAGCTCATCGCTCACCCCGCGGAAAGCGTCCACCTGAAACGGAAATCATAGTATTATTCATGATTAAAAACGCCGAAAATCCAGTGTTCATGGGATATTTTTATAAACTTTCTTAATCTTTAAGAAAAACCGGGCAAGAAGAATGCCCAGTCCTTTAAGTTCAAAACCTGTTTCTATCGTTTTCGAAGGGCTTTTGGCAGACGCTTTGCTATTTTATTACCGAGTATTTTTTAAAGAGGCTGGTTGTGACTGACGTCACAACCAGCCTCTCCTTCTTCGGTAATTTTATATGGCATTTGTCTGTCCGTCCCCCTCCTACAACTCTTAAAAACAGGTTAGTGTGGTTTTGGATAACTAGAGAAAAGATAATTTCTAATTGATAGAACAAGCTCACGAAGATGCAATTTCGTTCGCTTTTTCGCTTCTTTATGTGGCAAACACTTACTATTTCTCTTTATTTCCCATTAGCAAGAAAGCCTAGTACCTTCATCCATCATGAAATAATAGCATTTTTCATTCAACCACTATTATAAGTAGCTTTATTCCTAATTAAAATTTGGCTAGCTTTATAATCTAAGCGATATGCTTTGCCAAATTACTTAATGAAGTACTACTCACTATGTTGATTGTAATGCAAGGTGGTGATTCCGGCGGGAGGAGGGAGACAGATGAGAAATCAGTAGGGTTATTCGTTCTTTAAAGTTCCTTGAATCCAGTGTTCACGACACTTTTTTATATAGTTTCTTAATCATTATCAAAAGTATCTCCCTACACATAAATGTGTAGGGAGATGCCTTGTTTTTATATTGGATTGGCTACTGAACGAATGGATAAGCCAAAGTCCATATCAGCTGATACAGCTGGCAGGTTATAATAACCGCGTAGCTTTTCTAGAACTTCAGCTGGTGGTTTTTCGTTGAAAAAGCCGGTGCGTGCAATAGACATGCCACTCACTTTATATAGATCTACCATAGTTTCACACATTTTAATACCTGCGCCAAAGGAATCTATAATCGGTACATTATCCACATGATGAATACCAAAGTTCGCTAAGAAAATATTCATTGGCCCTTCACCAGGAATAATTACATCCGCTCCTTCCGCTATTGCTTGTTGAGCCGCTATTGTAAATTTATCGATAATCGGTTTTGGATTGTTAAAGCCTTCTAAAATATCGTAGAAGCCTATATCCGCTTGGATGATTGGACCTACCTTTTGCGCCAAGCCGTATTGTTGTGCGTTGAAACGCAACTGGTCAACAAGTGGAGCTAAAAAATTCACAATACCAATCTTTGTTCCTAGCATCGATGCAATATGCATAGATGCTTGCCCATAACCTATCACAGGAATATCAACAATTGATCGGGCTTCCAATAATCCAACATCTGGAATCGTACCAATAAAAACAGCATCATACCCGGCTTTTTCAGCAATCATCGCATTTCTAATGAATTGTTCCTTATGCAAGCTTTGCAAATAATTGTACGTGATAAAATGCCCTGGATATTGTTGAGGATAAGTTTCCTTCGACATACCATGTAACACAACGTCTACATCTGGACGAGTGATTTTAGATAAATGGTTTACAACAGCATCTCGATAAGCTGGAATGTCTTCAATGGATGTTAAACTTTGATGCCAAATCTTCAAACCAACGCCTCCTCTATATATGATTGTTGGATTGCTTGCTTAGCAGCAATGCGACCAAATATTGCAGCTTTGCCGAGTGAACTACCCGTCATATATCCTGCACCGTGGAAGCCACCTACAACTTCACCTGCAGCAAACAGACCCGGAATACTTTCACTAAAGGGATTTAGTACTTCTGCTTTTTCATTCACTGATATACCCGCATATGTAGCGAGCATAGCAGTTGAGGTTCTCATAGCATAAAAAGGAGCTGTTGCAATTTTTGTTGGCTTGCCAAATGTGTGCGTAAGTGTTGTTCTTCCTAACACGTCATTTTCTGTATCCACCGCTTCATTATAACTCCATACTGTTTGTTGTAGTGATGAGGGTGGAACGCCAACTATCTTCGCTAATGCTTCGATAGATTCTGCTTGTTCCATTAAGCCTAATTCATAAAGTGATGCAAAATCATATAGAGCATCCCCTTTTACACCTTTATCCATTATTGTTTGATCCCAAAGCTGGAAAGTACATTGATTCGATTGCTGTAATGCAGCGTCTCCTAGTAATTTATAGGACATCGATTCATTTACAAAACGCTCCCCTTGCTCGTTAACGATAATGCCTCCCTTATAAAACGTATGGGCTTGGCGTTTATTATCATTTGTAGAGCTCTGGTGGAATCCATATGTCCCTTTTAAATATGGAGTATCGCGTAACCATGCACCTTGGTCGCATGCCAACCTGATGCCGTCTCCTGTATTACCCGCTCCACCTAAACGGATTGTATTCGTTAGTCCGGGAGCGAATTGTTCCAGTAAGTCTTCACTACGGGAAAAACCACCTGATGTGATAATGATGCCTTTACGTGCTTCCACAACATAAGAATGGTCCCCATATGTTACATGTACTCGCGCAACACGATCGTTTACTTTTTCAAGACGAGTAACTAGAGCATCAGTATATATTTTTGCGCCATGCTCAATTGCTCGATCTTTTAATGTATTAATTGCTTGATCAGGTACAATCGTATGACCACGTGGATTTGTATGACCACTCACCGCCTGGCAATCTTTAAATTGCACTCCTTTTTCGACGAGCCAATTGTACGTGTCTAACTGATGGTGTCCATATGTTTCAATGAGGGTTCGATCATTTTTGTACTGCCCAACATGTAGCATATCCTGTACTAAACTTTCCGCTGAATCAGTAATTCCTAGTTTTTTCTGAAATTCTGTTCCTGCAAATGCCATAAAACAACCGCTTAATAATGAGCTTCCTCCAATATGAGGTTGTTTTTCTAAAACTATCACATTTGCCCCTGCAGCAGCAGCTTCCACTGATGCGCATAAACCCGCCATACCAGCGCCGATAATCACAATATCCACTACTGCTTTCATAGGCTTAGGCTTCCTTTGTTAATACCGCTAGAATATCTAAGCCTGCTTCGCATACTTGCATGTCATGTGTATAGTGCCCACCACTTACACCAATTCCACCGACACATTCTCCGTTAATTTGAATTGGATAGCCTCCTCCAAATACAACTAGACGATCTGTATGCACAAGACCTGTCATTAAAGGTGGATCATCTTTTAAGCGGTCATACCATTCATGTGTTGCACGATTATATGCTGCGGCTGAGAATGCTTTGTTTTGGGCGATTTCTAGCGCTAATACGGGTGCACCATCCATTGCTGAAAATGCTTTTAAATTCCCTGCTTTATCAACAATGGAAATAGCAAATTTCATGCCTAATTCTTCCCCTTTTTTCTCTGCCGCCTCTAGCATTTGTTTTGCTAATTGTAATGTAATTGTTTGTTGTGTGAATGTGTATACTTGCTCCATAATTCTCTATCCCCTTTAAATTATTATTTTGTAAGACCTACTGGCATTCCAGTTCCGAACGCTTCAATCGAAGCAGCTGTTATAGCTTTACTATGTGGTAATGCAATATTGACAATAACATTTGCCATATCAATTGGCTGTAACCATCCTGTTTTATTTAAATCTGGGCCTAATTCATCGGTCATTTTCGTATCTACTGGTCCCGGACAAACAGCATTGACACGAATCCCATATGGCTTTAATTCTTCCCCTATTGCTTTTGAGAAACCAATAACTGCATGTTTAGATGAAATATACGCGCTTCGATTTGGACCACCTTTTGTTCCCCAAATCGATGAAATATTAATAATGGTTCCTTCTTGCTTAGCAATCATGTCTGGTACAATTTGGGCACAGAAATAATAAGGACCATTCACGTTAATATCATGTACACGCAACCATTCCTCTGTCGTTGTATCCACAAAAGGTAACATGCTCATTGCACCTGCATTATTTATTAATATATCTACTGTGCCTAGTTCTTCTTTTACAATAGCGCATGCTTTTTTAACTTGGGCTTCATTCGTTACATCGCAGGTTACAGCAATTGCTCGTACTTTGTATTGCTCATTAATGACATTGACCACTTCCTGACACTCTTCTTCAAGAAGAGAGCAGACAGCAATATGTGCACCATGAGAAGCAAGTAATAAACATGTTTCGCGTCCGATACCTCGACCGCCTCCTGTAACAAGGGCCACCTTTCCATTCAATAGCACTCAAATTCCCCCATTATAAATATGCTTTTTGTTGTGAACCAATCAAGCTGACGGCGTGCTCCCCTGCACGTTTTCCAAATACTAAACAACGTAAAACAGATGTACCTCCTGGATATTTCCCGTAATAAAGTCCGGATGTTTCTCCTGCTGCATATAACCCAGGTATTGGATGATTATCGCCTGATAAGACACGGCCATTTGTATCCGTTGCTAACCCACCATTGGTAAATACATTGCAACAAATAATTGGATATGCAATAAATGGACCCTTATTAATTGGAATGGACCAGTTCGATTTTGGTGGTGTGATTGTTGTCGCTGCTAATCCATCCTTTTGGTTAAATAAAAATTCTCCTGTTGGGCAAGCCTCGTTAAATTGCTCTACCGTTTTGGATAACATCTGTACAGGAATGTCTAAAGCTATAGCTAGTTCTTCAATTGTGTCTGCTACAATTGGAGGGACTTCTGTTTGCAACGCTTCCTCATAGCCAGCTATATCGTACATTTTTTGATCCGAAATCATATAGGCGATATGCCCTTCACATTCGTAGAAAATCTTACGTGCAACAGCTTCATATTGTTCATCTATCGTCGTTTCACCCTCATCGACAAAACGCTCGCCTTGTTGGTTTACTAAAATGCCGTATGGATACATCATGACCCCTGCTTCTTCTCTTTTACTACGAGGATCAACAGTTTCGGCATGGAAAGCATCAAATTGCCCTTGCCCTTTTGCACCAATTCGTAATGCCATACGAATAGCCTCACCTTTGTTGAATAATCCACCTTCTGCAACCGTTGGAATCTTGTGGGCATGACGTCCAATGTATTGAGCCATCATTTCATGGCTTCCTTGGAAACCTCCTGCCCCTAAAATTACTGCATTAGTCGATAAGGTCAGTGTTTCTCCTTCTGCAATACGCACTTTAAGACCTCTTACATTGCCTGATTCGTCCAGTACTAAATCCCATGCAGTTGTTTCATAGATAATTTCTACACCGAGGGCACGTGCACGAAGACTAAGTGTATCAACAATGGCACGACCACCACCAACAGGTAACAGACGTGGTTTAGAAGCCGTTAAAAACATTGTAGGCAAAAAGTCGAAATCTACACCTTTGGACTCTACCCATCGTAATGTTGATCCTGCATTTTCATGTAGTGTACGTATGTACTGCTCGTCTGCGTAATAATCCGAAAACTTCAACATATCTTCTATGAAGTTTGGTGCAGGTTTATCGATATTTTCCATTCGCATATAAGCAGCTGTCCAACGTGTATTTCCACCCCGTTCTTCAAAAGATGCTCGTTCTAAAATAGCAATTTTAATATCAAGATTTTGTGCTTTTGCTTCTTCTGCGGCAGCTAAAGCAGCAGATGTCCCTGCAGCACCACATCCTACAACAATAATATCGTAATCTACTTTTGTCATACGCTTCCTCACTTTCTTACTTCCCAGAATATTGGAGTTCTAATTGTTGAATTTCTTTTAGCTTAAATAGTTGTTGGCGTTGTTCCCATGAGCAGATTAAATCATCCATATTTTTTTGAGACTCTTCCTGGTGCAATAATTTGATTGCTTCCACGGCGCCTTTTATCGCCCCACGTAATGCTGTATTAGCACATAACATAATTTGAAATCCCATTTCTTGTGCCTCTTTACGTGAAACAAGTGGTGTCTTACCCCCCTCGACTAAATTTATAATATGTGGGATACCAGGGACTTCTTTTGTAATCCGTAACAGCTGTTCCATTTCTGTCGGTGCTTCTACAAAAATGGCATGTGCTCCCGCTTCTTTATAGGCATTTGCACGCTCTAATGCTTCTTCCATTCCATAAACGCCTACTGCATCTGTTCTGGCGATAATTGCTAAGTTATCATCTAGTCTTGCATCTAAAGCAGCTTTAATCTTGCCGATCATTTCTTCTTTAGAAATAACTGATTTTCCATTGAAATGTCCACATTTTTTGGGCATCACTTGATCTTCAATCTGAATCGCTGAGGCTCCGGCCCGTTCCAACATTTTCACTGTACGTTGCATATTAATCGCATTGCCAAAACCTGTATCTGCATCTACAACAATCGGAATATTCGTGACATCTGCCATCCAAGATACTACTTGGGCGATTTCCGTTGCAGTAGTTAAACCAACATCTGCCCAACCTAGTTGAGCATTCGAAATTCCTGCACCTGTTGCGTAAATGGCTGGGAATCCTGCTTCTTCGATAATACGTGCTGTCATGCCATCATAAGCTCCTGGTAATATAAACGTACTTGGATTTTGTAGTAATTGCTGAAATTGCTCAGTCTTTTTCATATGTTCCCACCCTTTAATTTACTAATTCCTTCATGTAGTGAGGATTAGCTTCATAGAATAATATTTTGACTTTGTCATTATTTTGAATATCTAGTCCTTTAACGAAATGCTCATCCATCACTTCAATAACGCTTGAATATATATGTTGTTTGGTATGAATCTCCACATTGTAATGCCCCCGTTTTGGTAGTGTAAAGTAAGGCTCAATGCCTTTTTGTAAGTCGTATTGAATTGTATATGGTCGCCCACAAAGCTCATAAATTTTTTCTACATTACCAGCTTTTAATAAGCTACGACAAAGAGTCGAACTAATTTTTTCACCAGCCATTTCGACTTTTGGAGCAACCACAACTTGGATTTGTTGCTGACTTTGTTCAGCAATCATGTGCACTTGCCCTTCACCTTTATATCCGTATTTATAATCAAAACCAGCGACCGCAACTTGCACGCCTAACTTCATTAGATATTGTTCAACAAATGTCTGGGGAGCCAAGGAGGCAAACTCTTTTGTAAAATGAACGATATAAAATAAGTCGACACCCAGTCTCTTTAATTGATGGGTTTTTTCTTCTATGGGCATTAAATAATCCACATAGCTATTTGTTATAACTGTTTTCGGATGAGGAAAAAAACTCATCACAGCCAAGGGCAACTGTTTTATAGATGCATGTCGCTTGGCAATTTGAATAACAGTTTGATGTCCTTTATGTAGTCCATCAAAGAAACCGAGTGCCATCACGCTCTGTTCACTTTCTTGTTGTACAGTCTCTAAATTATCTGCATCAATTAAAATGACTTTCATAATGAGGCTCCTCCTTTTGTCTTGTAATTACGCAGAACTGATAGCGTTTACATTTATGAATTACTATCAAGGATCTCTTCCGTAATACAATTCGTGAATGTTAGTTTAATCATATAAAATAAAGTATTGATCAACTAGAATAGTTTTTTACGAGAATCTATTTATTTTCCGATATATTTTAACGAATTTTTAAGCTCCAACTGTGTCATTGTTTTTACTTCATATAAAAAGCTGTCCAGATAATTAATTCTCTGCACAGCTTCTTGATTTTATTTTGTAGCTCTAATGGTTTGTGCGACTTCATAAATCATATCTTCTTGTCCACCTATTGTTTTCCGGCGACCAAGCTCTATTAAAATGTCTCGTTCATCTACTCCAAATTGCTTTGCAGCTTTTTCAGTATGAAGTAAGAAACTTGAATATACACCTGCATATCCCATCATTAAACTAGAACCACTAATTTCTTGTGGACGTAGCATCATAGGTGCCATAACATCATTAGCGACATCTATAATGTCATATAAATGAACGCCAGTGGCAATATTCAAACGGTCTAATACAGCAATGATAGCTTCCGTTTGCGTGTTTCCACTTCCTGCTCCAAGTGCCCGTAATGAACCATCAATATATGTAGCACCAGCTTCCACCGCTGCCAATGTATTTGCCATCGCCAGTGACAAATTATTATGAGCATGAAAACCAATCTCACAACTAACATGCTCTTTTAACGCTTGGATGCGCTCCGTTACTTCATGTGGCAATAAATAACCCGCAGAATCAGTTACATATACGATTTCAGCACCGTAGCTTTCAAATAATTTCGCTTGTTCAACAATTACTTTCGTATCGGCCATATGTGCCATCATTAAAAACCCTGCTGTTTTCAGACCAAGCTCTCGACTCAGGGCGATATGTTGAGCAGCTACATCAGCTTCTGTTACATGGGTCGCCACACGTGCCATTTTAGCACCTGCTCTTACCGCATTTTGCAAATCGCCTTTAACACCAATACCTGGAATTAACAAAACCGCAACTTTTGAGACATCACATTCATCTACTGCAGCTTCAATTAGTTTTAATTCATCCACTGCTGATAGACCGTATTGTAGGCTGGACCCACCTAAACCATCACCATGAGATACTTCAAAATATTCTATACCTGCCTTATTTAAACCTCGCGCAACCGATCGAACTTGTGCTTCTGTATACGCATGTTGCATTGAGTGACTACCATCACGTAAAGTAACGTCTAATACATGCACATCTTTCATACACGAATTCCTCCAATTACATGATTTTTAGCTATCTCGTTTGCAACACGTGCAGCCGCTGCGGTCATAATATCTAAGTTACCTGAGTATTTTGGAAAGAAGTCACCCGCTCCTTCTACTTCTACAAAAATGGATACTTTTTTCCCATCAAAAATGGGTTCTCCTCTCAAACGATAACCTGGAACATATGATTGGACCTCTTTAACCATTTCATGAACGGATTCTATAATTTCTTGTTCCTTACCTTCTTCAGTTATTAACGCATGCACTGTATCACGCATAATAATAGGAGGTTCTGCTGGATTTAAAATAATGATGGCTTTTCCTTTTTTCGCCCCACCGACTACTTCAATTGCCCGTGCAGTTGTATGGGTAAACTCGTCAATATTTGCACGTGTTCCAGGACCCGCACTTTTGCTTGCCACAGTTGCCACGATTTCCGCATATTCAACTGGGGTAATACGATTAATGGCATATACCATCGGGATTGTAGCCTGTCCACCACATGTCACCATATTGACATTATCTGCTTCAAAATGTTGCGTTAAATTTACAGTTGGCACAGTAAATGGCCCAATTGCTGCAGGAGTTAAATCAATCATCTTTTTTCCCGCCGCTTTGACTACTGCATAGTTTGCCTCATGCGCATATGCACTTGTCGCATCAAATACAATATCAACTAAGTCCATTTGATCACTCAAACCTTCAATGCCATTCTCGATTGTTTTAT
Organism: Psychrobacillus sp. BM2; assembly: GCF_048572895.1. Classification (GTDB taxonomy): domain Bacteria; phylum Bacillota; class Bacilli; order Bacillales_A; family Planococcaceae; genus Psychrobacillus. The sequence goes on from NZ_CP183878.1 coordinate 3,687,723, forward strand.
ATCCCCGCTCTTTTGCTCTGCGTAATCCTTCAGACGCTGGATCTATACCAATCATCACTGACATTTGTAAATAATCACATCGTTCAATTTTATACATTAAATCCGTCCCAATATTGCCTGAACCGATAATTCCTACTTTTAATTTTGACATACTATCACCTCTTTTATGAAAATGCGACACGAACAGTGCCGTACGTTCCAAAATCTGCTTCGAAAGTATCACCAGCTTCAAACGGTACTGCTGCCGTAATGGCTCCTGCTAAAATGAATTGCCCTGCTTTTAATGTAATATCGTAATCACTTAACATATTAGCAAGCCATGCAACAGCCTTTGCTGGATTTCCCATTACTGCACTACTTACACCTTTATCAAATACTTCTCCGTTACGCTTAGCAACTAATTCAATTGTCTTCAACGCTTGTAAGTCAACAGCTGTACGCATTTGACCGATAACTGCTCCTGCTGAAGAACCGTTATCAGCAACAGTATCTTGAAATTGAAATTGCCAATTTTCTATTCGACTATCAATAATCTCAATAGCAGGTGCAATCGCCTCCGTCGCCTCAATGACATCTTGTTCTGACACATTTGGTCCTTGTAAATCCGATTTTAAGAAAAAGGCCAGTTCAAATTCTACTTTCGGTTGTAAAAATTGACTCACTTTAACCGGTTCTTCTTCGACATATACCATCGTATTTAAAATATGTCCAAAGTCAGGCGTCGTCACTTTAAACATGTCTTGCATCACTTTACTTGTTAATCCAATTTTCATGCCCACAATTTCGGCTCCCGCTTCTGTTTTTTCTTGAATTTGAAGAAGCTGGATACGATAAGCATCGTCAACTGAAATATCAGTTGACGATGTAAATGGGGCAATCGGTTGCTTATTCATTTCAGCTAATCTTAATAGTTGAGCTCCTTGTTGAATATCCACCGACGGTTCCCTCCTTATACTGGCACTGTCTCCAGTGTTCGGTATTTCCCTGCATAAAACAATAATGGCTCTCCCTCTTGTACACGAATATCACGAACTTTACCAATAAACAATGTATGGTCTCCTTCGATATATTCAGCAACAACGTCACAGCTTACTTGCGCTAAAGCATTTGGTATTACAGGAATATCTGCCAGTGTTTCAAATGTCACTTCACGATCTTCTTTTATTTGCCCCGCAAAAATCATCGACTGTTCCTGTTGGTCTGCAGCTAAAATATTGACAGCGAAAATGCCACTTTCTTTGATTTTTGACAGACAACGTGCATTTCCTCCGATTGAAATGACCACTAATTTTGGATCAAGCGATACGGACATAAATGCATTTGCAGTCATTCCATGTGGCTGTCCCTCATGCAGCGTTGTAATAACTGTCACACCTGTCGCAAATTTGCCCATTGCATCACGGAATAAACGATCTTCCATTTTCCATTCCTCCTATGCTTTTATTGTTGGATTATTTTCTGTTTTGCCATCCATTTGGTCGCCCCAATACGTAAAGCCTATATCCATTTCATCTAATGTCCAGCGAATCGGTTCCCAATCTGGTTCGAATATTAAGTAACCATTTGTAAAGATTTCAAGACGTACACCACTACCTGGGTCAATGGCATAAATATACATAGCTTGTGAAATACCGTGTTTTCCAGGTCCCTTAAAGTAAATGCCATTTTCCTTTAGAATATCTGCCGCGCGCAATAAGTCTTGTGCATTATCTAACCAATATGCAATATGATGCACTTCATGTGTAGATGGTGCATTCGGGTCAAAACTGACTGCAATATCATGTACAAGTGGAGTTACACTCAGCCATGCACCTAAGTAGCTACCATCTGGTGCTTCAATATACTCACGTAAATTAAAACCTAATTGTTCTTGTAAAAAGTCCGCAAACTCTTTAGTAGGTAAGGAAGATAATAAATTCACGTGGTCAATACGTCTTGGTGATATCCCTCGGTTCCACGAACGATGCGTTTGGTTTTTAAGTACCGAGCGCGTTTCAGCTGACGCCAATGTTTTTTCCATTTCAAAATAAATTTCAAACGTATGATGACTCGGTGTTTTAAAGCGGAATGCTTTTCCTTGCCCGGCTTCAGTACCCGGCTCCACCCAGTCAATTTCCATCCCGTTAGCCTTTAAAGATTCTGCAAATGCATCAACATCTTCTATACGCTTCGTACGCCAAGCAATATGGTCTAGGCAGGATTCTTCTCCAGCACGAATTGATAATGTATGATGTTCAAAGTCTCCCCACGCACGTAAATAGTGCACCCCGTTTACTACTTCCGTTTCTTCTAATCCAATGACTTCCTTAAAGAACCATAATGATTTTTCTAAGTCTGTACTCACTAATCCGAAATGTCCTAGTTTTGAAATTTCTGGTTTCATATGTTATTTCTCCCCCTTTAATACTAGTTAGCGTGCTTCAATTGTAATATTATTTAACTCTTTATCTTGAACGCTTTCGCCCCAATATGTGTTTCCTGCAGTTAACTGTTCATCTCGTGTCCACTCAATTGGCTCCCAATCTGGCTCGAATATTAAATAACCACCTGAGAATAGTTCTACACGACACCCACTTCCTGGATCCATTACATACAAATAAATTGCTTGTGTAATTCCATGTTTACCTGGACCAATAATTGGAATGCCTTGCTCTTTTAAAATGTCTGCTGCACGTAGAATATCTTGCGAATTGTCTAACCAATAAGAAAGATGATGTAAACGAGCTTTTGATGGTAAAGTTGACTTTTGTACTAGTGCAACATCATGAACAAGAGATGTTACACTCAACCAGCCAGCTAAAATACCGTCATCCCCTTTTACATATTCACGCAAGTTAAAGCCGAGTATATCAAGTAAGAAATCAAATGTAAGATTAGCATTTGTAGATGTATGAATATTCACATGGTCAAGGCGGCGAGGAGATATGCCTTTTCTATGAGCTTTATATACTTGGTTTTTTAAAATAGATTTATATTCTGATGCAGCTTCTGGTTTTTCTACATCATAATAAAACTCAAATGTATGTCCGCTCGGCAATTGGAATCGAATTGCATCTCCAATCCCAGGTGTGGATCCCTTTGGACATTCTTCCACTACTACGTTTGCTTGTTGCAAAAGCCCTTTAAACCCTAGAACACAATCTTTTGTTTTCGTCCTCCACCCAATTCGTTTTACATACGAGTCATCTCCCTGTTCGATGCTTAACGTATGGTGTTGGAAGTCACCCCATGCCCGAAGATAATGTACTCCGTCGATCTTTGCCGTCTCTTCTAAACCAATGACTTCTTTAAAAAACAATAGTGATTTTTCTAAGTTTGTACTTACTAATGCTATGTGACCTAATTTTGCAATTTCTGGTTTTTCCATTCTCAACCCTCCACTACCTAACTCTCCTGTTTAGCTCTCTAAACTTATATTTATAATATAAAAAGAAAACGGTTTCAGTTAGAGCTCTTTTTATCTATAATTACAACTTTTTTAAACAATTTTTATTGAATTTTGGTATTTAGCATGATGGCACTACAAATTGTTCTATACCAACACTAGATATCGGTATCTCTAATAAGTAACCAGCTAAAGGTTCTTTAGTCCCCTGTGATAATGGTTCTTTGGCGGTTGTTATAAAAAGCGTATTTAATCCTTCGCCACCAATAACACATGATGTAACATGTGAAACGGGTAAATGAATTTCTTCTAAAACTTGCATCGTTGTTGGATTTAAACAAATAATTCGTGTTGGCTTATTACTTTTTTGAGCGATAAGCCCTCCTTTAAACAACGTTATCCATAAGTTACCTTGCGCATCCATCGTCATTCCACCTGGATATCCTTCTAGCATTTCAGACGTGTAAACAATCCGTTGAAATTCTAAAATACCTCTTTCTGTAAACTTATATTGAAAAACAGATTGTTTAGCTGCATCAATATGATAAAATGTATTGGTTTCTTTCTGCCAGGCTAAACCATTTGATAGTGTAATATTTTCAAGTAGTGCCAGTATTTCTCCTTTTGGGCTAATACGAAATAGCTTTGAATTATGAAAAGGATAATCCGACATTACTGTTGGTGCTGTTTCTCTAAACTTTTTAAAAAATCCATCCGATGAACCAACCCATATATAGCCATCTGGACCACATTTCGCATCATTTAAATAATGCAATGCATTTAATCCAGAAGGAAAGGCGAACGGTTTTTTTGTCCCCATCTTAAAGTTAATCTTATATAAACCATCTTTATACACGCCGATAAATTGACCATCTTCTGTAGACACAATTGCTTCAAGAGGTCCCATAGCATTATAAACAAGTTCTTCTTCTGTGTTTGGATTGTATGTAATAATTTTTTGTGCGATAATATCCAACCAAATGACTCCGAACTGCTTATGCCAAATTGGCCTTACTGCAAACTCTGCTTGATAATGACCACATGTTTTCATCTTTTCACCACCTAAAAATGTTTATAAAAAAAGAGAAGAGCCCTAAACTTTTCTCTTCTCTTATAGCTGTATATAATTTATTATGCAAAATACGTATTCGGCTCTAAGTCACAAAGGATGCGTCCATGTGTTTCTAAGAGTGAACTTGGTGTAATAAACGCATGTAAATGCATAGTTATAAAATCGCGATAGAATGCTTGGAATACATTGCTATTATATGCAAATACTGAGCCAGCTCCTGCAAGCATCAAATCAAAGGATTCTTTACATAGTTGATTTGCAAAACCAAATTCAGCTTTCATACGTATGCTTTCTTTTTGATTAAATAACTTTCCTTCACGAGAATACTCGTCAAGTTTATTAATTACATCGATAAACATTAAACGTGCTGCTTCAATTTTCATTTCTGCTTCTCCAATTTGTAAATGCGTTACCGGTGCCTCACTCATTTTCTGATAGAAGGTATTACCAATACCCGCCTTCATGACACGTTGCATGTGTAAATCGAAGCCGCCGAGCGCAAGCCCTAATGTTGGAGCTACAATGGATAATGTTAACGACGGAACAAATGGTGTACGGTATAGCGGCTCATCCTTTAGTTCATCAATAATATAATGACCTTGTACTGCTAAACGATCTAGTGATACGCGGTGGTCTGGGATAAATACATTTTCCATCACAATACTATTACTACCTGAACCTTTTAATCCCACTACATCCCAATCATCTAATACAGTAACATCTTGACGTGGAACGATGAAAATAGCCATTTCTTGTCCGCCATTACCATCATCAACAGGAGCACCCGAATAAAACCAGTCGGCATAAGGGGATCCTGATACGAATGGCCATTGTGCTTTTTTTACAAAATAGCCCCCCTCAACACGCTCCAAATCGATATGAACTGGTTTGAAGTTTCCCGCTAGCACCACATCTTTATCGCGGTTTTCCCCAAAGATTTCGGTTAATGCTTGGCGACCGAAAGCATAAGAAACCATATAATCTCGAATGTTACTCAAAGATACAAACCACCCAGCAGAACCATTGCCACGTGAAATTTCTGTCACCACTTCAAAATAGGTCCGCATATCTGTTTGATAGCCACCAAACAATTTTGGTCGTAATACTTTTAATAGTCCTTTATCACGAATCATTTGAACAATTTCATCAGGAATTTTACTCTTTTGATCGATATCCAAGGTCGCATCACGTAAAATTTTTTGTAATGAACGAGCGTTTTCAATCAGCATATCGCTTACTTCAATTTGTTGAACCGATGTTTGTGTCATAGTGCCACACTCCTTTTTATTGTGCATCATTGAAGATCTAATGGCCATATCAGGAATTCGTTTAACATAACTTTAAACTTACACGTTCACAGGCTCTGATGTTGAGGCAACATTTTTTTTAAAGAAATGTTTTGTTGCATGTAAAAACTCTTCACGTTGTTCAATCATTGCCCAGTGACCACATTTTTTAAATACATGCAATTCACAATTCGGTAAGTGATCTAATGCATATAAGCTACTTTGTAATGGAACAAAGCGATCAAAATGTCCATGAATTAAACAAAATTCATTTTGCATACGTTCGAAGGCTGTTTGTGGAATTAGCATTTCAGTTAAGCTAGATTTCGTGAAATTCTCCCGATATGAACGGTAAATTTCTGGGCGTTGGAACATTTCGAAACGCTGTTCTACCACTTCGTCAACGAAGTCTTTCATGTTCTCAATGTCATACACAAACCATGATAATAAGTTTCGCAAGTTTTCTTTTGTAGGATCTAGATGGAAGTTGGCTAACTTCATTAGCTCAACTGTCGGCTCTTTTAATAACACACCAGCACCCATTAATACATTTTTCGGGAATCGTTCTGGTGCCGCCATATTTAAATACATTGCAATCACACCACCCAGAGAGTTTCCTACTAAATGGGCTCTTTCAATTTGTAATGTATCCATTAAATCTAAAATTTGTTTTACACGTATTGCCATCCATTGTACGCCGTTTTCGGGATAGTCTGTTGGATGATCTGTATCTCCAAAACCTACTAAGTCCGGTGCCACAACATGATAATCTTTCGCGTAATCTTCTATTACGTGCTGCCAATTTGCTTTTGCTCCAGCTCCTGGTCCTGAACCATGTAGTAAAATCACCGTTTCTTTATTTCCTTTACCAGACTCATAGATAAATGTTCCGTAATCCCCTGTTTGTACTTTATGTGCTTGAATAGACATACAAGTTCCCCCTTATTTCAGTTGATATTCTGCTTGAACATATTTCGCTGCTTGGCTACCGGCAATTTTACCAAATACAGAGCCTGATGTAAGACCTGCTCCTCCTGGATAATTATCATAATATAGTCCACCTACAATTTCTCCAGCAGCATATAAACCTTCGATTGGAGCTGTATCTTCATGTAATACTTGTGCTTTTTTTGTAATGTGTAGACCCCCATATGTAAACGTAATTCCGCAACCAATAGCGTATGCTACAAATGGTCCTTCATCAATTGGGGTTGCCCAATTTGATTTTGGCACGCTTAATCCTTCTGTACCTTTGCCGTCTAACACATTCGGATTAAATGGGACATCCATTACTGCTTTGTTGAAGTTTTCTACCTCTGTTAAAAAGCTCTTATGGTCTACATCACCCATCAATTCCACTAGTTCTTCTAATGTATCTGCTACTACTTTTGAGACAGAGCGGCCCTCATATTCTTCTCGTAAAAACGGTTTGCCTTTTGCATCGAACACTTGCCATGCATATTGGCCTGGTTGCTTTAAAATTTCTTTTCCAATTTTGGCATACGTATAATTTCGAAAGTCCTCTCCTTCATTGATAAAGCGTTTTCCTTCTTTATTTATAAGGATGCCAAAGGGATAGCTTAACTTTTGAAAGCCTTCTTTGAAGTTTGGCAAATACCGATCACCACCTACTGCATGTGCACCAGACCAATTGCCAATCGTTCTTGCTCCCACATCGATGGCCATTTTCAACCCTGCTCCTGTATTAAATTTGCATCCGCGCGTATGAACGCTATCCCATCCAGGACCTAGGTATTTTGTACGCATTTCGACATTCGCATGAAAGCCACCACTTGCAAGTACAACAGATTTACACTGGATATATGCATCTTGCTTTTGCTGACGAACATGAATACCTTGAATTCGTTTATGCGTCATGTCTAACTTAACTCCAGAGGTATTATATAAAATACGGACACCCAATCGTTTTGCCTCCAAATGAAGTGCATCTACTAGGCCTTTTCCACCGCCAACTGCTTCTAATACCATACCACCCCAAAACTTGAATATTCCATCTATTTTAAAGGCTTGACGTCCATAAATAGGAATCCATTTCACTTGGTGAGATGTTAACCACTGCATTACTTTGTAGCTTTCCTTTGCCAAAATATTGGCTAAGTCATAATCTGTTCGATAATTGGAGAGGCGACTCACATCTTCAAAAAAATGCTCTTTCGTATAAACACCGAAGTCTGTCATTGAAAATTCCTCATCTGTCATCTCTGGTAATAGTGCCCTAACTTCTTCACCATTATTGTAAGCAAAACGCATTGAACCATGGGTATATGTGGTATTGCCACCTTTTTCGACCTCTGAGGAAATTTCTAAAACGATGACATCACTTCCTTGTTCCGCGGCAGCAATGGCTGCACACATGGCGGCATTTCCAGCACCTACTACTACAACATCTGCTGTCAATGCTTGTGACATCATAATACCCCCTTTTCTGAAAGTGCTTTAAATATTTTCATACCAACTCTTTAAAAAATTGTTGAATTAAATAATTAAATTCATCCTTTTTCTCAATTTGAGTCCAGTGTCCACATCGGCTAAAAACATGAAGTTGTGCATTGCCCAAATGTTCTAATAAATAGTAGCTAGATTCAATCGAGCATACTTTGTCATCTCGACCATGTACAAGTAAGATTGGATGCTGCAGTCTATATAATGCGACTGTTGGAATCGGCACCGCTGCTGTGGCAAAAATAGAATTATTCGAGCGTTTAACTTCCTCTCGCATTGCATTTTCAAATCGCGGCTTTGTCACTTCATCAATGATAGGTTGCATTGCCTCCTTGTCATAAACAAACCATCCCATAATTTGCTGAAGGCGTTTTTCAGATGGGCTATCATAAAAGTTTTTAGCACGTGCCAGCTCCAAACTTAACTTCGTATTTGGTGTTCCTCCTGGCCCCATTAATACAATCCGATCAAAACGTTCTGGATATTCAACTGCTAATTCTAATGCAATCGAGCACCCTAAAGAGTTTCCAACTACATGGACCTTTTCTAATTTGTAGTGATCTAAAATTTCAATTACTTGTTCCATCCAGCAATCCATCCATGCTTGACGATTTTTTAACGGTACTTCTGGATGATTGCTTTGAGCAAAACCATATAAGTCTGGTGCTAAACAATGGAATTGTGACCCACAATCATTTAACGCATATCTCCAGTTTGCAATTGCTGTTACTCCTGGTCCTGAACCATGTAAAAACAAAATTGTTTCTGGATGTTGTTGACCTGATTCATTCATCCATGTGGTATATTTGCCTGTTTTTATTGCTTGCGATGTAACCGTTACTTCTGTTGTTGCCTGCATATTTATACCTCCCCTTTATGCTTCAATTGTTGGAATGATGAGTTCATTGCCTGTAATGCTGTCACCCCAAAATGTATTTCCAAGCGCACGCTCTTCTGGTCGCCATACAACCGTCTCCCAATCTGGTTCGAAGATTAAGTACCCTCCTGTAAACAGTTCTACACGACACCCACTACCGGGATCAATGACATATAAATAGATAGCTTGTGAAATACTATGTTTGCCAGGACCGATAAATTGTAGATTAGATTCTTTTAAAATATCTGCTGCTCGTAAAATATCACCTACATCATCTAGCCAGTATGAAATATGGTGGAATCGTGCAGTTGTTTCTAGTTTTTCATGTGTCACTAGAGCGATATCATGAACAAGTTCTGTCACACTCATCCAACCTGCTAGTAATGTACCATTTTCATCTTCAATGCATTCATTAATACGGAACCCTAGCTCATCTACAAAAAAGGCATACACACTTTTGGCATCTGCACATGTATGAATGTTGACATGATCCAAACGTCTAGGTGAAATTCCCTTTGCCCAAGATTTATATGTTTGGTTTTTAAGGACCGATTTACGATGTTCTTCGACTTGGGGACGCTGGGTATCATAATATAATTCAATACGATGACCAGATGGAGCAGTAAATCGAATTGCTTCTCCAATACCTGGTGTTGTCCAAGCAGGTATATTTTCTATTTCATAGCCTTTTGCAGATAACTGCTGTGCAAACAATTGCACGTCTTCTTCTCTTTTTGTACGCAAACCAAAGTGTGTCACCTTTCCAGTCTTTCCTGGGCTAACAACTAAACTATGATGTTCAAAGTCACCCCAAGCGCGAAAGTAATAACTATCACCTATTTGTTCCGTACATTCCAGTCCAATTACTTCTTGAAAAAAGTTAACGGATGTCTCCATATCTGAGGTTTGCAATGACACATAACCTAACTTCGCAATTTTAGGATTCATTCACTGACTAACTCCTTTCTTTCTTTATTGCTATTTTAATAGAATTAAATTCTTCAAAACTATAGAAAAAACATACGAAAAACAAATCATTCTTCATTAGTTTTTACTTAATAGCGAATTGCATTTGGCTCTATCCCTACTAATAATCGACCATAATTTTCGCGTGTTATGACAGGAGATAAAGAACGATGAGAATGCATCGTAATAAAATCACGAATTAACCGTTGCATTGGATTTTGGTCGTATACAAAACCTGAACCACTAGCAGCAAGTAACTCATCCATCGCTTCTTTTAATAATTGGTTCGCATAACCGATATCTGTTAGCGCTTTCAAACGAAGCTCTTTTGGCATAATTTCTTGTTTTGCTGCCCACTCATCCATACCTTTAGCTAAATTCATTAAATACATTTCAGCTGTTTCCACTTTTAATGTTGCTGTTGCAAGCAATGTATGTGTACTTGCTGCGTCTTTAATCATCTTCACGCCCATATGTACAGCTGTACGATAAGGCAACCCCTTCTTAAAGTTTTCCAACATTTCTTGTACAACCCCTAATGCCGGTAAGCCTAGCGAAAGAATTAATGCTGGGAATAAAGCAGTGCTATATAAGGGAATATCGCGTAAATGTGATGATTTGAAATCTCCATTTAATACATCGAGATAAGACGTTACACGATTTTCTGGTACAAAGACATTTTTCATACGAACAGCATTACTCCCGGTACCTCTTAGGCCTAGCGTGTACCAATCATCCTCAATTTCGAGTTCGCTAAATGGGACGGTCATTAACAGTTGCTCCAAAATTTCTCCGTTTTCATCTTTGATATACATGCCAAAGTAACCCCATGTGGCATGCAATGATCCTGAACAAAACATCCAGTGACCTTCCTCGATTAAATAGCCTCCATCTACTTTTTGTACTTTGCATTCTCGAGGTTCGTATACCCCTGCAAAGAGAACATCTTCTGGATCTTGGCCAAAAATTTCTTCATGTGCTTCTTCATTAAATGATTCCGCAACCATTAATTCTCGAATGGCACATAAAGAAGCAATCCAACCGGTTGAAGCACATGCCTTTGAAAGCTCTACAATGACCCGTGCATATGTTTCCACACTTAATTGCAAACCACCGTAACGTTTGGGACGTAAAATTTTAAAAATACCTGTATCTTTTAGTTCTTGAATCGTTTCTTCTGGAATACGGCGTAACTCCTCCGTTAATTTTGCACGCCCACGGATTTTTTCTGCTAATACCTTCGCTTCATCAATAATGGCTAACTCATTTTTTGTTAATACTTCTGGCATCGTATTCACTCCTGTCTTGTAAGATATATTAAATGTATCGAAAGTAATTTTAGAAATGTACAATGAAAATCGTTGAATTTTAACTTCAATACCAATAAAAACTACTCAAAATGTAGAAATAGTTAATTTTCATTTAATTCACTCTATATTTTACTAAATTTTCTGATAAAATATCTTTAATAACTGTTTTATTCCTGTAAAGAATTTACGAAAAGAGGCGAGCAAATGACTTTACCAACGTTTGATAAAGAACTGTATACAACTTCAAATTCATTTGGCTTATTACGTAAAGAACTTATCGAGCATTTAGGACATGATCATGCAAAAACATTCTTATTACGGTATGGATGGAATTTAGGAGTGGCCCATGCAAAAGAAGTAGATCGTATGCAACTTAGATTACGAGAAAAGTTAGACAGTGCATCCTCTTATCATTTAAACACCGGACAAATTACTGATTTAGTATCCGAACGAGTATTAGAATTAGATGAACACGATAATATTAAAGAAATTTATGCAAAAGGAATTTGGATTGATTCATATGAAGCTTCCGAGCATTTGCAGCATTTTGGGATGAGTAAACAAGTTACCTGTCACACATTGGCTGGTTATGCAAGCGGTTTCACCTCTTATTTAACAAAAAAAGAAATATATATAATTGAAGTAACTTGTCGCGCACGGGGAGATGCGGAATGTGCGTTTGAGATGAAGGCTCTAGAAGACTGGGATAAGGAAACACAATCGTATGTTATTAAAATGAATCATTCTCGTATGATTGATGAACTAAATACGACCTATGAACAGCTTTATCAAGAAAAGCGTTTAACAGAGCTAGTGTCTATTTTTCATAACAATTTAACAAAAGGACTTACACAAGGAATGAAACTGGAGCAATTATTAGAAACAATTTACGAAACGCTCGATACGCCTGTTGTGTTGCAAGATTTAAACTTAAATCCATATTTAACTGCTGGCATTACATTAGAAGAACTCAATAGTTTATATGATGATTTTGCTAAGCAGGTCGGACAAACCAGATCAGGAAAGCTTTTGTTAAAGCCAATCGAACCCGAGCATCCATTACAAATAGATGGTAAAGAACATACTCGGCTCGTTTGTCCAATTACCGTGCATCATCAAATTATTGGCTATATTGCATTTATTTATCCAACGCAGACAAAGGCATTAGAATTTGAGAGAGACTTTATCCAACGGGCAGCAACAGTTTGCTCTCTTCATTATTTAAATGAGAAATCGAGTTTAGAAGCCATTGAGAATATGAAAGCTTACTTCTTTGAACAACTATTGCAAAAGCAATATACATCAAAAGCGAGTATGACTTATCGTAGCTACTTAATGGAAATCGATTTAAATCAGGACTTTTTTATCGGCAACGTCAAAATCCTTAAAAATAGCATGCAGATTAAAGAGCAACAAATATTAGAAAAAGTCATTCAAACATTTACAATCTATTTGGAAATGCATAAAATACCTATTTTCATTACCTCATTTCAAGATGAAATAATTTTTTTAATGCAAAAACAACCAAGTACAATAGAAATGGCTGAAAGTATAATAAAGCACTTACAACGTTCCTTCAAAATTTATGATTTTCGAATTGGCATTAGCCGTATCATTCAAGATATTGAAGATATTCCGGAAGCACACCAGCAATCGATTATTGCTTTAAACATTGATAAAAAGCAATCAATCGTCTTATTTGAAAACACAAGTATCATTAGCTCAATTATTAATGCACACAACAAAACTTCGATTGTTCAACTAGCAAAACACGAATTAAAGGCTATTTTAGAATTAAAAGAAGCAAAAAAAATGGAGTTTTTAAAAACACTCCACACATTTTTAAAAAATAATGGTAACTTGCAACAGACGATGTTAGATTTAAATTTATCAATGAGTGGCTTAGTATATCGCATTCAAAAACTCGAAGATTTATTAAACAAAAATTTACGAAACTCTAAAGATTCTTTCGAATTAATATTCTGTATTGAAGCATTAGAGATATTAGGTGAAGTTGAAATTGAATAAATTTTTGCAGCTTGCGCTTTTAAGAAGCGTAAGCTTTTTTGAGGGTTTAATCATTTCTCAATAAATTCTAATGAGAGATTATACAAAAAACTAGAAGACTCTTGTCTTCTAGTTTTTTGTAGATATCATTTTATATATCTTATCTATTACATAGACACCACCCAATAATAAAAAGAAAGCAATAATATAATTGAACAAACTTTTCTCTATTTCGAGGATGTTCAATAAATAAAGAAAAACAATGGCCCAGATTATTATAAATGTGATTTTAATGACATCCCACCTACTTTCTAATTCGGAAGTTTATCCACTCCATTTTTTAATACCTTCTCAATTATGTGGATATCCTCTGGATAAGCTAAGTCCAGGTTCTGGATTTCTTCGAATGACTTCCAAGCAATTTCATGTATAAATTCATCTGGATCCTGAAGTGCTATTTCTCCACTTATTATTTCTACTAAAAAGTATTCTACATAGTAAGAGATACCATGTTCACTGAGAACCCCACTTTTATTATGTACCTTGTCCGTCGTTTTCACTTTGAATCCAGTTTCCTCACTGAATTCTCTTATACAACATTCTTCTAATGTTTCTCCCTCTTCAAGTGTCCCAGAAGGAACTGTCCATTTCTTATCTTCTCCAGGGGCTGCTTGAAGTACCATTAATACGTCCTTCTTTTCATTTACACAAATACCTGCTGCACCTTTCCAGCTAAACATAAACCATCACTTCCTTTCTTTATATCCAGTCTTCCTCCACTACATTAAGATCATAACGTGATTTTTTTAAATCTACACGTCCATTTGCGGAAAAGTGGACCCCTTCCGCTTCAAGCATTGCTTTTTGGGAGTACGCCGCTTCTTCATCCGCTATAACAATTTCCCCTTTAACATTTATCACACGGTGCCAAGGAAGATTATAATTTGTGCTCATGGAGTGTAAAACACGAACAACCTGTCTTGCTCCTCTTGGGCTTCCTGCAACTTTTGCAATCTGTCCATACGTCATCACTTTTCCTGGTGGGATGGACTTTATAATATGAATTACTTTTTCAGTAAAAGGGTTCATCACGCAACTTCCTTTCATTCCTCTTTATTATAACTGACAATTTTTAAAATTATAATTTTATTTAGTTCAGTACCTTGCATAAGATAATACTATATGATATATTCTATCTAAGGTACTGTTCATTGAGTAGTAGCGGAAGGAGGAAATAATAGATGAATATTCAATTTAAAAAAGGAGTATTAAATTTATGTGTGCTTGTTTTATTGGATAAGCAAGATCGATATGGGTATGAGCTAGTACAAAAAATTTCCGATCAGATCTCGATTTCGGAAGGTTCCGTCTACCCATTATTAAGAAGATTGACGAAGGAAGGCTATTTTACTACCTATTTACAGGAATCCACAGAAGGACCCCCTCGTAAATACTATAAGCTAACGGACTTAGGTCGCTCCTACTTACATGAACAACTAAAGGAATGGGAAAGCTTTACAACTGGTGTAAATAATCTAATTGAAGAGGGTGTAAAAAATGACTGAACAACAATTTTTAAAAGAATTAGAACTTGCTTTAACAAGGCTTCCAGCTGAGGAGAGAAATGATATTCTCTCTGACATTAAAGAGTACTTCTCAAATGGGCGAGAAGATGGAAAATCAGATAGTGAAATTGCAGCCTCTTTAGGATCACCAAAAGAAATTGCTGAGGAACTTTCTGAAAATCAAATTCATATTCCTGAAAAAATTATCTCGAACAATAAAATCATTAAAATCCCTCATGCGAATTTCTCGAATATAATGATGGATATCGACTTTGGTTCTTTATACGTAGTCCCTTCGGAAACGGACGAAACCATTATTGAGTTAATAGGAGAGCACGATAAATTAGAATTGACAGCAGATGTAGTAAATGACACATTATCCATTCGATTGAAAACCAAAAAGTTTAAACTTTTTAGTTTCATGTTTTTAATAAAAGATCTTAGAGTAAATGTTGCCTTGCCTAAAAAACTCTATACAACCATCATTATGAAAACGGATAATGGACGAATTCGAGCAGAAAAAATACTTGGCAAGAATATTAAAGCTACATCAGATAATGGAAGTATTGGATTAAAAGAATTTGCAGCGACCATTCTTGAAGTAAAAACAGATAATGGGCGTATCGAAATGGAGAAAATTCAAGCAGATAAGCTTACTGCAGGGACTGACAACGGCAGAATTGAACTTCGAAATATTGATGCCGAGCAAGTTCACACAGAGACCGATAACGGGAGAATTATGATGCAATACGTAAACGGGAATATTATAGGAAAAACCGATAACGGCAGAATCGAGCTACTAACGTCCAGTTTGGATCGAATGATTGAATTGGAGACAGACAACGGAAGCATTTTAGTAGAAACAGAAAATGACCCAACGGACGTATCTATTCATACAAAAGTAGATTTTGGCAAAATAAGCGTGTTCGGCGAAAAAAATTCTCGAACTGTATTTGGTAATGGAACAAACAAAGTCCGCCTTTCTTCAGATAACGGGAAAATAATAGTTGAAAAAAAAAGCGGAACGGTGGTTTATAAATAAGAGAAACAGAGGGGAATCATGACTGATGTCACGATCCTCTTTTTTAGTCCTGTTACTTTCTCTTGTTGCACTTCCTAACTTCACATGACATGGTCATTTTTAATTATTTTAACTAACATGCAACCTTTTCCAACTCAACCTTTCAAAAATTCCAAATAACCCCCTTATCGCAAGGTCGACCTTGAAAATCGCAATATGCCTTGCTGAAATCGCAAGTTCATGGTCATAAATCGCAAGTCGAATCTCGTTTTAGGGTGAATCGCAAATTAGTGGCTTCGAATCGCAAGGTCGACCTTGAAAATCGCAAGATGCCTTTCAAAATTCCAACTAAGGATATTTTTCACCTTTTTGCACTTTATCCACCCACAAAAAGCCCTTCAAGACAACAAATGTCTTGAAGGGCTTTGAACAAGCGCTTTTCTTGTTAGTTCTCTTCTACTTCTTTACGGTTTTTCTTGAAAAGCTTCGATAAAATTTCATAAACAATTGGTACAACAATTAGCGTTAATAACGTTGAACTTAGCAAACCGCCGATTACTGTAATCCCAAGACCTTTCGATATTAAACCACCGCCGCCTGAACCAATAGCTAATGGTATTAATGCACCAATCGTTGCGATTGCTGTCATTAATATTGGACGGAGACGAGTTGCTCCACCTTCTAGAATAGCTTCACGCATACTCATTCCATCACGTTCCATATGAATAATTCGATCCACAAGTACAATCGCGTTTGTCACTACGATACCGATTAGCATGAGCATACCCATCATAACCGATACAGAAATAGTTTCTCCAGCGATCAATAAACCAACGAATGAACCAATTACTGCAAATGGTAAGGAGAACAATATAGCAAAAGGTGC
The DNA here is from genome assembly GCF_048572895.1 of Psychrobacillus sp. BM2. Taxonomy (GTDB): domain Bacteria; phylum Bacillota; class Bacilli; order Bacillales_A; family Planococcaceae; genus Psychrobacillus. The sequence continues at coordinate 3,704,561 of NZ_CP183878.1, forward strand.
TACACCCTCACGGAATGTTACAACTAAGACAAAATACACAATTGCAATTGCCGCAAGCATTGCTATCCCGAGTTGTGTAAATGTTTCAGTCATATCAGCAGCTACCCCAGCTACACCGACAGTCACTCCTTTAGGTAAATCTAATTTATCAATTGCTTCATCTACTTCAGATGTCGCGACTGAAATATCATCTCCAAGGATTGTTCCGGAAACAGTTGCATAATACTCCCCTTTACTACGTGCAAGAGTATTTAATGTTGTTCCTTCTTCCACTGTTACCAGCTCAGAAAGAGGCATTGTAGTACCCAATGCTGTAGGTACTTCTGTAGCTAAAATATCATCTACAGATTTCGGTTGTTCTGCTTTTTCCTGCTGAACAATCACATCTAACGTACTGCCATCCTTTTCAATAGTAGTCAATACATCTTGTGTTGCCATAGGATTTAACATCATGACAATCTGGCCAGTTGTTAAACCATACTGAAGTAATTCATCTTGTTCTACTTTGAAAGTATACTCTACGTAAGCATCCTCGGTACTAGAAGAAACATCTTCCAAGCCGTCATTTTTATTCATTACATCTTCTACCATTTTTACAGCTTCATTTAGTTTATCTAAATCTTCACTGTAGAATGTGTAGCTAACTTCATTTGAAGACATCGACATTGCGGAGAAGTTTTGACTCTTCCACTCACCCGTTTGCCCAATATTAAATGCGTACTCTTCAATTTCATCACGTACTTCTGAGAAGTTTTCCATTTCTGGATCGAAGATAAGGTACATTAATGCACCACCTGCTCCTCCACCCATCATCGCAGCTGTTGGATCAGCACTATCACTATCCGTTACTGACAATTGAAGAATATCAATATCGTCCCTTTTTAGTAGCTCTTCTTCTACTACTGCAACATTAGCTAACGTATCCTCCGTTAACTCACCAGCTTCTGGTGTATAAGTTAAATACATAACTTTTTCTTCTTCACTTCCCATGAAGCTAAAGCCAATTAACGGCGTCAAAGCTAAACTACCAACTAATAACACAATAGAAACGATAGATGTAATGACTTTATGGTTAAGCGTCCATTCCAATATACGCTTGTAGCCATTAGCCAGTTTACCAGCTTCCTTATGATTACTTTCTTTCTTCTCACTATATAATTTCTTTTTAAATAAGAAGTGAGACAATGCTGGAACAATTGTAATAGCTACGATCAATGATGCACCAAGTGCAAATGCCATTGTTAATGCAAATGGCATAAATAATTCTCCCACCATACCACCTACAAACAATAATGGTGCAAATACTGCAATCGTAACTACAGTAGAGGATAGAATAGGTTTGAACATTTCAATAGTCGCTTCACGTACAAGCGCACGACCTGATAACTTCTCGTCTTTTAAATGAAGACGACGATAAATATTTTCCACTACTACAATAGAGTCATCTATTACCCGTCCTATGGCAACTGTAATTGCCCCGAGAGTCATAATATTCAACGTAATATCCATCCAGTTTAATAATAGTAACGCCATGAAAATTGATACTGGAATAGATACAATTGAAATTACCGTTGATTTAAAATCACGTAAGAAAAGTAATATGATTAATACTGCTATCAAACCACCAAATAAGGCTTTTTCAATCATCGTATTAACCGATTCTTCAATTGGTTTACCTTGGTCAAGTGATATATCAATAACAAGACCATCGATATTTTTCTGTTCATCTTCAATCAATTCTTTCACACTATTAACAACGTCAACTGTATTTGCTTGCTGACCTTTAACAATTTGAATAGAAATTGCATCCTCACCATTCGTACGTGAAACAGATTGCACTCTACCTACTTCTTTAATAGTAGCAATATCGCTAAGTTTCACAAATGGAGATGGATTTGTTGCAGATGGTGTTACTGGAATAAGCATTTCCTTTAATTCTTCTGAAGTCATGAACTTGCCATCTACTGAAACGGCCTCTTCACCTTCTTCAAATTCATAAAGACCCAATGAAACTGCCAAGTCGCTTGCTTGAATCATTTGTTTTACATCAGCTTCTGTTATGCCTAGCTCAGAAATTTTTTCTTCGTTATACGTAAGCTGAACTTCTTCTATATGCTGACCTGCAATAGTTGCAGAAGCTACACCATCGATTTTCTCCATTTTAGGAAGTAAAATTTCTGAAACTGTAGATGTTAACTCCACAATATCCTCTGTCGTACTACTAACACTCAATGCCACAACTGGCATCATATTCATGCTAATAGCAGTGACAATCGGTTCCTGTGCTCCTTCTGGTAATTTAACACTTTCTAATGCAGATTTTAATGCACGATTTGCCTCTGCCATGTCTTCACCATATTCATATTCCACTTGAATACTTGCCATATTCGAATTGGAATTAGAAAAAACGGATTTCACACCTTCAAGATTTTCTACCACTTTCTCCAATGGCATAGATACGTCTTCCATAACCTGTTCAGGTGTTGCACCCGGATAGACATCCATTACCATTAAATATGGAATAGAAATGTCTGGAATTGTTTCCATGTTCATACGCGTCCCCGAATAAATACCGGAAACAGTAATAATAATTGTAAGTAACCATACCGCTAATTTGTTTTGAAGCACAAAATTGACTAAACCTTTCACTCTTACACCTACCCCTAATTGACTTTAATTTCTCAATTACTTATAATAATGACTAATTAGTCAGTTGTCAACAATATGAACTAGGAGCGATAGTTTTAAATGGGTAAAAAACAATTAATCATGGAGAAAGCGTTAGAGCTTTTTGCACAGCAAGGATTTGAACTAACCTCTGTTCAACAGATTACAGAACACTGCGGAATTTCTAAAGGTGCATTCTATTTGTCATTCAAGTCTAAGGACGAATTGATAGTAGCATTAATCGACCAATTTATGAGTCAAATGATATCAGATATTGACTACCAAGTCACACATCCTCAGAATGACGAAATATCATTATATGAATTTTACTTTTCGATGTTTCAATCCTCTCAAAAGCATTCAAATTTTGCTAAAATTTTGATGAAAGAACAATCACAATCATTCAATAAGGAACTTATTATTAAGTTTCATTATTATGATCGATTACTAGAGAAAACTATCCTTTTAATGATGGAAAGGTTATTCGGGGAAAAGATCGAAGACACAAAGCATGATTTAGTCTATTGTATAAAAGGTTTCATAAGTATTTACTCAGAATTAATACTATTCAATAATGTCCCGGTAGATTTGGATCAACTCTCAAAATCATTAGTGGAAAAAACAAACCTGCTTGCTACACAGGCTACTATTCCTTTTGTCACGGAAGAAATTTTTCAGCTTAAGCGATTAACCCATGAGGAAGTGACGAACGATCAACTGCTTGAAATTTTAGAACAAAGTTTAAGTGAAGCAGAGGAGCCATTAGAAAAAGAATCACTCCTTTTGCTTAAAGAACATTTATTAGAACCATCACTAAGTCACGCTCTAGTAGAAGGTCTTTTAAAAAATATTCAAAGCTATCCTAATTGCAAATGGGTTGCCTTCTTACTTCGAAATTATTTAGTGTTGAGCTCTGTTAAGTAAAACGGTTAAATTCCTTTTTAGACGGAGGTTTTCTAGCTGAGCGAGCCGCGCCTCCTCGAAATAGTAGGATGCTACTTTCACCTGAGAAGGTTATCAATTGTGTAGTTTTTATAGGAGCGTACGTTATTGAAGTATTGAAATTTACGAAATTAAAGTCATTTGGTTCATTTATTAACTTCCCAATTAATCATAATTAGTTGGAGATTATTTCAAGGTTCGTTCTTACTCAAATCGGGTATTTTATACACAACATCACTTTTTCTGGAGAGTTGTGATAAAATGTTTGGTTTTTCGGATTTACTGTCTTTAATCATTTCAGCTTTTATCATCTTGCCTATTGTTTTATTTCTGCGAGAAACAGGTTACTTGATAGCAAGTGAGATTTTCGGTGTAAAGAATCCAAGGCTGACTATTGGGTCTGGTCCAAGAGTTTTCAAGTTTTGGATAATTGATGTCAGGAAATATTACCATCTTTTTAGTTGGTTTTCATATGATGCTTTAAGAAGGGAAAGTAAGCTAGCATATATATGTATTTACGCAGGTCCAATCCTCATGAATCTTTCGGTGGCTCTACTATTAAATGCATTATTAGCAAACGGTCTGTTAGAGGAACACCAAACTTTTTGGAATCGCTTTGTATTTTATAGTTTTTATTATGTTTTGTTTGATATTATTCCGATGAGAACAATAAATGGTATGCCGAACAACGGTATGATTATTTATGAAATGCTTCGCTACGGAAAACGAACTGATTACAACCATGAACCTTTTATATACAATACAACCGATATCGAAGAGGAGTACCAAGAAAATCAGGAAGAAATAGAAGATAGAAAAAAAGAAGGATGATGATAGGAAAATTCTAAAGGCTAGATGAAGAGGGCGACTATGCCCTGTCCTTCGTCTAGCCTCTTTAGTATTGAAACTTATACAATGATGGTACTACTATATTGTTTCCAGTTTCAAATGAACTGAATCTATGAGCTTCTGATAGCCTATTTCCTGGTAGATTTTGTTCGATGTGGGATTGAGCATATCTGTATATAGCACACAAAACTCAAACTCCCTCAATAGCTCTTTACTCACCGCAGCAACCATTGTTCGTCCGTACCCTTTTCTTCGTTTTTCTGCCGGTGTAAAAACAAGACCAACTGTAACTCCATGTGCTGTTGGTCTGCTCTTTTTCATCATGGACACAACTTCCCCTTGATCTTCCCAAAGGAAGACTTCCTTTCCATCTAACATAGTTTTCACACGTTTTCTTATTTCTACTGGAGCTGTAGATGCTAGCCCAGCTTCCTGTTCAAACTGACTGTACCATTTCTCTATAAGCAGTGCATCTATAGCTGTTGCATAACGCCATGTGCCAGGACTCATTTCTAATGATTCCTCTACTTGGTCCAGTCTATAAAGCCCTTGATCCATCAGTAAAGAGTATTTCCCACCCGTTTTCTCCTGCCATTTTTGTGCAAACAGAACAGCCCATTCCTTTACACTAATAATTGATTCTACTTGTATGGAATGATTGACTAATTCGGTTATACATAAGTCAGTGCAAGTAGTTAGTTGATCTTCATCAACAAAAATTATATTAAAAGGATGCGGAGGAGTCATTTGAAAAATTGCTAATAATTCGCCTTTTTCTTCAATAGTCGCCATATAAGGATTTTTGTAATCACCTGCTTTTATTCTTTCCAGAACACCTAGAAATAGGCTGAACTTATCCTCATTTTCTTCCAAAAAGGGTGTTACTCTACTAGCAAACTTCTCTACATTTTCATAACGCTGAAAATTCATATAATTGCCCTCCTTTTCTCTTTGTATGTTAATATAACCTAAAACACTGCTGGAGGGGATAATTTTATGAAAGTTGTTTCAATTAGAGATATTCATATTGGAAAAGGTGCACCAAAAGTCATTGTCCCGCTCATGGGAAAAACACTAGAAGAACTCCTTTTGGAAATAAAAACAATTAAACAAATTAACCTAGATATTGTCGAATGGCGGGCAGACTTGCTTGAGGATATTGAAGATTTAACTAAAGTAAAACAAATACTTACTATGATTCGCGAAGAGCTATACCCAATTCCACTACTATTCACCTTTAGAACACATCGGGAGGGTGGCAATAAAACCATAGAAGATTCATACTACGAGATTCTTCTTGTAGAAGTGATGAAAACAAAAGAAATAGATTTAGTAGATGTAGAATTGTTCTCGCCTAAAGTCAATGAAATCATAGAAAGTGCAAAAGAAAATGATGTTATTATCGTAATGTCTAATCATGACTTCGACAGGACTCCAGCAAAGGAAGAGATCATTTGGAGACTTAGAAGAATGCAAGAGTTGGATGCGGATATTGCCAAAATAGCCGTAATGCCAAACAAGGCATCAGATGTTCTGACATTGCTAGATGCTACGCATACAATGCATTCATTATATGCGGACCGCCCAATTATTACGATGTCTATGGCTTCTACTGGGGCAATTAGCCGATTAGCTGGTGAGGTTTTCGGTTCTGCAGCTACATTCGGTTCTGGTGTAACATCATCGGCTCCTGGCCAAATCCCAGCAAATGACCTTAAACGTATTTTAGAATTACTACATACCAAGTAAAAAAAGTGGAAGTGCTCTTTTAGATCAAAACGTGTTTCTATCGTTTTCGAAGGGCTTTGGACAGACGTTTTATTATATAATTACGGAGTCAATTTTTAGGGATACTGGTAATTTTATGGCAACAGGTAAGTACATTTTGGATAACAAGAGAAAAGATACTTCCCTCGAAGATGCAATTTCGTTCGCTATTTCGCTTCTTTATTTGGTAAACACTTACCATTTTTCTTTGTTTCCACCAGATAACGGAAAACAGCGGTATTATTCATTTACTCAAGTACCATGAATCTAGTGTTCACACCACATTTTCATATACATCCTTTAAGAAAAGGGCAGATGCTCTAATTGCGACGAGGCGGCGCAAGAGCAGATGCCGCTAATATAAAAATCCCTCCTTTACAATAACTGCGCTAGTCGAATCATATCCACACATGGGATCCCATTTTCGTTTATTTCCTCTTCATAGTGAATGGTGAAAAAATCTATGTCCACTCCGATAATTCGAAATCCACATTTTTGATAGAGGGCTAGCTGATCAATACTCGAATTGCCAGTCCCAACTTCCATTACTTTATATCCATGTTCCTTTGCCTTATTAATAGCATCTATTACGAGTGCTTTTCCAAAGCCTTTACCTTGGTGCTTCTCAACTACTGCAATATTAACGAGTTCTACGGTTTCCGGTCTAGTCGAAAGTAATACAAATACACCCACTATTTCTCCATTTTCTTCACCAATGTAACATTTCCCCCGTTTTAAATATTGCTTTATAAGCTTTTCAGAAGGATCTGCCAGCAACATTAATTCTATTGGATACGCTTCATTTATTCGCCTTATTTCCATGGATTGTCCTCCTTCGCTAACTCATCACTAATACACTCTGGAATATTATTCTCCCTTTTATTATACTCAATTACACACTTCATCTATTTTCGCAATTTCCCTATAATTGTCATTCAAACATATAACCCATCCTTTTCACCTAGAATAAGGATGGGTTATTTTTTATTTTAATATATCGAGGATATCCGCTGACACATATGTCTTATTATCCTTTAACACCGGTTGTTCTAAAAATAATCGTAGGCTCTTATTGTAGCTATAGGTTTTCTCTTCACGAATAATTTGGATAGAGCTGTTCCCTTTTGTAAGAGTTACTTTCTTTTGTGTTGAATTAGCATAATTTTTCACATCATATCCGAGTTGTTCGGCTACTTTACGAAGCGGAATCATTTTTATCCCGTTTTGTATAAAATGATCATCTTCAATAATCTGTTTCAATTCAGGAGAAAGGTAGTTTACCGCAACAACCTTTGTTGGATTTGTTTGGTCGGGAACACCCTCCATCCCTCTCTTTGTGAAAGAATAAAAGACAATTAGTTCTTTTCCAGCTAAGTCACTCTGAGTTATTGCTTCCCCATCTTCATTTGTTATTTCAGTCTCTTTAGAAATATTCAATTGAAGTGCTCGATCCAAACTGATCAAGTTATGGTCAAACTTTGCCACTTTCACAAAGTTGAATTTATCTTCATCATGAACAACAAGAATTTCCGGAGTTATTCTTGCTGGATAAATCAAAATCATCGGCTTATTTTTATCGTAGTAAGCTTCTACTTTCTGTCCTATTTGAAAGGATTCTTTTTTAACTTGCGCTGCATTTGTCCCATTATAGAACAGAACATTTTTATCTAGCGTAAAGATAGTCGTGATTGGTTCATCCTCTTCTGCAACTACTGTTAATGCTAGCTGATTTTTATCGTTTGTTATTTCTGTTATGACACCTTCAAATTTCATGAAGTTTGAAGTATCCTCAGCTTCTATAGATGAGATTGCTACTATTTTACTTGGATTAGTTTGAGCTGGAATGCTTTTTGTAGACATCGTATAGAATACAATAAGCTCTTTTCCACTTAAATCTTGTCGCTCCACTTTTTCTCCTTCGGTATTTTCTAAGATAGTTTCGTTATCCACCTTCAATTTCAATTCATTATCCAAACTACGTAGTTCTTCATCAAACTTTCCAACTTTTACGGAACCGAATGTTTTATCATCATGTACAATCACTAATTCAGGTGAAATTTGCGGTGGATATATCATGATCATCGGTTTATCTTTGTCATAGTAGGCATCTATTTTTTGACCTTTTTGAAATGCTGATTTCTCCAATTTTTTCGTTGTTCCACTACTATAAACCATTGTTTCGCTCGTTAAATTGTAAAAAGTTATCTGCGGCTCTTTGTCAGCTGTTTCTACAGTTAATGTGACAGTGTCCTCTTTTTCCTCCACTTTTGTTATAACTCCAGATGCTTTTACAAAATTAGTTGCTTCTACCGTTGCATCCCCACTTTGCGCATACACACCTTGGCTCCCTATAAGCCCGAACATTAAAATCATTACGATAGCTCCACAAATTTTCTTCATCGAATCGCTCCTTTTTTTGCTTCTCTTTCCATTTGACGGGCTTATTTACAAAAACGTTACAATTTAAATGAAACATTCTTAATGGTGATTCGTATAAACAGAAAAGAACAAAATAGATAGGAGTTTGAATATGACGTTATCAATCAACCAAGTAACAAAGAGATATCAAGACTTCGTCGCCGTTAATAGCCTGTCCTTTACAATTGAAAAAGGAGAAATCTTTGGATTGATCGGGCAGAATGGTGCTGGTAAAACAACTACATTTCGCATGATTTTAGACTTACAGGAGACGACTGAAGGAAGTATTACGTGGAATGGACAGCATATTAATTCGATTAATAGGGATATTCTAGGGTATTTACCTGAGGAACGAGGTATCTTCCCTGCTATGACAGTCGAAGACCAATTATTCTTTTTCGGCGAGCTGAGAGGGAAGCTAAAAAAAGATTTAAAAAAAGAAGTAGACTATTGGATTAATCGTTTTGAATTAGAGGATAAGCGAAAGGCAAAAGCGGAAACCTTATCTAAAGGGAATCAGCAAAAAGTCCAATTAATCGCAAGCTTTATACATCAACCAGAGTTCCTTATATTAGATGAGCCATTTAGTGGATTGGACCCAGTTAATATGGATTTACTAAAACAAGCAATTCTAGACTTAAAGCATAAAGGAACGACTATATTATTTTCTAGTCATCAAATGGATAATGTCGAAGAGCTTTGTGATCATTTATGCTTATTAAAGCGTGGTGTATCTTTGTTTTCTGGTAGCTTATTGGATTTAAAGAAACAATACGGAAAAACCAAGTTAACAATTCGCACAGAAATTCCAAAAGAAGCTCTAGCAGGATTACATGGTGTAAAGGATATTCAAGTAGGTAGGGATCAATATACATTAACACTTGAGGATGAATCGTATGCGCAGTCTATCTTTGACTATGTATCTAGTGGCAAATATATAGAGAAATTCAGTTTGGACTATTTATCATTAGAGGAAATTTTCAAGGATAAGGTAGGTGGTACGCATGTCTAAGTTTTGGTTATTAGTGAAGCAGCTATATGTTCAAAAAGTAAAAGCGAAATCATTTATTTTTTCAATCGTACTTTATGTTGTGGTTATCAGTGGTGTTATGTTCTGGTCTGATATTAAAGAAGCCTTTTTCCAAGAAGATGCTCTACAAATTGCTTTGATCAACGAAACAGATGTAGAAATCGAAGCTTTATTTGAATCGACTAGTGATATACAATTTACCTTCCCAACAGATGAGATAGATAAGGTAGAAAAACAAGTGATCAACGGGGATTTTGCAGCTGTAATTTTCGTGGAGGATCAAGACAATTCATTGGCAGCAGAAATCGCCACCTTTGAACCACTGACATTTAATGATCAGCAAAATCTTTCAGCAACTCTGCAATATGCAGGGAAAATATATGAAGTTCAACAATTAAATTTAACGGCAGAACAAGCAGATAAAATTCTTCAATCAGAAACTACAATCACGATGAAAAATCTTGATGAGCAATCCTCCTCAGGTAAAAGTGAGGATGAGAAGGCTGCAGGGATTGGCGCTTCCTTTTTAGTAGGGTTTTTAATTTATTCATTTGTTATGACATTTTTATCGATGATTACAACTGATGTTGCTTCCGAAAAAGGTTCACGTGTTTTAGAAGTCTTACTTGCAAGCGTAAAACCATCTACACACTTTATGGCGAAATTAACCGGAACATTTCTACTGGCATTAACACAAATAGCAGCATTATTACTCATTCAAGGTTTGTTATTTGCACTGATTGATGGAGGCTCTAAATGGGATGTTGTTCAAGAAATTGCCAATGAATTATCCTTTGTATTTATCGGATACTCAGTAGCATTTTTATTGATAACAATCATTTTATACTTAATACTAGGTGCATTATTGGGGTCTTTAGTCTCCAAGGTGGAGGAATCGGGTCAGGCTATGATGCCCGCGATGATGGTTGGAATTATCGGATTCTACGTTTTGATCTCTGGAATGGCAAGTCCTGATACGATGTTGATTAAAGTATTCTCCTACATTCCATTCACATCTGGTATGGTAATGCCACTTCGAATTGGAGCAACGGATATACCTTCAGTTGAACCAATTATTTCCATGGCTATATTAATTGGCACTGTAATTATTCTATTCCTATTAAGCTTATCCTTCTACAAACGAAGTGTTTTAACTTATAGTAGCGGAGGAATAATTCAAAAAATCAAAACCGTGCTAAAGGTGACAACTTAATATTATTACATCAAATTTATCGTGAAGGTATCTACCTTTGCGATTTTTTTGATACAATTTTTTATTTTTTGCATAAAATAATGGATGAAAGAAGGGATGCATATATGTGTGGAATTACCGGTTGGATTCATTTTCAAAGGGATTTGCGAAACGAATTGTCCGCAGTTGCGAAAATGACGGAAACCTTAAAGAAGCGTGGCCCCGACGATGATAATATTTGGAGTTCTCCGCACGCCGTGTTTGGACATCGTCGTCTTACAGTGGTGGATCCTATTGGCGGAAAACAACCAATGACTAAAGCCTATCAATCAAGTGAATATACACTTACGTATAATGGGGAATTGTACAATACAGAGGATCTTAGAAAAGAATTATTGAAGCGTGGGCATTCCTTCACTGGTCATTCAGATACTGAGGTTTTATTGACCTCCTATATTGAATGGAAGGAAAAATGTGTTGACTATTTTAACGGGATATTTGCATTTGCCATTTGGGATGAGTTGCAACAAAAACTGTTTATTGCACGAGATCGCCTCGGAGTTAAACCACTATTTTATGTTGAAAAAAATGGGGGCTTCCTCTTTGGTTCTGAGCAAAAGTCTCTCTTTGCACATCCTGCTATTTCTCCAATTATCAATAGAGAGGGCCTTGCAGAGATTATTGGATTAGGTCCATCACGTACCCCTGGCTCTGGAGTATATAAGGACATTAATGAATTACGCCCTGCGCACGCACTAAGCTTAACTCGTAACGGGCTTCGAACTTGGCGTTACTGGAATGTAGAAAGCAAAGAGCATACAGATTCTTTAGACGAAACAACCGAAAAAATTCGTTTCCTAGTCACCGATGCTGTAGAAAGACAGCTTGTATCAGACGTACCTCTATGCACATTCCTTTCTGGTGGTTTGGATTCCAGTATTATTACGTCAATTGCTGCCAAATCCTATTCCCAGAATTTGAAATCCCCACTACACACTTACTCAATTGACTATCAAGACAATGAGCAACATTTTCAAAGTAATACCTTTCAACCTACAAACGACCTCCCTTGGATTGAAAAGGTGACAAATCATCTAGATACACAGCATCATTTCTCCATTATTACCCAACAAAAACTAGCAGAATATTTAAGAGAGGCTGTTCAAGTTCGAGACCTTCCTGGAATGGCCGATATCGATTCGTCTTTACTATGGTTTTGCAGAGAAATTAAGCAAGATTTTACGGTCGGTCTATCTGGAGAATGTGCGGATGAAATTTTTGGTGGCTATCCTTGGTTCCATCAGATCGGAAACGCAGAAAAAGGATTTCCTTGGATTCGATCTACCAAAGAACGCTTTCAGTTATTGAATGATAGATGGCAAGGTAAATTAAATATAGAAGAATATGTACAAAATGCATATGATACTACTTTAGCTGAAACTCCACTGCTAGATGGTGAAACAAGTGTAGAAGCAAAAAGACGCGAACTATTTTATATGAATATGACGTGGTTTATGACTACTCTTTTAGATAGAAAAGATAGGATGAGTATGGGTGCTAGTTTAGAGGTGCGCGTGCCATTTGCCGATCATCGTTTGGTAGAGTATGCATGGAATATCCCTTGGGATTACAAAATGGTAGGTAATCAGGAAAAAGGTATTCTACGAAAAGCATTTGAAGGTAGTCTGCCATATGATGTACTTTATCGTAAAAAAAGTCCATATCCCAAAACGCATAATCCTGTTTATACAGGTATTGTGAGTAGTATGTTGAAAGACCAGTTACAAGATAAAAACTCTATTTTGCATGAGCTTTTTCAAAAGCAGCGGTTAGCAGATTTAGTCGAATCGAACGGAGAAGCATTTCAAGTACCGTGGTTTGGTCAGTTAATGTCGGGTCCACAGCTTCTTGCATATTTAGTGCAGATGCATATTTGGTTTAAGGAATATAATGTTCAACTGGTGGATTGAAATCTAAGTGCCAATCAAATAGCATTTGGATAAATTTCCCGTTCCGCAAGTAAATCGTCATCTAGAGCAAGTAAATATACAGCGAGCGCAAGTAACTTATAGAGGATAGCAAGTAACCGCCTAATGAATGCAAGTAACTGCCATGCCAGAGCAAGTAACTGAATTTAAAAAGGATTTACTCCGCACTATCCGGAGTAAATCCTTTTGTATTAACTTGAAATTTTTCGAAAATAAGAATCTATAAACGGGACAAGATAGTCAATCACCGCTTCATCAGGACTAAGCTTCGGATGGTGCAGCCCATACGATGAGTTAACCCCAGCCCAAAATAGCATCCCCGGTATCTCTTGTAGGAAATAACCAAAGTCTTCGCCAGTCATCGCTGCATCACATAAAATAGCGTTAGTTGCTGGATGTGCTTCCGCAAATGCCAAAAAATCGTTTGCAAGCGCTTCATCATTTTTAACCTGATAGTAGGACGAGCCGTAATCTATGTGAACGGCACATTCAAAAGCAATTTCCGCTGCTCGACAAAATGACTCGATTTTCTCTTTTATAATCATCATCGTTTCTGCATCCATTGTACGAATAGTACCCTCAAGACGAGCATGTCCGGAAATAATATTTTGCACTGTTCCAGAAGTGAACTTTCCAATCGTAAGAACTGCAGGATTCATTGGATTGACAGAACGACTTACAATTGTTTGCAGTTGCAATAATAGTGTAGCGGCTGCAACAGACATATCTTTAGCTTGATGTGGAAAAGCCGCATGCCCTTCCTTGCCAGTTACGTCTATAAACAATTCAGATGTATTGGCAAACAGTAAACCGGGACGGGTAGCTACCGTGCCAACAGGGTATTCTGGTGCTATATGGAAGGCAAATATTTTATCGGGTACCAAAGCTGGCAGCTCTTTTTTCAACCATTCACGCATTGGAAGTGCACCACCTGGACTTTCCTCTGCCGGTTGAAATAGAATAACTACGTCATCCTTTATAGGATTTTCTACTAGACTTCTTAGTAAACCCAATGCCACCGTCATATGCACATCATGACCACAAGCATGCATTTTTCCAGGGTGATTGGATTCAAAAGGAAGTCCGGTCACCTCCGTTATCGGAAGACCATCTATGTCAGTTCTCCAACCGATCGTTTGTGTAGGTTCAGTTCCCACTATTTTCACGACTATACCTGTTTTCCAAGTAGTAATTATCAATCTATCTTCCGGAAGTGCACGAATTTGTTCCAATAAGTAGCTTTGAGTTTTTACTTCTTCAAAACCCAATTCTGGTATACGATGTAAGTCTCTCCGAATATCTTGTAAGGTTTTCATCGTCCACCAACTTATAACTGACGCAATTCTTGCATAATTTCCGTTTTCGATCTTGTCTGATCATCAATTTCTTTAATCACTTTAGCAGGCGCTCCAACAGCTACCGAATATGGTGGAATGTCCTTAGTAACAATGGCACCAGCAGCTACAACGGCACCTTTACCAACTCTACAGCCTTCAAGAACTACAGCATTTGCACCAATTAGTACATCATCTTCAATAATGACAGGAGTTGCAGAAGGTGGTTCAATTACTCCCGCTAGCACTGCACCAGCACCGATATGACAGTTTTTTCCTACGGTTGCACGTCCACCAAGAACTGCGCCCATATCAATCATCGTGCCTTCTCCAATAACTGCACCAATATTAATAAGTGCGCCCATCATAATAACACTATTGTCTCCGATACTAACTTGATCTCTAATAACAGCGCCTGGTTCAATACGCGCATTTGTCCCCTTCAAATCTAAAAGTGGAATAGCAGAGTTACGACTTTCATTTTCTACTACCACATCTTCAATTTGATTTTTATATTCATTTAAAATGGATTCGATTTCAGACCATTCTCCAAATAATACTAGAGAATTTCCTTCACCAAAAACTTTCGTATGTTCCCCGAAAGAAATCTGATCTATCCCGTTTCCTTTTATGTATACTTTCACCTGCGTTGATTTCTTTGCGTGTTGAATATATGAAATAATCTCGTTTGCATCTAGTTGTTTCATTTCCCATTCCTCCTCAAATATGTATCTATTCTACAGAAGTTTTTATTAAAAATCACGAATTTATACACATCCACTTAAATAAAATTGAAAATTCATTCTCACAAATTTATATCACTTCCTTGGTTTCTTTTTATTTTGCCAGCCAATTCAGAAAATAATATGTTATAATTCAATTAACAAATTTGAAGGGACGATGGGTGGACAATGATTATTTAATCTTATTTCTTGCATAATATTTACTGCTTCATGCAGAACAAAATATTTTATACGCAAACGGAAATAGGATTAGTCTGCCCATTTTTCAGTACGAAACGAATGGTATTCACTACACAGCAATGAAGGTGTAGCGTTTTTTCGTATATTTTTCATGGTCAGCAACATCCTTCCGTATTATTCGGAGGGATTTTTTTATTCCTCCAAAAAGGAGTTGTTTGTATGACATTATTAGGAAAGTTAATGGATATAAGTGTTACATATGGTGATGAGGAGGTATTACAAAACGTAAAAGGAGATATACCATCAGATGTCGTGATTGGAATTGTTGGTGGAAACGGAGAAGGTAAATCCTCCTTGCTTTCCGTTCTTTCCAATGAAGTAATTCCTGCAAGCGGAAAGGTGGAATGGAGCGGAAATCCCCCTTCTATCAGCTACTTTCGGCAGGAAGATGAGCACTTTAGTCAAATAGAATACGAACATGATGAATTTTCCTATTTCAGTAAATGGACTGTTCCAGAAGGAAGAGAATATACTCAACTGAGTGGCGGGGAAAAGATGAAAAGAAGGCTGTCTCGTGTATTTGCAGAGAACTCCCAAGTATTATTGCTAGATGAACCTACTAATCATTTAGATCAAGACAGCTTATCCTATTTAAAAAAACAGATTCTCTCCTACAAAGGCACAATCATTTTAGTTTCACATGATCGTTACTTCTTAGATGAGGTAGCAGATTATATCTGGGAAGTTGAAAATAAAAAATTGACGGTATACGCAGGAAACTATTCGACTTATAGAGAAAAAAAGGTGGAGAAGCTCCTGACACAACAAAGGCTATATGGTGCCCAGCAATCAAAAATACAACAGGTTGAGAAGCAAATTACCGAGCTGAAAAACTGGTCATCCAAAGCACATGCAGAATCCACCAAGCAAGAATTTAACAAAGAGTATTATCGTGTGAAAGCTAAGAAAATGGATGTCCAGATTCGCTCCAAGAGGAAACGGCTAGAACTGGAACTTTCCAAGAATACTGTCGATAAACCAGACGAGGAAAAAGAAGTATCGTTTACCATTGAAGGTAATAAGAAAAAAGGCAAACGTGTCATAGAAGCAAAAAATATGAGAAAAGATTTTGGGAAGAGAACACTCTTTCAGAACGTATCTTTCACCATACTGGCGCAGGAACGCGTTGGGTTATTAGGTTCAAATGGCAGTGGAAAATCGACATTTTTCCGTATGCTTTTAGGAGAAGAAAGCTTTCAAGGAGACCTTTGGAAATCCGAGTCTATGAATATTGGCTATTTACGTCAAACTGTTTTCGACTTACCTGAAGAAAAAACGCCATTTGAATTTTTTAGACCAACTGATTTTGAGATAAGAGGACTTATCCAAACACTCATGACGAACTTAGGGTTTTCCAAAGAACACTGGTCACGTCCTATATCAACAATGAGCATGGGAGAACGAGTGAAGCTGAAGTTAATGGAGTTCATGCTCGACCAAAAGGACGTGTTACTTTTAGATGAACCGACGAACCACTTAGATCTTCCTTCTCGTGAGCAATTAGAAAAGACGCTTTCCACTTATCCCGGTACCATTTTACTCGTAACACATGATCGATATTTCTTAGAAAAGCTAACGAATAAATTGCTAGTTTTTGAAAATAAATCGATCTGTAAGCTAGAACTGAACTATAACGAATGGATGCATAAAAACAATGAATCGTTACTCGAAAAAGAACTCTTAACATTAGAAACAGAGAGACAGGCAGTACTTGGTGAACTTAGTTTTTTAAAAAGTAATGACGCTAAATATAGCACGCTGGATATACAATTTAATGAATTAACTAAGAAAATAAATGAACTAAAAAAACAATAACTTAGAAGGCAGCTCCGAACTAGGGGCTGCTTTTACTATATATGTCGTTTCAAATCAGACTTTGCCAATTTCCCGGGAAATATGTCAGTATATAAGCTTCTATTTACTTTTTATGGCTATCACCATATAATAAAGTAAATCCAATTAGAAAAGTAGGTTTTAAAATGAAAACAATTCCGAAACCTCTCGTAATGGTCAATCAATGGACGATTGTTCTATCTGTAATCATTGCACTTCTATCTCAATCAGCTTGGATATTGCTCATTCCGTTAGTTGCAAATTTATCAAGTTTATTAATTGGTTTTCATCCTATACTATTTGTGGCAAAAAGATTTTTATCTAAATCTGCCAATCAATATATGCAAGAAGATTATGCGCAGCTTAAATTCAATCAGTGGCTTGCGGTTAGCTTTTTGTCAGTAGCTAGCATCAGCTTTCTACTAGGCTGGTCACTATTATTTAATCTCGCAACAATTATGGTCGGCCTCGCTGCATCTATTGCCATCGCAGGATTTTGTATCGGTTGTTTCATCCGATTCCAATTTCAACAATGGAACTATCGCAGAAAGAATTCAGCTATATAATGAGAAAATAGCCTTTCCATCAAAATTGGAATGGCTATTTATTTGTCTTCAAATTCGAAGACATCTTTTAATATTTTTGTTCCAGCTTCGTCCAACCTGCCGTATGAATCACTTTCTATAATTGTAGAAGTACCATTGCTTTCAAACCAAACATAATAATCCTCTAAACGCTCCGGCATGTTTTCATCATCCTCCAAAAAATGAACTGCTTTTATATCCTCTCTTCTTGACATTTCTGCTTTTACATTTCTTTCCCATTCAATCCTGTCGAATGCTTGGTTTAATCTATCAATTTTGTTCAGATCAGCAATTATTATTTCATCGGCATAATTTCCAGCTACAGTTACTTTGAAAACATCTACCCTTGTCAATTTTTCTATTGTTTCATTTTCAGTACAGCCCACTAACCATGCGACGGACAGCATCATAAATAGACCTATTACTTTTTTCACTATAATCCTCCCCTAGTGATATCTAAAATCATATTTTTCCTTAGGGACATTTAAAGTACGATTATTGATAATCACAGTATCATTATCTAACCAAGAAACTTCTGCATCTTCTTCTCTGTAATTCCAGTATATATTTTTGGTTTTCCCACTTTTTTCATTAAAAACAAGTTCGCCTCGAATTGCATAAGAAGTCGTTGCTCCCCCATTTGTAACATAGGCTTTTAACGTATATTTACCATCTGGTGACGATTCCTCCGTAAGAAATTCTCCTTCTGGAAGACTTTCCATACTAATGAAAAATGTATACACGAAGATCCCCAGTAGACTCATGGTCAAAATAATCGGTATGCTTATTACAAGGAGAATTATTTTTAACCTTCTTTTCATCCTTCTCTCCTTTTCCTTTTATAGTTTCTTCCTATCATCATAATAAGTACCACCAGAATAATTGCAGCAACAAAAATTGGAGATGCTAAATTGTTTATACCATATTTATTACCGGCATACTCCCCATCTCTAGTTGCCTTAATATATGGTCCATCTTCCTCCTGTATAGCAATTGCCTCATCCGTACTTATTCCTTGGATGGAATAATACTTTGTTCCTTTCGGATAGACATTTGAGAAATTACCAGAGTAGGTTCCTTCTCTATCCGAATACTTCGTTACATGTCCAATTTTCTTATCGACCTCAACGACCCGTTCCTCTGTGATAACGTACACATAATCATCCCATACAACAAATGCATATGCCCAATCTGCTAATGACTTAATTGGAAATAAAATAGAGGCAGATAATATAAAGACAACACCAAAACAAAAAATATTTTTACTATTCAAAAAACAACCCCCCTTAAGAAATTGACGTTTCATTTCCTTTTCAGTTCCACTATCTATGTAATAACCAAAAAAGGCTGTTCCAAAGCAGAAAACCACTTTGAAACAGCCTAATCTCCTATTATTCTCCCAAATCTACATTGTGGTAGACTTGTTGAACATCTTCTAAATCTTCAATAGCGTCGATCATTTTCTCAAATTGTGCTTGAGCGTCTGCATCTAATGCAATATCGTTTTGCGCAAGCATTGTTAGCTCCGCTACTGTGAAGTCAGTTACACCTGCAGCTCTTAATGCTTCCTGTACAGCATGGAATTGATCCGGCTCTGCATAGACGATAACTGCATCTTCCTCTTCTAAAATGTCGCGTGCGTCTACGTCCGCTTCCATTAAGATTTCCAACACGTCATCAGCAGTTTTTCCTTCTAAACCAATTACAGCAGTTGCATCAAACATATAAGCAACTGAACCACTCACACCCATATTACCTCCATTTTTACCAAATGCAGCACGTACATCGGAAGCAGTACGGTTAACGTTATTTGTCAGCGCATCGACGATGACCATAGAACCGCTTGGTCCGAAACCTTCATAACGAAGCTCATCGAAGCTTTCTTCTGATCCACCTTTTGCTTTTTCAATCGCTTTATCAATAATATGCTTAGGCACACTGTATGTTTTTGCACGTTCTAGTACTACTTTTAATGCTTGGTTAGAAGTAGGATCAGGCTCACCTTGTCTTGCAGCAACATATATTTCACGACCAAATTTCGCATAAATACGGCTAGTATTAGCGTCTTTGGAAGCTTTCTTTTCTTTAATATTATTCCACTTACGACCCATAAGTCCCACTCTCTTTCGCTAAGCTAAATTTTATACTGTAATATTATACATGAAAGCCATATAAACTAGCAAAATAAATACATTAACTTCCATTCACACTCTATTTGGATATAACACTTGGAGGAATGCTATGGATTGTGTAATCATTTCTTTTAGAACATCTACATCTATATCATCGACTTTATTGATATATACGCATGATTTTCCTGCAGTATATTTTCCGAAGCGCTTTAGAGCTTCTTCTCGCGTCGTATCTCCCGTTGCAAAATACAAACTAATCTTTGCTTTTCTCGGCGAGAAGCCCACTAAAGGAGCATCCCCTTCGTGACCTGACGCGTATTTATAATGATAGGTTCCAAAACCAATAATGCTCGGACCCCACATTTTCGCTGGATAGCCTGAGGTCTGCTCAAAAATCTCTAAAAGCTTATATGCGTCCTCACGTTTCTTCGGATTTTCAACTGCCTCTATAAATTCAACTACATTAGCATCTGTTTCTTTCATCTTTGCTTCGTATTTAGCCATTTTTCTATCTCCTTTCGATACTACTTTTTATAATAAGCCCGTGACACGAGTAGTCCAACCACTCCTAGAACAATAAATAATATCGCCTTAATAGCTACAGATACAAAGGAAATATCAAACAATATGATTTTTGCTAACGTCACAAACAGAATACTAACCCCGACGTACTTACCTTGAGGCAACGAAAAACGACTTAATACCATAAATAGTATAGCTACGATAATCCATAATGAACTAGTAATGACTCGCTCCATATTGCTACCAATATCCCCTGAAACTAAAGTAGCAATCATATGCAAGAAGTATAAAATCATAATCGCGACAAAAGACACTCCGATATTTAAAACAGTTTTCTCTATAAAAATACTTGCTAGCAAATAAACTCCATAAACTGTACCTACGATAAATACTATCCAGTGTAGCATTTCCCATGATACCCAGCTCATAATAGAAAAAGATAACACATGGTAGAAAGCCACGATATAACTAATACACAAAAGAATTAGGTGTAAAGTATGTCTGAACTTTTTATATACGAAGAAGTATATAAAGCTCAACCCAATTATTCCTTCAAATAGTAAATTGTCAATTTGAAGCTGCATTAAATTTAGTAAAGCAACAGATCCACTCGCGATAAAAATAGGAGCACGAACTGAATCCTTTTGATATACATAATAACAAATCCCATAAATGAGTATGATAATTATCATTAATACGGTTGCTTCATTATCCTCAAATACTACACGAATCCATAAAGCAGTTAATAGCATGATTGAAAAAAGCATATACGCTTGTTCTTTTAACATCTGCTTCGACTTCAAAAGACTAAGCAATAAGGCAATATGTTGCACGAATATAGGAAGCATTGCGATCCATTTATACCCGTCAGATACATTTGTAAAAGTAAAGAAAACCAAGATTGCTACCTGTAAAAAAATGACGGAAATATAATATAAAGCCTTGTAGGAATATTTTAGAGCAATCCAAAGAAAAACTGTAAAAAGTACAGTCTCATATAAAGAATACAACGGAATATTTGGTGACGTACTGTTTATCAAAAATGGAACAAATACGCCACCAACTATAGCAACAATTCCAATTCCTTGTGAGCGGTACTTATAGGTTAGAAATACTCCCAATGAAATCCAAATAAGATTGAAAATAAAAGCTACTGTTGGTCCAGATATATTATACAGTTGATGCATTGCAAAAGTGGTCAACATTAAAACAGGAATAGACCCACCAAGAAGCATATGTCCTAAATTCTTCCGACTTCTTTTAGTTTGCCATATACCTAACCCGACTAATGCAAAACCAACGACAAAACCAATGACTACTTTTACGGATGGTTGTAAAAAACCGTAATCTGACACCGCTTTGAATCCCCAAATTATCCCTATTATAAATACGACAATAAATAAGGGAGGCAGTATTTTCTGAAAGATAAGTATATCCCATTCAACAGGCTGTCTTACTTGTTGCTGCTGTACGATAGGGTGTTGGGGCTGAGAGATATCTGGTTTTGGTTTCATATGTACTTGCTCTTCTAAAAATCGAACCCGTTCTTCCAGCTGTTCTATTCGTTTTTCAAGAAGTTCGCTCTTTTCCATTCAAGCCCTCCTTTTTCAATATGTTCTACTCATACTATTAGACAAATATCGAAAATATCCTTTAAGCTTTATGGATGATTGTTTCATTTCCCCATTACCCCAAAATATCCACCCTGTTGGATATTCAAAATTTCTCTTTTAGCACCCCTTTTGATATCTTCTTCGTCTTCTTTCAATATATAATATAAGAAACTTTAGTTTCCATAGGATGGTGAGAAAAATGAGAGATCGTGGAGCAACTATCATTATTGAAAATGGCCAAATAGCACTCATTAAACGAACGAAGCCTCATATGACGTATTATGTGTTTCCAGGGGGAGGTTTAGAAAAAGGAGAAACTCCAGAACAAGCAGCGATCCGTGAAACATATGAAGAGATTGGCGTACATGTGAGAATCCAGCGACCTTTTAAAATTCTCGAACAAAGTGGCACACAACACTTTTTTCTAGCAGATATAATTGGAGGGAAATTTGGACCCGGAATCGGCGAAGAATATACGGATCCATCTTCCGAAAGAGGCGGCTATGAACCTATATGGTTAGACATTAAAGACCTGTCATCTCTGGATGTACGTCCTAAAGAAATTACCGAACTAATTACGGAAGATTAAACCGTCCACGGTGAGCACAAAATGACAGGATAATTTTCAGAACTTTTATTAAGATACATATAAGGAGTGAAGCCAGTGGGATGGGTTGAGTCAATTCAACAAGCAATAAGCTATATGGAGGATCATTTACTAGAGGATTTATCAATGGAACAAATTGCACGGGAAGCTAATTCTTCTGTTTTTCATTTTCAACGTACTTTTTCTATCTTAACGGATATGTCGCTCGGAGACTATATTCGAAAAAGAAGATTAACTTTAGCTGCTCAAGAATTGTTGAATACAGACAATAAAGTAATTGATGTCTCCTACAAATATGGCTATGACACTCCTGAATCTTTCACAAAAGCATTCCGAAAGCAACACGGCATAACGCCTAGTGAAGCGAGAAAAAATATAGGGAAAATCAATTCCTATAACCGCCTGATCATTCAGGTAACCTTGAAGGGAGCAGAGCCGATGAAGTATAAAATTGTCGAAAAAGAAAGTTTTCAAGCTGTCGGTGTGAAAAGAACGTATAACTGCAAGAATGGGGAAAACACACAGGGTATCCCTTTGTTCTGGGATGATGTAAATGCAGACGGTACAGATGATATGCTATTCCAATTAAACAACGGATCAATTGAAGGGGTACTTGGTGTTTGCGTTGCAGACGCAGCATACCAGGAGAATAGCTTAATCGATTATTGGATTGCAACAGATCATGTGGGGAAAGTACCAGAAAAATTATCAGCTATTACAATTCCTGCATCCAAATGGGTTGTGTTCGAGGTACACGGTGCGATGCCAGATGCCATGCAGAATACATGGAAACAAATATATTCCGAATGGTTTCCATCCAACCCATATGAGCCAGCAGGGACACCAGAGCTTGAAGTATATTCTGCTGACGACCCTACTAGTCCAAATTGTTATTCAGAAATTTGGATACCAATTAAATAACTGCAAAACTCGAAGAGCTATACTGATGCTCCTCGGGTTTCCTATATAGTGAGTATGCTACCTTAGCAGCCATCTCATTAAAAGAACAATTATTTTCCCATATGAAAACTCGTCACTTTTATGCTAAGGTCATTATATGAAAAAACTTATACCACTTTTTAGCTTACTTATTATTGTATTTATTTTCTCAGGGCAAACAGCTGAACAGCAATCTATGCAGGAGATGTTAAAGGCATACCTCCCTAACAAACCACAGGAGTCTTTTCTTTCTATATTTCAAATTCCATATTGGGGTATTCTAGTTTCGGTTGAGGAGCGTGGATACTATGCATTTATAGAGTTTTTAATAAGAAAGGGTACACATTTCATTTGTTTTGGATTAATTGGTCTTGCCATTTATATTGCTTTACCAAAGGTTCAGTACCGTAAGCTTATAGCAGTAATGATAACTATGCTTCTTGCAATCGCCGATGAATTTCATCAATCTTTTACAAGCGGTCGGACGGCTTCTCTTCAAGATGTCATGTTGGATACATCAGGGGCAATTGCAGCACTAGGGTTACTGTCAATTTTTCAATGGTTGAAACGAAGAAAAAACGTTACCTAGTTTGATAGGTTAACGTTTTTTCTTAATGAGCAAGGCTATACCAAACGATATAATCGTAACGAATGTCAAAATCAGATTAATGGGGAGGATAGGCTTAAATTCAACTTTTTTATCAGTAATCTCATATACCCCAATTGGCTTAATAGTAAAAATACCACCGCCACCTTCTCCTTGCCCAATTGACACAGCCTGCTCCTCATCCAATTGTCCACCACTTCCCCCTCCCACAAAATAATTTACTTTGGCAACAGGCAGTATTTGCTTGCTCTCCATGACGATGGGTTCTCCATATACTAAGGCAACATCCTTCTCACGAGAAAACTTTTCAAAAATGGAACGTACTGGTGATTGGAAAGACGGGTATTTAACTTCCGGTTTTTTAGTCATAATAATTTCCACCCTCTATTTTAAAATAAGTGACATATGCAGTTCTTCATAAGAAGTTTCTCCAACCTTTAATGCCATCTCTTCTATCCCAAATACGTTAAAGCCTAATTGAATATAAAGATTCTTTGCTGCTTCATTACTTGATACGACAGATAAGTTTATCTTTTCAATTTCTTGACTAAATTTCGCTTGTTCAATCGCCAATTCCATTAAGGATTTACCTATACCTTTTCCTCTGCCAATTGGACTAACATACATGGCAAAAATATTAGCACGATGCTTCATCTTCAAGCTACTCTCCTGTAAAAGAGTGACCATCCCGATTAATTTATGTTGATCGAACGCTCCAAACGTATAGTTTCCCTTTACCTTTAAATTTCCCTTCACTCGTTCGATTGGATTTTCCCGTTGAATTGCTTCTTCATAGCTGGTACTAAATGCTTCTGGACTGTTTTGCAATGCTTCTAACCTTAACTCCCAGTATGCACTCGCATCCTCAGCTACTAATTGTCTTAATTCCATTCTTATACCTCCAAAAAAACTTCTTTCCTAACATAATTCATGTGCATTTAAAACAAAGTTTCAGCAAGCTTGTGCTACATAACAAACTCTTCTTTTAGCAAGGAACAAATTGCCGCATCGCAAAATTGTCCTTTTTCAAACGCTGATTTCCGCAAAGTACCTTCATGTACAAAGCCTGCTTTTTCTAATGTTTTTTGGGATGCCATATTTTCAGGATCAAAGAGTGCTTCAATTCGATTTAACTCCATTGTCTCAAAACCGTAACTTATAACAGACTGTAAAACCTCTGTCATAACTCCTTTTTGCCAAAAATCTGGAGTCACTTCAAAACCAATCTCTGCTTTGAAGTGATCCTTCTCCCATTCGTGATAACCACAGCTACCGATAATCTTATTATCTTGCTTTGTTGCGATTCCCCAGCGAATGCCCTGTTTTTTATGGTATCGCTTTTGCCAATTTTTTATTAATACTTTTGCTTCCTTTAAGTCCTTAAACGTATTTAAATCATAATACTTTGTGACCTCGTCTTGTGAAAAATAATGAAATACTTCCCTTGCATCACTGGCTTCAATCGGTCGCAATAAAAATCGGTCTGTTTCCAATCTCGGGAATCTCTTTTTATGGTTATCATAAAGAAGTAATACAACAAATTGAGCAATAGCTATTAACCCCGCTAATATACTTAAAAAGATACTGACCCAAACATAGTTCGCAATTTCTCCGTTTCCAATAGGTCCTACTCTCGGTTGATACATAGAGTATATTCCCCAGGCATTACTAGCTAAAATAGCAAGTCCTCCAAATAATAATATCCACTTTCCCATTCAACGACCTCCGTAATAGTTTCATTCGTTATATACTACCGAAAATCCTTGTTGTAATGAGATGCATTTTGTATTTATATTTTCTTCTCCTTGTTTAATCCCTCAATAAATTCCAAAATACTCATTTCACCTAAAACACCGGCTTTGTGTTTCCGAACAGAGACTGCATTATTTTCCTTTTCCTGTTCTCCTATAATGAGCATAAAAGGATGCTTTTGCAATGCTGCTTCACGAATTTTCAAGCCAATTTTTTCTATCCGATTATCTATCTCCACTCGGTATCCCTCTTGTTCAAGCTGTTGCTTTACGTCCTCAGCATATTCGATATGCGCATCCGCAATTGGTAATATCTTCACTTGAACCGGGGCCAGCCACAGCGGAAAGCTACCTTGAAAATGTTCTAAAAGAATAGCTATAAATCGTTCAATGGACCCGTAAATTGCCCGGTGGATCATAATCGGTTGTCGTAATTGGTTGTCTTCGTCGATATATCGACACTCAAACTTCTCAGGCATTTGAAAGTCGAGCTGAACAGTGCCACATTGCCAGCTACGTCCCAAGGCATCTAATATATGAAAATCAATTTTCGGACCATAAAATGCTCCATCCCCCTCATTTATCTGGTATTCTACCTGTTTCTGCTGAAGAACTGTTTCAAGCGCTTGCTCTGCTCGATTCCAAGTCTCAGCAGACCCCATATAATTATCTGGTCGAGTTGATAGCTCTACTCTATAACTAAAGCCAAATTCTGAGTAAAATTCATCTACAAGGTCTAGCACCTTCGCTAGCTCACTTTCAATCTGCTCCTCCAATACAAATAGATGAGCATCATCTTGAGTAAACGCTCGAACTCTTAATAATCCATTCAATGAACCTGATAATTCATGGCGATGGACCAACCCAAGTTCTGCATATCGAATTGGCAGCTCTCGGTAGCTTCTTCGCTTACTATTAAAAATTAGAACGGATCCAGGACAGTTCATTGGTTTAATCGCATATTTTTGATCATCTACATCTGCGAAATACATATTTTCATGATAGTGATCCCAATGCCCTGATTTTTCCCAAAGCTCCTGCTTCATCATAATGGGTGTTTTGATCTCTTGATATCCCGCTCGTTGATGCTTTTCCCTCCAAAGATTTTCCAGTTCATTTCGCAATATCATTCCTTTTGGTAGATAAAACGGCATGCCCGGTGCTTCCTCCATCGACATAAATAGTTCCAATTGCTGACCTAATTGTTGATGACTTACTCTTTCTTCTGCTTTCACTGACATGTGAATTCCTCCATTTTCAAATAAATTTTGCCTATCAAAAAAGACCACACCCATCCCGGTAAAGGGACGAGTGTGGTCGTGGTTCCACCCTAATTTGCAACATAAAAAATAGTTGCGCTCATATAAGATAACGGTTTCCCGATTATGGATAATTACATAAATGCGTTCCCCATAATTGCTCCAAGGTGGTAAATCATTCCGCTTTCTTTAAGGGCTTTCAGTCGGTGACCCCATTCTCTGAAAAGAAAGTATAAAATGATTCATGTCCTTTTCTTCGCTTGAATATTAATTTAAATACAAAAAGACCACACCCATCCCTGGTAAAGGGACGAGTGTGGTCGTGGTTCCACCCTAATTTGCAACATAAAAAATCTATTGCGCTCATACAAGATAACGGTTTCCCGATTATGGATAATTACATAAATGCGTTCCCCATAATTGCTCCAAGGCGGTAAATCATTCGCTTTTCTTTAAGGGCTTTCAGTCGGTGGCCCTATTCTCTGATAAGAAAATTTAAAATGATTCATGTCCTTTTCTTCGCTTGTTACTTTTATTTTTTTAGTATATGCAACAAAATTCAAATAGTCAATATTACTTTTTATTTTTTTGACGTGATTCGCTTCGCCAATTGCTGTAATGGATCCCAAACGCCATTAAACGGAGGGGCATATGCAAGATCAAGATCCAATAGCTCAGAAAAGGACATTCGATGATAAAGTGCCGTTGCTAATACATCAACCCTTTTATCTACACCATTTCCTCCAATAATTTGACCACCTAATAGCTGTTGATCATCCTTACGATAAATCAATTTCATATGCATTGTTTCCTTACCAGGGTAATAGCCTGCGATGTCAGTCGTTTCCTGGACATGCACGCCATAGGAAATACCAAGCTGGTCTGCTTCTTTCTCAGACAAACCAGTTTTCCCAAGCGCCAAATCAAAAAATTTCATGATGGTTGTGCCAACAATCCCTTTAAATTCATTTTTTTGACCAATCATATTTAATCCAGCCATTCGCCCCTGTTTATTAGCAGTAGTTCCTAAGGGGATATAATCATTCAATTGTTTAATACGATGAAAATGTGTTGCACAATCTCCAGCCGCATAAATATTTTCCACATTCGTTTCTAAGTGATTATTTACTACAATTGCTCCATTTGGATGCATTTGAATGTCAGTACCATCTAAAAAGTCCGTTGTAGGTTTAACTCCGACTGCTACTAAAACTAAGTCCGTCGGATAGCTCCCTTTATCTGTTACTACATTGTTTACTCGAGTATCTCCCGTAAACGATTGAACTTCTTCATTTAATAATACTTCGACATTTTTATCCTTTGCATGTTCGTGTATAAAACATGCAATATCGTTATCAAATATGCCGGCAAGCTGATTGCCTCTTTGAATAATACGTACTTTTTTTCCAATGCTGACAAAGTTTTCAGCCATTTCTAATCCAATATATCCTCCACCAATAATAGTAACCTGTTGAACATTTTCTAAATCTGCGATAATCGCCTCTGTATTTGGAATCGTTTTAATCGTATGAATCCCTAACAAATGATTGCCATCCCAATTAGGAATAACTGGGGTAGCACCTGTTGCTATTAGTAAATGGTCATAGCTTATGATGAAATTATCTCTCGTTTGCAGGATGTCCCCTGACACAGTTTTATTTATCGGATTGACTTTTGTCACTTCATATCCTGTCTTTGCATCAATGCCATATTTACTTCGGAACATTTCTACACTTCGAGCTATAACGTCTGTTGAAGAAGTCACATGCTTTCCAACTACATAGGGTAATCCACACTGCCCATAGGAATAGATATGCCCTTTTTCGAGTGTCGTAATTTGAGCACTTGGATCATTACGTACAATTTCCATTGCCGCACTCATCCCTGCTGCATCCCCTCCGATTATTACGTAGTGCATGAAACTTTCCTCCTCTGCTTTACTCCTATTCATCACATTCTATATGACACAGGCATTTTCCTCTCAGTATCCGTAAAACTTCACCTTTGTTATACATAAAGATATAAAATACTCTTTAATTCAACCTTTTAATCTATGTAAAAAGGCATGCCCTAATAACTGGACATGCCCACCTAATTGTTTATACTGTCCGGTTCCAGAAACGATGCGTAGCAATAGCAGTTAAGAAACTATCCACAAAGCTATTGCCAGTTTCTTTGCAAAGAACTCCAGCTTGACCAGTAAAGTGAAGATTATCGATTAGTTGCTCTCCACTAAATGTAGCAGCGATTGGTTTGAAATGAGCATAAGCTTCCTTGACAAAATACGAGGCTTCTTTTTCGAACATGGCCGTTTTACCATGCAAGCTTGCCACATATACTGCATCAAATAGTACTGAATCAGCAGTTAAGAAAGTATGATCTACCGGTAGCAGCGTCCCATCCGCTCCAGTAACTGACCCATGATGATCACTCACTATTTCTGGCATTGCTCCACCTGCTTTTAAATCAGCTAGAATCGTTGCTAAATCCTCGTCAAACCCCTCTCCAACTAAAACAGCTATTTTCCTAGTTTGTGGCGTCATAACAGTATTCAACTGACTAAGAGCTGGGGAAGATTTTGTATTAGTGGAAGTACTTACACCTTGCACGACTAGCCCTAAATTTTCCGCTACCTTACTTGCTAAATCCAAATCTACATGCGCGAACATTTCTAGCACTTGTTGGCGAACAGTCAGTTCCTTACATTTACCAAGCTCGAAGCTGAATGCACTAATAATATGTTCTTTTTCCGGATCACTCATGCTATTCCAAAATAACGTAGCTTGCGAGAAATGGTCTTTAAAGCTCTCACTTCGAGCTCGAACTTTATGAGCATCTATCTTCTCCTGATAATGCGTATATCCACCTTCTGCTTCACTAACAGGTGTTGGGGAATTTCCAGCAAGAGAGTTTTTATGGTAGCTCACTCTTCCTACATTAATCGATTGCCTTCCATATCCATCACGTTGGTTATTATGGAACGGACAAACAGGTCTATTTATAGGTAGTTCATGAAAATTAGGTCCGCCAAGGCGGATTAATTGTGTATCTGTATATGAGAACAATCGTCCCTGAAGTAGCGGATCATTTGAGAAGTCTATTCCTGGTACAACACTTCCTGGATGAAATGCAACTTGCTCCGTTTCGGCAAATACATTATCTACATTACGATTTAATGTCATCTTGCCTAAAATTTTTACTGGTATTTCTTCCTCTGGCCATAGTTTAGTAGGGTCTAAAATATCAAAATCAAATATAAATTCATCATCTTCTGCAATTAGTTGAACACCAAGTTCATACTCTGGAAAATCCCCATTATCAATCGCATCATATAGATCACGACGATGGAAATCCGGATCTTTCCCATTTAGCTTTTGTGCTTCATCCCATACAACAGAATGGGTACCAAGTAACGGTTTCCAATGAAACTTCACGAAATGGGACTTACCTGCCTCATTAATGAATCGGAATGTATTTACACCAAACCCTTCCATCATACGGAAGCTACGTGGAATAGCACGATCTGACATCGCCCACATTATCATATGCGCCGTCTCCTGATTGTTTGCAACAAAATCCCAAAACGTATCATGAGCCGTAGCTGCTTGTGGAATTTCATTGTGTGGTTCTGGCTTTAAAGCATGCACTAGGTCTGGGAATTTAATAGCATCTTGTATAAAAAAAACTGGAATATTATTTCCTACTAAATCATAATTTCCCTCTTCCGTATAAAATTTCGTTGCAAATCCTCTAGCATCCCGTGCTAACTCACCAGATCCACGTGATCCAGCCACAGTAGAAAACCTTACAAAAACAGGAGTCTTTGTGCCAGGTGTTTGTAAAAATTTCGCTTTTGTAAATTCACTCGCAGATTCGTATAGCTCAAACTCCCCATGAGCCGCATATCCTCTTGCATGTACAACACGCTCTGGAATACGTTCATGATCAAAATGCGTCATTTTTTCACGGAAATGAAAGTCTTCTATCAAAGTAGGTCCTCGTTCTCCCGCTTTTAAAGAGAATTCGTCCTCCGATACTTTTAGTCCTTGATTGGTAGTCATTGCTTGTCCTTGATCGTCTACACGGAATTCTTCTAATTGTTCATTTTTGCTGTTTTCATTTACTTTCTTATCCAACTAAATTCCTCCCTTATATATTTATCTTCACATTTATTAATACCCCATAAAATTTCGTAAAAACATCTTTATAAATTACCTCTTAGATGCGTTTATTTGTAATTCATAAAATAGCAGAGTTAGAAAAATCTAAGTCACAGTAAAACGATAAGAACTAGTATTGACTTCATCAAAATGAAGTAGTACGATTATTTCAACAACTGCATACTACTTATTAAGAGAAGCTGAGGGACTGGTCCGATGATGCTTCAGCAACCGCCACAAATATTGGTATGGTGCTACTTCCAGCAAGAAAATTGAGAGATAAGTGTACATAAATCTACTACTTACTCTTTTCATTTTGAGAAGGGTTTTTTATTTCCTTTCAATACCGACTTAACAAATAGGAATAATTTAATTAAAGGAGATGACAACTTGAATAATTTGTACATTAAAACGGAAAAACAGCAACTATGGATTAGCCGTTTATATGAGTTAGAAGATAAGTTTAAAAGCAAATCCGCCCAAATCGATGAACAATCTATTTTCCCAAAAGAAAATGTAGAGGATCTAATCAAACTTGGATATGCAAGCCTTACTCTACCCGAATCGTATGGTGGCAAAGGGTTTTCTGTCTACGATATGGTTCTTCTACAAGAAACACTTGCTAGCTTTGATGCCAATACGGCTTTATCTGTAGGTTGGAGCTTAGGTGTAGTTGGTGAATTATTCGAAAACAAACTATGGACGAAGGAGAAACTAGACTTTTTTGCGGCAGAAGTATTTAACGGGGCACTCGTAAATCGTTCTGTTAGTGAGGCTCAAACTGGAAGTCCGACGCGTGGAGGGAGACCAGGAACTACTGCCATAAAAGACGGAGATTCTTGGGTATTAAATGGACGTAAAATATTTACGACCGCTTCCCCTGTACTTTCCTACTTTTTAACATCTGCTTGGATTGAGGAAAAAGAAAGAGTTGGCTTCTTCCTTATTCCTCGTAATACAGAGGGTCTTTCCATTGAAGAAACCTGGGACGTAATATCCATGCGCGGAACGAGCAGTAACGACTTAGTACTAAATAACGTAATCGTTCATGAATCGTATTTAGTAGAGCTCCCTGAATTCGCTAGTGGCGGGAAGATAAACGGTTGGCTATTACATATACCAGCGACTTACCTAGGAATTGCACAAGCAGCAAGAGACTATGCAGTACATTTTGCCAATACCCATTCACCAAATAGCCTGGATGGACCTATAGCACAGCTACCTAATGTTCAGCAGCTCATCGGAGAAATAGATTTAGAGCTTACGAAGGCTAGAATAGTCATATACGGTGTTGCTTCTGCCTATGACAATGAGTCTACAAAAGATTTACTATCCAACGAAGTAAGCGTGGCGAAGCATATTGTTACTAATTCTGCTATTACTATTGTCGACAAAGCGATGCGATTAGTTGGAGCCAAAAGCTTGCAACGAGCAAATCCACTACAACGTTATTACCGAGATGTCCGAGCAGGACTCCATAATCCTCCTATGGATGATATGACCATTAAAAAGCTGGCACTTTCGGCGTTAGAAGAAGTTAAAAATAAAAACTAAGTGAAATGATAAGGAGAATGAACATGAAAAAGTATTTAAAATTAGCAGCAGTTGAGTGATTCTGGTAAGACTACTTTACTACGCTGCATTAAATTTTTAGAAAAAGCCGATAGTGGTAAGGCAACTTTTGGCGATTTACAAGTAAATTTGCATGATGCCTCTAAAAAAGATATCCACACCATTCGACAAAATACAGCTTTCGTATTTCAAAATTATAATTTATCCAATAATAAAACAGCTCTCGAAAATGTAACGGAGGGTCTCATTATCGTCGTAAAATACCTAAATACGAAGCAATTGATATTGGTAAAAAAGCTTTGGAAAAGGTAGATTTATCGGACAAATATGATTCCTATCCTAGTCAGCTTTCTGGCGGTCAGCAGCAGCATTGAACCCCGATATTATTCTATTCGATGAACCAACCTCTGCATTAGACCCCGAGTTGGTTGGAGAAGTACTAACGGTCATGAAAAATATTGCCAATGAAGGTACTACTATGTTAGTCGTTACACATGAAATGTCCTTTGCAAAAGATGTCGCGAACTGAGTTATCTTTATGGATGGTGGAGTAGTAGTTGAAGAAGGTACACCTCATGATATTTTCGTAAGCCCAAAAGAAGAACGCACGAAGAAATTCTTAAAACGTGAGTTACCAGAGGATTACACGTTTTATATTTAGACAACGATCACGTCGTAGATTTTCTGAGATTAAGATTAAAAGCGGTGGAAAATGATTAAATCATCTTCCACCGCTTTTATGATTGAATATTAATTTAGCCCATAATATTATAGCCAGAATCTACAAAGATAACCTCGCCTGTTACACCACTTGATAAATTACTTAAGAGTGCAACGGTCATATCTCCTACTTCTTGTTGCGTCACGTTTCGTTTTAACGGAGACTTTTCTTCAATTTGATGCAAAATTGTATTGAAAGAAGAGATTCCTTTTGCTGCCAGTGTGCGAACTGCTCCGGCAGAAATAGCATTTATACGTACATTGTTTTTCCCAAGGTCCAAAGCCAAATACTTAACAGATGCTTCTAGAGATGCTTTGGCGATTCCCATTACATTGTAGCCTTCTAATACACGTTCAGCACCTAAGTATGTCATTGTTACGATAGATCCACCTTCCGTCATAAAAGGCGTTGCTTCTCTAGCTGCAGCAATTAGTGAATAAGCACTTGTATCTTGTGCAAAAGCATAGCCCTCTCTTGAAGTTTGTAAAAAGTCCCCTTTTAAATCTTCCGCATGTGCAAAAGCAACTGAGTGAACTACACCGTGGATTACTCCAACTTCCTTTCCAATTTGTTGGAAGGCAGCCTTAATACTATCATCACTATTTACATCACATTCTACTACTAGTTTTGCCTCTAAATTATTATCTTTCAATAGCTTTTCTATTTTTCCAAGGGAGCGTTCTTTACGGTATGTAAATATAACATTTGCCCCTACTTCAAATAAAGACTTCGCTACTCCCCATGCTAAGCTGCGCTCATTCGCTACTCCCATAACAACAACATTTTTATCTTTTAATTGTATTAAGTCTCTCATATAGTACCTCCAATTTATTTTTCGCGTATATTATACCTGTTATTAGTACCTGGTTATTAGATTAATCATACCATAAACTCAACTATTTGTACTAAATCATTTTGGTTTTTTCTCCTTAATAACAAATCAAAAAGCCAACTATTTTAGCAGTAATAGTTGGCTTCTTTATATTATTGAGTTCTGACATTTTAATCATACTAAAAATTATTATATATTAAACAAGCGAACCACCTGATTTACTATATTTAATAATTCCTTCCGCACTTTTATAGGCTAGTGCTGCCACTGTTCCTGTCGGATTATACCCTCCGTTATGGGGGAAATTTCCTGCCCCTACTACGAACAAATTCTCTGCATCCCAATGTTGTAAAAATGTATTTACTACACTATTTTCAGGATTAGCCCCCATAATAGTCCCTCCCGTATTATGAGTTGTTTGATAGCCGACAATATCGTAGTCAGTAATGACATCCTTACCTTCTACCGTTTTCGCTCCCATTTCCTTCATAATATTTGCTGATACTTCTGTAATATACTTATGCAAAGCTCTATCCTGATCCGTAAAATTATAAGTCATTTGGAGTAGCGGTATCCCGTAAGCATCCTTGTATTTACTATCTAAGGAAAGGTAGTTTTCCTTATGTGGCATCGAGGCACCTTGAGCTCCAACTGATAATGTACGAGTGTAATTGTAGATAGAATTTTTCTTAAACTCTGCTCCCCAGGTTGCTGTACCTCGTTGTATTGGGTTCGTTTCGATAGGTCTATAGCCGGTTTGGGTTATGGAAATGCTACCACCATGAATAAAGTCTAAATCACTATGATCAAAGTTATCCGCATTATAATCATCGATGGACATGCCAAGGGCCCCCGCCCCCATAAATGTGTTCATTTGATCTTCAAAGTACCCAGTTGCACCAGGTAAGATTTGATAGCAATAATTTTTACCAAGTGTACCTTTTCCAGTTTCAGGGTCATATTGTTGCCCAATATTAGATACCATGAGTAACTTGGCATTATTCATAACGTAGCTTGCCAGAACAACTACCTCTGCTTCTTGGATAAATTCTTCTCCAGACTCTGTATCCAAATATCTTACCCCAGTGACTTTATTTCCATTTTTTATGACTTCCATTACATTTGCATGAAACCTTGATTCGTAGTTCCCAGTCTTTTCAGCGGTAGGAATAACGGTTATTTCGGGAGATGTTTTTGCTCCATATTCACAACCAAATCGCTCACAGAAACCACAGTATTGGCATGCATTAATAACCTCCCCATCTGGGTTCGTATAGGCTTCCGATAAATTAGCTGAAGGTAGCATAAACGGCGAATATCCTAGTGATTTGGTTGCTCCTTCAAACTTTTTCAAAATGGCAGTCTTTTTCATAGGTGGAGTAGGAAAGTCTTGAGCTCTCTTCCCCCAAAAAGGGTTTTTATCTTCTCCAGAAATCCCTGCAGTTTGATCATATTTATAAAAATAAGGTTCTAGCTCATCGTAGGTAACTCCCCAATCTTGAAGCAAATAATCACTGGATAATTTATTGGGACCATATTTTTCATCAGTCATCGTTTTAATTTGAAAATCATACGGATAAAACCTCCATGTATGTCCATTCCAATGTGTTCCCGAACCGCCTAGCCCCTCACCGAGTAAGAAAGAACTCAACTGTCTCATTGGTAATGCAGGCATCTTCCGGTTATTTCGAATCGTAATTGTCTCTTTAGATAAGTCTTGCATTAATTCATAACGAACAGCATAACGATATTCATCATGTATTTTTTGATAGTCCTCTGTCCCTCTTTTTCTTCCTCTTTCTAAACCAATCACCTTTAACCCTGCTTTAGCACATTCTGCAGCTATGATTCCGCCGGTCCAGCCCAAACCAACCACAACAACATCTACTTTTGGTAATGTATTAGCCATAGTAATATCCCTCTTCTTTCCTTTACATTCCGCCAAGTGACTTTGGCTCAATTTTTTGGAACTTATCCTCTTCAATTACATTAATATAAGCCATTTGATGACCAGGAAACTCCTTCATCTTCCAACCCGCCATATTTCGGTTGCCCCCGTACATAGGATCCGCATAGGCCCCCTCCAACGTCGCCGTTCGAAGCAAGCGGAAGAAAAATGCTGAAGTAACTCCTGTCATTGCAACTTCATCATTTTGAAAAGCAGTTAAAATTTCATCCATTTGTTCGGCCTCTAAACTGGAAAATCCTTTGTCAAATCTGCTTTTAGCCTCTTCTTCTAACTTAGCAATTCCTTGCCTAAAAATGGATGCTCTCGTCAAACGACTTTGATATCCTTGGGTTTTAGCACCTACAGCAAATGGACCGTGCATATACTCTTTCGTATTGCTCCCATACTGCGCAGCTAGTTGACGATCGATAAAATAAGCTACCCCCAAATCAATTGCCCCTGGTCCTAAATCATCTTTTGGCAAAATCCGTTCTGTAGCATTTGAAAGCACATCAAACTCTCTCTGAGTTTGAAAGAATTGAAATCCCTGGTTAGATGCCATTTCATGATTTGTAGTGCCTGTATCCGATACATTTTGGTCTGTCTTATTTGCATTTAATCCTACGAACCCCCCGATCAGACCACCACCTATTAAAGCTCCAGTAGCAATCCCTGTGGTTTTTAAAAAGTCTCTTCTTGAATAGTTTTTTGGTTTTTCTGTCATATAGATTGTCTCCTTAAAGATAATGATCTTACTCGGAACTTCTTAAAAAAGGATATACAAGTCTATACATTTTTAATCATTCGATCTGTATTATTTGCATATTTTGTTCTTTCATAAGGATTGTTGCTTTAAACTTATTTTCTTAACTAATGAAAAGCTACCATCTCTTCAGGTGAAGGATGGTAGCTTTTTCAGTTTGCATTAATAACTTTGCCTATTTTATTGAAAATTGTGATATGATAAAACATAAAAATTTATATAGCGTTAGGAGTGCTTATATTGAAGGTCCAACCATCTACTAAAATGTCATTATTTGAAAAAGCTATTTTTGGTGATTTAAAAGCCGCCGCTGCTGCCAAGGAAGCTCAAGGCTTTGAATTATATGATTTAAGCTTAGGTAGTCCCGACCTTCCACCTGATGAACGTGCTAGAAAAGTATTATCAGATCTTAGCTATGCAACAGATTCGTATGGTTATACACTTACTGGAACTAGACGCTTCAATGAAGCTGTTGCAGATTATTATAAACGTCGCTCCAATGTTTTATTGGATCCAGAGAAGCAAATTGTTCAAACAATGGGTTCCCAAGAAGGACTCGTTCATCTCCCAATTGCCTTTTGTAACGAAGGAGATATCATTCTTACGACAAACCCAGGTTATGTAGCATATGATGCTGGTATTAAACTTGCCGGTGCTGCACCCTATTATATGGAGCTATTAGAAGAAAACAAGTTTTTACCTGATTTAGACGCAATACCAGAAGAGATTGCTAACAAAGCAAAACTAATGATATTAAATTTACCAGGGAATCCGGTTCCGGCAATGCCTGATCCAATGTTCTTTAAAAAGGTCGTTGCCTTTGCCAAGAAATACAATGTAGTTATCCTACATGATGCGGCTTATTCGGAATTCTATTTTACCGGGGATTCACCAAGCAGTTTCCTCTCTACACCAGGCGCGTTAGACGTAGGGATGGAGATCAACTCTTTATCGAAAAGCTTTAGCCTTGCTGGAACAAGGATTGCTTATATCGCAGGAAACGCTGAGATGATCGAAATTATGAAACAGCTAAAGTCCAATTTAGACTTCGGAATTTATGGACCTATTCAGGAGGCTGGTATTGTTGTCTTAAACCATGCAGAGGAAATAACAGATCGTTTGCGCAAAATATTTTCAGAGAGACATCATTTCCTAACGGACGCATTAACTGAACTTGGCTGGAAAGTCGCACCTTCTACTGGAGGGATGTTCGTTTGGGCAAAATATCCTTATGAGATGAATGACAAGGATTTTGTCTTCGAAGTAATTGATCAAACTGGTGTCGTAATGGTACCAGGAACAGTATTTGGATCCGCTGGAAGAGGCTATGTTCGTGTTGCGTTAGTACAGGATATTGAAGTACTAAGAAGAGCAGTAGAACAATTGAAGAAGTTAAAGGTACTTTCTATTTGTTAGCATAAGGTTCTTTAAAAAGAGAAAAGTAGTGTTTGCACTTCTAGCAAGGTTATAAGAAAAACTGGCGAAAAAAATATTTGTTCCTTTAATGTCAAAGCCTGTTTCTACAGTTTTCAGTAGGCTTTGACAGTCTTGTTGCTATATTATTACCGGTTGATTTTTTAAAGAAGATGGTCGTGACTGACGTCACGACCATCTTCTTTTTTCTTCGGTAATCTTATGACATTTATCCCGCCATCCTATAAAGATAAGATACTTTCTTTTTAAGAAAAGGCTCTGTTAAAGGAATAGGTTGATTAATCGTAAATGTATATAACGAATGGGTTTCCCTACATTACATTGGCACTGGATATATACGTTAGAATAAATATTAAGATTGTGAAATTGGTCACTTCAATTAACGAAGCAGGTTACTTGAATAGTGCTGTTTAACTCGGGTTCAACAATAAGGTCAGGTTGCGAAAAACATATAATTTTTTAGGATAGCCACTCTAATCATATGTAGCGTATTCAGTTAGCTTATCAAATTCTTTGTCAGAGATAAGACGATGAGAATACGACAAAACGCTATAATTAGCACCCTTATCTCCAGGTATTCGAATGGTCATACGAATTAATTTATATGGTGGGTTATGCGCCCCTTCAAACCCGATGACCCTTAACGAGACGTCATATGGATCGTTTCCAGATATTTTTTCTATTCTCCCGTATTCAAATAACTGATTATCCCCATGATTACTCATTATATCAAGGATAGTTTCATCAAGGCTCCTCATAAATGCTCTTTCCATTAAACTTGGGAATTGGTTTTGGGGTATTGCTTCAGTCTTTGGATTTGCTTCTGCAGCTGTTCCGTTAAAAATGAGTAAAAGAAAAGTAAAAGTGGATAATATAATTTTATTCATCAGTACACCACCTTTTGAAAGATATAATTCCCTTAATGATAGAGTTTATTCTTGTATCGAAGGGAATATATTTCTTCAAACGGGCACGAGTGTTGAATAAGCTTCACTTTTCTTCTTCAGTTAACGAGTGCTTTACTTCAAGAAGGAGTAAAGCCTTTTTTCTTATAGTACTATAGCAGCAGGTTTTTTGAAGAAGGATATTTTCTGTTTTAAGCGAATTAGAATACAAACAAACCTTACACGAATACAGGTTTTGAAATAACAGGAACATAGGAGGTATGAAATTTGAAGATCAAAAAAATAGATCATGTGAGTGTAATCGTAAATGATCTCTCTGCCGCTAAAGAGTTTTTTCTCGATTTTGGACTTGAGGTAAAAGGGGAATGGGAAATGGAAGGAGAGTTGATGGGATATGCAGTTGGGCTTAATGACGCTAAAGTAGCGTGTGTAGGATTGGGAATGCCCGACGGCCAGACATGGATAGAGCTAATCAAATTTTATTCACCG
Organism: Psychrobacillus sp. BM2; assembly: GCF_048572895.1. GTDB lineage: Bacteria > Bacillota > Bacilli > Bacillales_A > Planococcaceae > Psychrobacillus. The sequence goes on from NZ_CP183878.1 coordinate 3,744,402, forward strand.
TCAGATGAAAATGATATTCAGCAAACCTTTGCAAATACACTGGGCATCCGACATATTGCATTTACTGTTGAAGATATTGAAGCTGTTGTTGCCAACTTGAAAAAGAAAGGTACGGAAATCTTTAGTGAGATACAGCAATATGAAGAAAGTTATAAATTATGCTACGTTCGTGGTCCAGAGGGAATTATTTTGGAGTTGGCTGAGGAAATCAAATAAGTAATGATAATTAAAATGAATGTACAACTCTTTATAATGTAATTAGCCTTAAAGTGACTGATAGTAATGATGGACCAGATTGGTAATTAGGTACTTATCTCACTAACGAGGTGCTTTAGCAAAAAAAGATAGATAAAAATAAACTTAGAAATGCTTCTCCAAGCTCATTTTTCTATACAATATCAACTATTAACTTTAATCTAATTAAAAAACCATCTTCAGTCAAATTCTCTACCAAAGATGTTTTTTTAGTTAGAGCGATTAAAACGAACTAAGTTTTTACCAGCATTTTTCGCATCATACATAGCTTTGTCAGCTTCTTTAAAAATAGATGTTGTTGTAGTACCTTGTATCGACGATAGTGCAATATCAATACTCGTTGTGATGTTCAATAAGTTGCCTTGGATTGTCCAAGGAGCACTGATTGCTTGTTGAACACTTTCTGCTTTTTTCATAACTTGTTCTCCACTATCAATATTTGTCAACAAAGCGATAAACTCATCGCCGCCTAGTCTTGCAACACAATCTGTAGGATCTAGAGTGTTTCTCAACCGTTTGCCGAATTCATGAATCACTTCACATACAGCACCAAGCTTTGCGAGTAGAAAAAAAGACCAAGAGTGAACTAGACAGGAATCTGCCTAGCTCTCTCTTAGTCCATCTTCTTCTAACGTTGGCTGTATAAGAGCGAACCTTTCCCAGCGTCTGCTTTTCCATCTAAAGTACATAATTGTGGCACGAGTCCATTCATCCGCTGCTATTGCTAGCCAAACTCCAGCTAAACCTAAATCCAATACAAAGATTAAAAAATAGCCTAATGGCAAACTCATCATTACCATAGATAAGGCTCCCATAAATACTGGGAAAGTTGCATCACCAGCAGCACGCAAAGAATTGATAATTACTATATTTATTGTGCGCCCAGTTTCTAATATAAAACTTAGTAGTAGCACAGATGCTCCTATTTCAATAATTTCCTTATTGTCGGTGAATAGACCCATTAATGGATAACGTAGGATTATTACGATCGTTACCATTGTTATCGTAAAAACGATAGCCCACTTCACACTAAACCATACGGATTTATATGCTTCTTCTTTTTCATTTGCACCTACAAAACGTCCGACAATAATCGCTGTTCCCATTCCAATTGCGATAGCAAATAAGTACGTGAACATCGATATATTCACAGCGTATTGCCTTGCCGCTAATGATTCGGCTCCTAAATAAGTAACGTAGTATAAGAATACAATTTGACAGCCTTGATATAAGATCTGTTCAAATGCAGATGGAAGGCCAATTCGTAAAATCTTTTTAATATACTCTTTGGACATTGTGAAGTAATAATGAACTTGTACTCGATACTCCATCACTTGGTAAAGCAACCAGAAGAATACCAGTAACGCTATAAAACGACTTAGAACAGATGAAATAGCAGCACCTTGTACACCTAATTCTGGAAAACCAAATTTCCCAAAAATCAATACATAGTTTCCTATAACATGAATAATGTTCATCCCAAGAGAAACAAACATAGTCTGCTTCGTATAACCATGCACACGAATAATAGCCGCAAGAGCATTAATAATTGCCTGCAAAAAAATTGCCCCGCCGACAATAGTCAAATATTGATGAGCATGGACTAACACATCCCCATGCAAATTCATCGCAGTCATCATACTTTTAGAAAATATAATGAAACCGATACTAAGGAGAATCCCCACACATAAGTTTAATGTTACTGCCAAGCCGGAAATTTTCGATGCTTCTATATATCGCTTCGAGCCTAAATATTGAGAAACAACAATTGCCGCTCCATTTCCGACAACTTCTAATACTAAGATAGCTATATGAATATACTGATTTGCTGCTCCTACTCCTGATACGGCATCATCCGAAAGGGCACTGAGCATAAATGTATCTGCAATCCCCATTAACATAAATAAGAATACTTCTAAAAATATTGGCCAAGTCAAAGTGAATAAGCTTAACCTTTCACCTAAATTGTTCTTTTTAGTAACTACCACTGCGACTCCTTCTTTATCCTGAATTTTTAATAAGAAGAATCTTACCATAGAAAATGAATTTCTCCTATAGGTTACTTAATAGAAAAACGCAGGGTGCCTAAGTTTACGTAGTCAGTCCTATGATTGACATTGGGTACTGCTAGGTAAAGCGCTAGAAGAATGCTAAAGGTGCTCCTTGGCTTTTTTCGCAAGTCTGAAGCAAGAGCCAGAAAGTATATACTTTCTGGTTTTCAAAAAACACGTTTGACTATTCGTAAGAAGTCAAACGTGTACTATATATTATTCAATTCCGACATGCTTATAAATATATTCTTTGATTTCTGGAACAGATAACTCTATTTCATATGTTAAAAGGTTATCCTTCACATACGCTAATTTGTTTCCTTCTACAGCATCGGATTGAATGTGTAATATATTATCTATATATAATATCCCCTCATTGGTAATCATTTTATCATGATCACTCAATAAACCTTTGTCATTCAGTTCATCCTGAATTTCAGTCAAATTACTCCCTAATGCTTTCGATAAAACTTCACCAAGTTCATCTGCGTTTTTTTCGTTTTTTTCTAAGAAGTTACATATATAATACGCTAAAAGTGTTTGTTCTTTTTCTACTAATTCCCCCATCGTATCTCCCCATTTCATCTTTTTTTCCTGTTATTCCCTACCATTTCTAATTTCAAACATAAAAAAACTTGAATATCCCCTATTCAGGTTTTAATATTTAAGTCAAAATTATTTTTGCAATGTCTGCTTTTATCGATTCTGGGCTATCTGTTGGTGCGTATCTTTTAATAATATCTCCATTTTTATCGACAAGAAATTTAGTGAAGTTCCATTTAATGCTACTTGATAAGAATCCTTTGCTATTTGTCGTTAAATGCTGAAATAATGGATGTGCATCTTTTCCGTTAAGTTTCGTCATTTCATGCATAGGAAATGTGACACCATAGCTCATTCGGCATGCTTGTTCCGCTTCTTTCGCATTGCCTAATTCTTGTTTGAATTGATTGGAAGGGAATCCTAGTACAACGAGTCCATCACTCTTATAATCATTATATATTTTTTCAAGTCCATCAAACTGACCGCTTAGACCGCACTTAGTAGCCGTGTTAACAATGAGCATTGGCTTTCCCTTGTACTCATTTAACTCGTACTCTTCGCCATCTGATTTTTTTACTTTAATATCGTAAATACTCATACTGCTCACCCCTTGATCTATTTAAATATTTTATATTAAGATCCTATAAACAAAGCACACTGACAAATTGCGATAAAGAATGCTGCATTATTTACAGGAGAATTGTCCTTCACTTCAAGTTGAATTTTAAATACCCCATCAAGATTTGCTTTCCACCTTGCAATCTCATTTTCATTATAAACAAATTTAGACCAATCTTCCATTTCCTTGTCTAATCTAATCTGTATATTACCATCCGTGATTAGTAAATCTGGGACGAGCTCTTTCCACTTGTCATACGCAACTATATATTTCTTATGTTCGATTTTGTCGAACGCTTCAAAATAGACCTTTCCTTTACGAGATATTTTCTTACACATAAATATTAACTGACCTTTTGTGTCGTAAACGTTATACCAAAGAAAGTAGCGGTAATCCATTACTTTATCTAGCCTTTTTTTAAAACTGTTCGAATAATATCGTTGAAATGTATAAACGATTTCTCCCTTTTCGTTATAAACAGAGGTTTTCGGAGTCTCCTCAATATCAATAGGTTGTTCATATGTATAGTTAGCCACGAAATCCCTCCTGTAAAAAATATACCATAACTCGACTTTATTATTTCCCGGGAAACAATTAATCTATTTTATAAGTTAGTGGCTTCGGACCAATTAAAGTATAAATAATCCCTCCAAAGACTAGCAATATTCCGACGGATTGCAATACAGAAGGGCGGAAATCCAATAAAATTGTATCTAATAAAATTGCAACAATAGGGTCGACAAAAACTAAAGCAGAAATGACAACCGTCGATAACTTTCTTAAACTATTAAAAAATAAGTAGTATACAAAACCTGTATGTATTAAACCTGTTCCTAATATGTACAGCCAATTGGATTCGGTCAAACCTTGAAACACATCAAAGTCCATAAAAGGCAATAGAATTACAATTCCGATTCCGGTCTGGATAAATGTCATCGCAAAGGCACTTAATCCGCTAATCCCTTTACCAAGCAGCATGGTCATTGCATAGCAAAATGCAGAAAGTATAGCCCATACAAACCCTGACCCTATAAAGTCTGAGAACGTCCCAATACTGTCATACCCTATAATACAAACACTACCGAGGAAGCAGACAATTATTGCTAGCAACGATTGTACTGACATCTTTTCCTTCAAAAGTATAGTTCCTAATATTAATACAAAGATTGGTGCAAGATTATAAATAGAAATGGCTATCGTAATGGACATTCTTTCGAAAGCTATAAATAGAAAAACCCAATTCAGCACTAAAAACACTCCACAAACTAGCGTCTGTAAAACCTCTGACTTTTTCCAAGCTTCCACCTTATACCGACCGGTTATTAACCAACAAAAGCCTAAAAAAACTGTCGCACAAATACAACGAACAAAGACCAATTCTGCTGCTGGGATACCAGTATTTCCTGTAAAAAATCCTATAGAACCAAATATGGCCATAGAAAGTGCCATTTGGAGCATTGCCGATATATTCATGAATGTCACCTTTCCCATCTAAATTATGAATTGCATTCTTACTCACACCACAAAGCAATGCTCATGAATATTACAAATTCATGAGCATCGCTTACGAAACTGGCTACACAAATAGATTTTACCATCTATATGAGCAGGTTGCGCTGATAATTTAGAATATCCTCCACTGACTTTTCAAACGGGATGAGAGCTTGCATATTTTCTATTAAAAGATCTGAAGGGGGGGTGCTCACTTTCACTTCTAATTTATCCTCTACAGACTCTACGGTGAAACTAACACTTGAAATGGCCTGCAGACTACTAGTAACTTCTTTTAAATATCTGGATAATCCCGTGGTCATATCATGTATACTACCAGATCGACCCTTATTAAATAAGATTTCATATCCAAAAACTGCATCACGGACATCGAGAAAATCCCGACTTGCCAATAAATTATTTACTCTGAGTACTTTTTCTGCTCCGAGTAGCTCCATTTCTGCTACCTTTAGAGCTAAAAGGGAGCATACACCGTTAGACTTTCCAGGACCAATTAAATTAGAAGGCTTTACAATAACAATATTCATTTCATATAATAATTCCCATGATTGTGCTATCAAAACTTGTAGAGTTTTACTCAAGCTATATGGATGATTGAGGGTTGTAATATCATTTACATCATATTGAAGTGCAGACCCAACGACTAAAGTTTTACATTCAGGTACTTGCTGGCGAATGGCTTCCAGCAAGTAAGCAGTGGACATAGTATTTATTTCTAAAGAGGCAACTGGATTTGTCCATGACGAGGGTACATGATTTTGTCCAGCCAAATGGAGGACTCTATCTGGTTTGTTCTTTTGTATCAGATCGGTTAATTCATTTTTATTGGTTAGGTCACATGTTTCGATACGAATTTGATCGCTTTCTATTTTAGATGGTTGTCTAGAGACGCCAATTACTTCGTATCCCGCTTGGTGGAAATGATGACAGGCATGAATACCTGTAAAACCTGTTGCACCGGTTATTAATAACTTCGGCTTAGTCATCCCATTTGCTCACTCTCAAAATATGTGCCAGTCATATCACTTTCAAGAGGTTGTTGAAATGCATAGGTTTCTTTCAACCCATCTTCAATAGTATATAGTGGCTTCCAGCTTAAGAGACTTCTAGCTTTATTATTGCATAAGCAGCTATGCTTAATATCGCCTTCTCTTGGAGCGGTAAATTCTCTTAGAATGGAAATCCCGTGAATTTCTGTTAAAAAGGCTAGTATTTCATTGATAGATGTTCTTTGTGATGTACTTATCTGTATCGTTTCTTGGTCACCCTTCTCCAGTGCCGCAATATTGGCAGCTACAATATCCTTAACGTATATAAAGTCCCTCGTTTGCTGTCCATCGCCATGCACATTGATATGTCCACCTTTTCGAAGTCGATCGAAAAATACAGACACTACTCCACCTTCTCCTTTAGGCAATTGCCGTGGACCGTATACATTTGCGTATCTTAAAATTGTATATGACTGTCTATAAAGCTCATAGAAAAGCCTTATGTAAGACTCTGCAGTTAACTTGGACAGTCCATAAAAGGAAGCAGGGACTGTGATTTCTTCTTCCGAAAGTAACTCATTGGTTAAATTTCCGTATACTGCCGAGGTACTGGCAAAAATAAATTTCCCCACTTTTGCTTTACGGCAAGCTTCCAACATATTTAATGTTCCAATAATATTTACGTCACCATCATACTTAGGATATTGTACAGATTTCCCAACATCCGCTTGTGCAGCTAAGTGATAAAATGCATCTGGTCGAATATTCATTATGATTTTACTTGCTTCCTCGCTACATATATCGACGACATATAATTGTGCTTGTGGATTGATATTTTCCTTCTGGCCGGACACCAAATTGTCTATAATATGAACCTCAATACCTCTGTCTATAAGTGCATCAACAAGATGAGAGCCTATGAAGCCTGCCCCCCCTGAAACTATTACTTTCATGCTCAATCTCCTTTTGGCTTTTCCATAATATATGCAAGTTGAACAGAAAGATGGGGACGTGCGCCTGCGAAAAATGAAAGTCTATCACTATCTAATGCAAGTTTCAGCTGAATTGCATAGTCCTAAAAAAAATGAATGAATCATAATAGAATCATTCATCCAAGTATATGTTATGAATTTTTGTTGTTAAATTGGTGTTTCATAATGATAGGAGAAGCCATGTTCCGTCGCTTAGTCCATACCTCCATATTTGTTTGAGAGTTGGGAACAGCGTAGGAATCAGGGAGATTTTTCATAATTTCTTCCCACACTCGATTATCTACAAACACTTTTGTATTTGCTTTTGAGGGAGAGAATATATCCTCGTAATACTCACTACTCATTGGTTTCATTAATTTTATCGTGATAGTTGGAGGAATCTCATACTCTTCCGGCAAATGACTTAGAATTTCTGTCCATATAGAACGATCCACGAATAAGTTTGGAGTAGCTGGTGAATATGGAAACAACAAGCTATAGTAATCTGACTTCATCGGTTTAAACAAGTCAAGCGTAGAAGGATTCGGAAACACTGTTTCCTTTGGAATGGAACTGTCTATCTGATCCCAAACCTCTTTTACAATAGCTACCTCTGACTCCATTCCATTACTAGTAAACCTGGAGTTATAATTTTCCGATGAAATAATAGTGTCTTCTTTTATTTTTTCCGTTACAGCCGAGTTTCTTTTTGAATTCCAGATGCTCTCCCACCAGTTCTTACATTTGTAAAATAGAGCGATAATAAAAAGCTTAATGTATTGGATTATTCGAGACATCTTGGTCACCATTCTTCCTAATTGAAACAGCCTCATTATACACTTCTAGTAAACTTTTTATGCCTTGATCAATAGACCAATGCGTCATGCCCCATTTTTTTGCATTAGTTCCCAGTTTCTTTCTTAGCTGTTCATCACTTAGTAGTAAGTTTAAGTTTTCAAACAACATATTAGAATCCCCTGGTGGCGTCAATAAACCTGTCACCTTATGCTGTACCATTTCAGGCAGACCGCCGACATCACTGACTATTGTGGCTTTCCCTGCAATCTGTGCTTCAATTAGTGACAGTGGTTGGTTTTCTAATAATGTTGGCAATACATAAACATCTGCTTTTCCCAATAAAGCCGGAACATCGTCACGCTTCCCTAGAAACTGAACGTAATCATCTAAACCAAGCACCTTACTTTTAACCCGAAGTTTAGATTCTCTATCCCCCGACCCAACTATCCAACAAGCCCAATCTTGACGTTCCTTTTTTAGCTTCCCTAAAGCATCTAGCAAATATTGAATTCCTTTTAAATCAGTAAGCCTTCCTGTATAGATAATCATCTTTTTGTTTTTGGGAGGTGTAATAAGTGATTTTACTTTCATTTGTTTTATAAAGTTTTCAGTATCAAAGCCATAATGAAGTATTTTTATCTGTTCCTCTACCACTTTAAATTCATCGATTAATATATTTTTCAACCAGTTGTTCGCTACAATGGTTATTTCTGCTGCATTTGCTCCCAGTTGTTCTAAATCATCGTAATACGCTCTCGCAATATAAGAATTAGGGGTTTTATGAATAGTAGTTAATTGATGATGAATTTCATGAGCTACAGAACCATGTAAAGTAGCAACTATTGGTATATGTTTGGGACGAATTCGATCAATACAAGCTGTAGCAATAACATCCTGTGTGTGTATCAAATCATAATTATCTAAACCAAAGTAAGCTGTTCCTAATTCGAAAATATATCGTTGAAACTCTGTGTATTCGACTAATTTATTTTCATAAATTTCCGGATAATTATCTTTGTTTATTTTGGCTTGAAGTAAAGGCAACAACTTGTCTCTTGATATCTTTTTATCTGTGCCAATCATATGGATATTCAAATTGTCCTCATCATACCCAAGCATATGAACTTCATGCCCAAGTTGTTCTAACTTCTTTTTCAATTGAACCATATAGTTCCAAACTCCACCTAAATGGGGAATAGACCAATATGTGGCTAGCAAAATTTTCAAGTTATACATCTCCCCGTTTAACCGCATACTCTATATTTATTTCTATTAGCTCTACTGTGTGTGGGCTATTAAATTTGAATCATTTGAAGAATAATAGGACACCCCTTTTCAGGTGCATCTTCTGTTAATAAGACCAACATTCCCTCAGTTACTCGATAATTTACTTTCGGTTGTAAAACCCCGTTAATAAAAAGATTCATGTAGGAAACAGTTATCGGATTCACAATTTGTTGATTGCCGTACCCAGTAATAGCATCCTGTTCTGTATATACTTTCTTTACACCATCGGATAACACAAAAAATTCAGTCGTAATAACCTCTCTATGGTTTAATACCTTGGACTCTGCCTTATTTACCGTTAAGGGAATGATTAAAGGCTGTGAAAAATAAGCAGATGCTTTCCGTGGAACGTACGGTTGGTTTTTCATTTCTTCCCTCCTACCAACTGAAGTAAAGTTAGTGTATCCATTTAAAATCAAAAATGTGTTTACCTTAGGACCTTTTTCTCATTTTTCAAGAAATACTCATCCGCCCATAACTCCTACCCACTTTGAGTCATATGTTGAAAGAGAAATAAAAAGGAGGAACACGCTTGGCTTTAAAAATTGTTAAATTAGCTATTACGCCAAAACAAACTATTTCAACTTCACCCACTGTCGCTCGTTATTTTCATGAGGTACCAGAAACAATAACAGATGTTACCACTCATAAGATTAGTGCCTCAGATTTTTTAGATGATCAAGGGGAAACGACACAATCATTACCAACTCTAAATTTAAATAATAGCTATTTTAATGTATATATAAATGGCGTACTACAGATGGATGAAAACTTTTCATATACTGCCGGAGAGGATGGAATAGGCTCCTTACTTATCTCTCTCCCAGAAGCTTCTGAAATTCCTAAAGGTACACCAATTATTATGGAGACAGTCAACTTTCATCCAGAGATAGTATCAGATTAGACAGGGTAACCTGTCTTTTTTTGTTTGAAGAAGATTATATTTATACTATTTTTCCCGTAGCAATCTTACAAACGAGAATAGGATAGACTATCTTTGTTTAAAAGGAGGGAAACCTGTGGCAGGTACAAAAACGTTCATTAATGAAACAACAGCAAACTTTCAAGTTACACTTTTCATCAGGGCTGGAGAAAACCCGGTGAACCAAGACGGCTCAGAATCTTTTACATTAGAGGCAGGAGAAACCGTTACTATTACCTATGGAAACGAGACAGATAGTTTTTTAAATGGAATTTTGTTATTTACGATAGCAGCTGGAGATTTATATAGCAGTATCGAATTTACCACGATTGAAGACAGTTTACTGGATGTTCTATTAAATACAAATAGCATCATTACTATTACCAAACAACAAACAGAATACATCTTAACTGGAAGTAATCCTCCCCCACCTACTCCTTAACGCTCCTTTATAAGATAATCTCGGAAAATTCCGAGGTTATCTTTTTCACTGCATAAAAATATTTTCTACTTATAGGAAACTAGCCCCTGCTCTCTTTCATTGTGTCGCATTAACTATTAAATAAGGTGTATACGACGCCTTATAACGCAAGACAAAGGGGGTGAAACAAATGGATTTAAGTCAACTTAAAGGAGAATATGATGCCATATTTAGTCTAGGAGATCTTTGCTTAGCCTCCATCCAACTGAAAAAAAATAACTTAAGACCTTACTCAGGCGTTCTAGATTGGATGGCCAGTCCTGAACTATCCCAGGTAAATGAGCTATTAGAAAATCGATTTATAGGTTTCCTCGATTATGACAATCTACGTGTTATCGGATATGCTGATACATTTATATGCGTTTCAGATGATGGCTATAATCTTGTTTCCAATCATGATTTTGATGGAGAAAAAAATACACTAACTTATTTAGGTGCCTATGCGGAAGTAATGGAAAAATACGAACGAAGAATTCAGCGCTTTCTTTCAGAAATGGATAATGCCAAACGAATACTATTTGTCCGAACAGAAGGGTCGCTAGAGGACGCGGCAGTTTTACAAGATGTCCTTTCTAAATTAGTAAAACACGACTTCAGCATTTTACTCATTAACCACACATATGTCCAAGGAATTGTAGAAAAAAGTTGGCCTTTAGAAAAAGTTTGTTCGATTGAGTTTCCTAATAAAGATAAATGGGAAGGAAATCATGACTTATGGAAAGAGGTGTTAAGCGGGGTTCGTTTGCGTACATGACCAAATATAGCGAATGACTCTAAAAAATCAATCAATTATTAGGGAGGAAAAATAGTGTTTACCAATACAACAATATTGATAACCGGGGGGACAGGCTCATGGGGAATTGAACTAATCAAACAACTTCTTCTTCTTGACCCTAGGAAAATTATTGTTTTTTCAAGAAATGAAAATAGACAAGTCATGATGCGAAGAAGTTTTGCAGATACAAGAATACAATTTAATATTGGGGATATACGAGATAAAAGTGCACTTTCTTCAGCCTGTGCTGGGGTAGATTATGTGTTTCACTTAGCTGCACTTAAACATGTACCCGTTTGTGAGGAAAATCCTTTAGAAGCTATAAAAACGAATATAGTTGGAACACAAAATGTAATTGAAGCTTCCATAAAGAACCAAGTCAAAAAAGTAATTTACGTTTCTACAGATAAAGCAGCAGACCCGGCTAATACGTATGGAATGACAAAGGCACTTGGGGAAAAACTGATTCTGTATGCAAACGAAATGGGTTCGCCCACTAGGTTCTTATGCATTCGAGGAGGGAATGTGCTTGGAAGCAGCGGCAGTGTATTACCAATTTTCATCAGACAATTAGAAGAAGAAAATCAAATCCTAATTACCGATAAAAGAATGACACGGTATTTTGTCACGCCTCAACAGGCGATCAAAACCCTTCTTCAGGCTACAGAGTTAGGAAATGGAGGAGAGATTTTTGTTATGCATATGAATGCTTGTAATATACTCGACTTGGCTGAAGTACTTATTGAGTATTATCACAAAGAAGATGTCCGGATCCTAGAAATCGGTGCCCGAGTTGGAGAAAAGACCCATGAGGTACTAATCGCGGAAAACGAAATACCAATGGCCACTGTATTCAACAAAGATTTAATAAAAATCGATTCCTCAATTCCTACCAACAAAAATTTGTCTGTACCTGCTATTCTAATAGACACGAAACAAAAACTAATGACTAAACAAGAGATTAAAGAATTATTAGTAGAAGGCGGCTTTCTGAAGTAAAAGATGCATATCAAATTAAACTAAACATCTCGCAACTAAAAAGCAAACTAAATGATGCAAAAAACTAGACCCACTAAGATTGTCTAGTTTTTTTGCATTTTACTTTTCGGATAACGATTCATCTGCTGCACGATAAATAAAAACACACCAACGAGCACTAAAACACCACCAACAATTTGCCAGCCTACTAGTCGCTCACCTAGGAAAATAGCAGCAAGGATAGTTGCCCCTACTGGCTCTCCTAAAATACTCATAGATATTGTTGTAGCAGTTACATAATTCATTAGCCAGTTGTTTATCAAGTGAGAAATTGTCGGTACAACTGCCAACAATACGAAAATTCCCCATTCTTTTAAATCATAGCCTCCCATTACAACGCCTGTCAGTAAGTTATAGACAACGAGTGCAATGGCGGCAAATCCAAAAACAGTGAAACTATAAATCCAATGAGAAACTTTTTTCACCGCTTTTTGGCCAATCAATAAATATCCTACAACAGCAATAACGCTTAGAAAAGAAAGAATATCTCCAAGAATGGCATTCCTACTTAGGCCAAAATCTCCCCACCCAACCATAACTGCGCCTATTACTGCAACACCCATAGTCATAAGTGCCGATTTCGTCGTTCTCTCTTTAAAGATAATGGCACCACCAATTAAGGCGATAATAGGTTGCAATGCCAGAATAATAGTGGAACTTGCTACTGTTGTCAGTTTTAAAGAACCGAACCATAAAGCAAAATGTAAAGCTAAAAACATACCCGCAAAAAACAGCAGTAGCCATTCTTTATTTGTTAGTTTTTTAAACTCCGCCCTTTTAAACCAAACGACTGGCAGTAGCAAAAGAGCCGCTAAAATCATTCGATACATGCTTAATATTGTAGCCGGTGCATGAGACCACTTCACAAAAATTGCTGCAAATGATATCGCTATAATGGAAATGATTAATGGTAACACAATTGATTTAGATGTATTTTCTTGATTCACTTCTTTGCTCCGTTCTTTTACTTTTCTATGTCATATAATAATATACTGGATATAGCTTAAAATAGTAAATACAAAAAACTTCTCATCCATTGATAAGAAGTTTAAAATCGATCTCTCTTCCAGTTTCTAAATCCATCATAAATTCTTTTACCGCCCGTGTAAACAATTAAGGCGATAGATAGACCAATTCCCGTTAACGATGTAATCAGTGCTATCCATTCAAAAAAAGAATAACCAGGCACCTTCGCCCAATCTGTTTTCCCTTTCCAATCCTCAATAACTAAATTCATCCCATAAATACCGGAAACTACTGTAAAAATAGTTAACATAAATAACATTGAATTCTGCCGTTTGTCTGATAGATTGTCTTGAGCACGGTATAAATCATCTACAGTTTTCTTCACTTCCTCGAAAAGATTCTGCAAACGGAATACTTCCCGTAACTTCTGTGTTAGCTCTTTTCCTTCCGTTCTAGTAGAAACCTCTTCAAAATAATAATGTGAATCGAATTTTGATATGAGTTCGATTAATTCCTCCACATATTTTTTATCCTTTGACCAACTAACTTCACTATGCTCAAAAGAAACTTTCAACAGCATAATTTTATAGTAGTAATGAAGCATTAAATTATAATAATTCACACTCATAAATTGAGAAATTCTTTGCTCTAATTGCTCTTTTTTCTTAATAGAAAGAGTAGCTTGAGTATGTTCGGAAGTAATTGTATATGTATGCGGTGCCCATCGGTCATAAATACGATTATCCACATATCGCTTCACGTAATCAGGATTGGAGCTTGAAATAAATTCATTTCCATTTATATCCTTTCCATCTAAATGAGCCAAACGAAACAACTGATCCTCTGTAATTTCAGATTTATCGTTCGCGATTAAAAATATTGAACTATGCATTCTTTCATCTTCAAAGTATGGGAGACTACCATAATAACCAGCTATCTTTTCATTATGGATGATAAACGCTTTTAAAGGCTGACATATATAATCAAAAACGAGCTCATTTGTAGTTTGGAACAGTTTGTTTTTTTGGTGAATTTGAGTACCTTTATCGGAAGCAAGCTTAGGCTCTAACACTCGAAAATGAGCGATATGATCTAATATATTCGAGAAGGTCTCCTGATCTTCAGCCATAGAAGCACGTAGAGTAACTATACCAATACCAAAAGGACATAAAATAATATCCACACTGTTAATGATAAAATTGATTTTATTGCCATTCACTTCATATATAAATGGTTCTTCTATTACTTTTGAGTAACGCAAAAAGCCTCTATTATCAGTCTTAACAGGAAATAATTTATCTTCAATGAATGGTAAAAAGAATTGGTCCAATTCCTCATTTACGATTTTTATACTATCTCCATAATATTTTCCTTGTAGTTCTTCTTTATCTAAAGTGAAGAAGGTGAAATGATGCTTTTCAAGCTGCTCCATTAACTTTTGCCGATCTTTCTCTCGAAAAGAGAACGGAAATAGATAAGTCATATATGCATTAGTAATATCCAAAGGAAGAATCTCTAACCCATCCATTTCATTCACCTACTTTTTGTTGTTATTCTTCTTTACCTTACTTATTCTGTTCATAAACCAAAAATACAGTCATTCCTAAAGGTTCCTTTAGGAATGACTGTATTAGAAGCAAGTTATTACTTAAAGTTATTGTTATTATTGTTGTTGCGGTTATTATTACGTTCATTTTGGTTGTTATTTTTATTTTGTTCGTTTTGGTTTTGCTCGTTTAAATTGTCAAAGTTGAAATCCTCACCGAACTCAGCTGGATTATTTTGGTTGTTGTTGTTGCGATTATTGTTGTTATTATTGCGGTTATTATTATTTCCCATGGCTGCTCACCTCCCTGACCATATTAGAATGGTCCAAAAGGTGAATTATATACTCAACCTTTAAATTTTTTGTTAGTGTTATTTTCTTGTCTTTGATTAGAAATAGAATCAGTATCCACTTCTTCCGCAAATTCTGTTTGTAAGTTCGTCCGGTTGTAATACCCTGCTTTTTCATCGGGGTTAGATTTCCTCGGTTCGAAGATATTTGTGTCCATATACCGGTGTAACAGGAGTTCCCCTACCATTAATAACAGTGCAGAAACAAAAGAAGCTGTCCCCAAAGCTATTGGTTGCTCATATATATAAGATCCCAGAAGGTAAATAGCTGCATAAGCAATAACAAAGTCGCCTATTGCCACCCACACATTTCCTATTATAGGTAACAAAAAGACATCTCCTACATATCCTACTATCGAAAGAACCACACTAGTAATGAGGACGTCTGTAAAAGATACATTATAAAAGATACCTAAAATAATCCATAACACTACCGTGATCATTACAAACTTCATCAAAAAAGATCTCGTATACATCAGTGTTTACCACCTTCATTAAATGATTCTCCGTTTTTGGTCTGCTGTATATCACCTTGTTTGAAGGCCTGTTGTATGGCAAACCACTCATTTAATTGTTTATAACTCATACCTGAGTTTTCATTTAATCTCTTGACTTCCTCAATATCCGTTCCGACAACGGTGAATTTTTTATAATCACTTATAATAGATCCTTCCCTTCGATTTTGAATGTAGGACGAGTTTTTTTAAACCATTGATAAAACAATATAAGAATTATCCCTACCTCCACAGTATCTCCACCGTAGTACATAATCATGCTACCTAATTCTGCTTGAGCTTTTAACACACCACTTGGCGGATTCGCATAAATATATTTCGATAAAATCGCATGACTCGCTAGAGCAAAAAGAAAGACGACTGTACGATATAAATAACTTTTTCTTAAAGGTGTTGATTCAATGGAAATAATAGAAACCGTAAACACATACCCAGCCAGAAAAATATGTACATGAATAATTACATACAGGAACATATTTTGGTGCATCATATCAAACAAATCAGTTGTGTAAAGAACCCACAAACCACCAATGTTTAATAAAGAAGTGGTAATAGGATGTTGAACAAAATGAAGAAGGCGTAGGCGTAGAACTGCCGTGAGTTTTCTTGCAATATGTACATTAATTGTTCGCAACAGAAGTGTTATCGGGGCACCTAAAGCCATCAAAAGTGGCGCTACCATACCAAGTAATACATGGCTAATCATATGGGCAGAAAAATCCTTGTGTGCCATATCTGCAATGGGACCAATTACTGCGAGCATTGCAAAGAATATGCCAAAGTTCCAGGCTACCACTCGGTAAGCAGGCCATGGTTTTTTCTTTTTCCTGGATAGACCTAGCGCCACAATGTAATAAACGAATAACAATATAAAAGGAACTGATAAAAAAACTTGGAGACTAGCCACAGAATACTGTTCGTGAGTGTGCACCTAAAGTCAGTCCTTCCTTTCATGATTTGTGCGATAAATAAAAATAACCCCGATAATAATCATTAAAGCAGCTAAAATATTCCACACCAAATCATAAGGAAGTATATCCACTTCATAACGAATTTGGTGTAAACCCATCATTTTATGTTGGATAATTCCGTCATACAGTTGAAAAACACCTGCACCTAGAAGGATTCCCCCTACCCATCTCTTCACCCAAAAGGCATGTCGACGATGAAGATCTGCGAGTAAAAATGATGCTCCTATCGTAGCTATAAAGCTAAATGCATGAAAAAGCCCATCCGATACTAGTCCAATATCGGTTGTAGATTTATCATAAAAATGATGCCAATGAAGAAGTTGATGAAATACTACTTCATCTATAAATGCTACAATCCCTAGTCCAAACAAAATGCCAGTCCACATATTCTGTTTGGCATATACTTTTTGGTGTGGGTTTTGTTTATGATTAGAAGAGTTATTTATAAAAACTGTCATCTTTAACACCCTTTTTAACCAAGCTTCGCCTTACTGATAAGGATTTAAACTATCTGTCACCATCCTACAACTCTTAGAAACAGGTTAGTGCATTTTTGGATAACTAAAGATAAGGTACATTCCTATCTTTAAAACCACGAACCCAGTGTTCATGCTACATTTTTATGCTTTCTTATTAAACTAAAAAAGCAACTGAAACTATTTCAGCTACTTTTTTAAGTAAATTTATAGGCTACCTACATACTTCAAATTTTCTACCGACCGTTCATCAGCCTTGCCATCTAAAATATATTCGACATCTTTCAGTGTTTGGGACAGTGAAACCTCTTGTCCGGCTTGGCCCGTGAAGGTCTCTGCAACATAAAAAGGTTGCGTAAAGTAAGCTTCTAATCGTTCTCCACGTTCGTAGGTCTCCAATTCATTACTTCGAATTTTATCTAATCCATGGACAACAACTAACGATCGAAGCTCTTTATAACGTCTAAGTAATTTCTGCGCTCGCTGCCTTAAGTTAAAGTGACGTTGATCCACGTCCACTCCTTCCACGAGTGACGAAGTGGAAGTAATAGGTTGAATAGCGGGATAGAGATGACGTGCTGCAAGGTCAGCATCCAATTGCCATACTGTTTCTAGTGGTCCAAAAGGAATATCCTCATCGACTACTTCTCCAGAAAGGTCTAATAATATTGTGGTGACTTTTTTAATTCCCTCTTTAATCATTTTTTCCTGCAGATCAAATAACTGACCAGAAACCACATAACTATTATCTGTTATCAACAGGATATCCCCAGAAATTTCGGATAACTTCGAAAATGTCTCTTCAGTTGATTTAGTTAAATAATTCGCTAGCCCAGTAATACCCTCTGTCTCAAGCTCATCACGATGTTTTTGGGGCAATAAAAATACTGTAGTATAATCGCTATCCTTAAATCTGTGCATAACTTCTGCAAGAATAACAAGCTGCCCCATTCCAGGTCGTGCAACTAAACCCGTGGTCCCTTCTTTCACTAATGGTGCAAAAAAGTCTAATGCTTTAATTTTTGTTTCAATCATATTCAGCTTCTCTCCCCGTATGATTAATTCATCTACCGTACAATTCGCTAAAGAAGCTAGACCTACAAGGGTCCTAACCTCCGCTTTTCCCAAATCAATCTTCCCAGTACATAAATTCGAAACAGTCGCAGCTCTAATTCCTATAGATTTCGCCGCTGTCGTCAAATTGGGTACCTTTCTTCTTAATAATGCAACGTTCAGTCGTATATCTTCCACATTACCCCTCCTTCGTTACTTTTAATAGTAAAATAAATTACTCTAAAATGCAACTATATTTTCTTTTCAAAGTAATTATTTTTACTCCATAATAATGATGTCCGATACAAAAAACTCCTCACCAATTAGGAGAGGAGTTCTAAATCGTTATACAATTTGGTCGATAATGCCGTAGCTCATTGCCTCTTCAGCTGTCATAAAATAATCACGGTCGGAGTCTTTGGCTATTTTTTCAATGGTCTGACCTGTTCGTTCTGAAAAAATGCGATTAATTCTTTCTTTCATAAGAAGAATACGTCTAGCACTGATTTCAATATCACTCGCCTGGCCTTGTGCTCCTCCGAGTGGTTGGTGAATCATAATTTCACTGTTCGGTAAGGCAAAACGTTTTCCTTTTGCACCTGCAACTAATATGGTTGCACCAAACGAGGCAGCCATTCCTGTACAAATGGTACGGACATCTGGTTTAATGATTTGCATCGTATCATAAATCGCAAATCCGGAACTTACCGAGCCTCCCGGACTGTTGATATATAAAGAAATATCTTTTTCGGGATCATCTGCTTCTAAAAACAACAGCTGCGCCACGATATTATTAGCAACGACGTCATTGATTTCGGATCCTAGGAAAATAATACGATCCTTCAACAATCTCGAATAAATATCATATGAACGCTCGCCATGTCCTGTTTGCTCTACAACATATGGAATAAGGTTTGACATTTTCTTTCCCCTTTCTATGCTATAGCTAAAAGCTCCTCTTCTTTCCAAAAAGTAAACTGAGATAATAACCTAGCTACTTCTGGTTGATAGAACGGAACAATTAGCACTTCGCCATTTTTCTGGAGGAATGAGATTAGCACATAAGAAGAATTGCCCTGTACGTAAGACTGAACGATAGAGTGACTTTGGGAAACAGGACCTCTATTTCCGCTCCGCATATACGGTTGCTGCTGATCATTCTGGTAAACACGAATAACAGCATTCGGATCGCCACTGCTCCATGCCTGTAAATAAGACATAGTTGTTTCGTCTTCAACAACATCTTGAAAGGATTCATTGTATCTTTGTCTAGCATTTTTCCTTGCCCTATTTAGTGCAGCTTTAATAGAACCTTCACTAACCGAAAGTAAGCTCGCGGTCTCTTTCGTTGAGTAGCCAAAACCCATGACAAGTAATACCACTATCCTTTGCTTTGCAGACAGTTCATGTAGTAATGCATAGATTTGTGGAAATAGCTCTACTGAATGCCCCTCTTGATAGTTATAATTGGACATGTCTTGATGCAGATTTTCATCTATTTTTCGTTTACGATGTTTGTCGATCCAAGCATTGGAGGCTATTCGAAACAAATAGGACTTTGTCATTTGCTTAGGCATTTTCATCCAGCTAATATATGCTTTTTCTATCGTCTCCTGCATTAAGTCTTCTCCATCCCATTTAGTACGCGTTAGGGATAAACAATACTTCCTTAAACTGTGCATAAAAGGCTTAATAGCCAGCTCAAATTCCTCATTCGATTCATTCGGAGTTTTTTCAACAAGCGGCCGCATGTTTACCCCTCCTTTAAATTTGTCTTTCACTTATATAAACGGAAAAATAGACTGAAAAGGTACGCTCACCAAAAGTATTTTTAAGTTAACACCTATCGATGTGTATCATGTTCTGGCTGAAACAAATCCTCGGTAGCATTTCTTACCATTGAAAAGTTATCTACATTATAATGTCCATGTAGTATTTTATTGTGGTGATTAATAATTTGCTCTGCCGTAAGAACTGATGAACCTGTTGTTGAATGTCCATCTCCAACTAACGTTACATCCAATTGTGATACGGTTGCAGTGCGTACTGCTGTATCAATGCAATGCTCAGTTTTACAGCCCATTATTACTATATGTTGAACCTCCTGCTCCTCTAAAAATTCTTTTAACCCTGTTCCATAAAATGAATTCGTTGCAGCTTTATCGAATGTCTTTGAGTCTGGTGGTATAGTAATATCCCTGTGGACCTGGAACCCTTCACCTTTTCCTTCTGCCACATCTGTATCTCTTACAAAAACGATTAAAGCATCTGACTCGGCTGCTTTTGTGATTACTAAATTAATATTTTCAATTAGCTGCTCTTTTTGAAAAACACTAACTTCCTGGCCATTTCCTTCTATTAATTCCTGTTGTGCATCAATGATTAATAATGCTTGTTTCATAACAACACCCCTTTTTATTTGTTTTGAATTATCTTCAAAATACTGGACTAATGAATTATACCTTCCTTGTTCATGCCAGTTTTTATACAAGAACTTCCTTCTATAAAACATCTCACCTTAAAATTTACTCCATATCGCTTTTGTATAGGCCAGTTTAAGTCCTGCTCGTTCCATATTTCGATGACTTCCACTTCCATATGTAGCCTCACTAGTTATGTACCTTGCTCCTTTTTCAATTGCGACTTCAATCCGCTTTTGAAGCAATCCGGACTGTACTCCCGTATTCCGATAACCGGGTAAAGTTGCAGCTGCCGCTAATGTTGCGAGCTCTCCTTGCACATGTAGAACCGCAATTCCTACTGGAACCTCCTGCTTGTATGCAACGTAAAATTCCCAGCCTGGAATTTCAAATAGAACTTCATTGTTTTGCTTGATGCCATCTTGAATAAAAGTGGGAAGTTCGAATGCGGCAACATATATCGAAGCAAATAAATCAAATTCATCTTTCTTTAGAGAACGGATTTCTAACGTGGGTGGTATGCTCTTCTTTAGGGCTTTAACTTCTCCTATAAAAGATGCATGAAAGCCAGATTGATAAAACCCCATTTCAGCTAGTTTTCTAAATAACAGTTCTGAACTGCTCGGAGGAGTAATCTCAATACGAAAATTAATCGAAAGGTTCTCATAGAAACGAAAGATTTCTTCTATATGTGAGAGATCCGTTTCATTCAATCCTCGAACCGTATTAAAGGCTGGACCCGGAATATGTTTAACAGCAAAAGCATGGGTTACGCCCTTTACTAATTGGTGGACCCCCATTGGATTCCCCTGGATTGATTGTATTGCATTTAATCTAGAGGTTAATGTTTGTATTTCTGCCTGCTCTAGTATATTTAAGTTCATTCTAATCCCCCATGACGTTTAACAAAGTTTAATGCCCTTTGTGTTGAATCGATAAGTGATTCATCTCCTTTTTGCACCCTTAGATCCATTGCTTTTTGGAAACACCCATCTGCCTCACTTAACTCTTCTAGCTCTAATAGACATTTCCCTTTATGCTGATAAGCAAAATCTAAGAGCCGTGAATTTTGCTGCTTAGCGCATTGATCTATCACATCATTAAACTTACTCAGTGCCTGTTGGTGTTGACCTGCATATTTCAAAGCTTCTCCTAGGCGAATAAGATTACTTATCTGTTTATTTCCTTCACTTAATGCCATATAGAAATATTAACTCCTCCGATTGAGATCGATTGGTGCCTTCGAAAATCGCTCTATCAAAATCCCTTATTACCATTTGTAATGCAACCTCATTGGAGCATTTTTCCCGCAGAAAATCATTTTCGTCAAAATAAATGAATGACTGTAGCGACAAGAGCTCTTTTTTTAAAGCGTCTATTTTCAAGGTATCTCCCATTCCATTGAAGAGTAATTATGTTCTAATTTTTTTACAAATCGAAAACCACATTTTTTATAACAGTTTATAGCCTTTTTGTTAGAACTTTTCACATCCAGCACCACTTTTTTAACACCTATTCTGGAATTCATATAGTCTAACAAACTACTAATCATCTGAGTCCCAATTCCTTTTCCCCATAAACTGGGTTCACCTATAAATTGGTCAATCCCATAGACAGACTCTTCCACAGGATAGCCGTATATTTCCAACTGCTCTTTAGGCGTTTTATAATATTGTATATAGCCTATAGGTTCATCTTTATATTCCACTATGCAAGGCATCACATAATGCTCATTGTTGATTCTCGGACCATATTTAGCAATCACTTCTTCTAATGTAAGTCTTGGACCGTAATATTCTACAACCAAATCATCATTCAGCCATTTTGCCATATAAGAATAGTCACTTTCGCTCATAGCTCTAATAGTCAAATTACTTTTACGAATCATATTCTTTCCACCTTTATTTGTCACAAAATTCCGGAATGGATATAAAAATCCTTCATTAACGACTGCCCATTATCAACTTTACTGTAATTAGTGGAATCGCTATTACTACATGAAACAATCAAAGAAAACAATACCCCTTTTTAGATATAGACATTTACATACCCTCTACAATTATATTATTTTTAGAATATTTCACATATTCATTCATTTCTGATAGAATAATATACATACAATAGTAGTTAAAACCTATCTAAAGGGGAGTATGACATGAATCAAAAAAAGTATCGCAGAAGAAATACAATGGCATTTACGGTACTCGCTTACTTTACGTTATTTGCCGGTGTGTTCATGTTCTGCATTGGGCTATATAATGCAGATAACTTACAGCTAAATGAAAAAGGATATTATATTGCAGTTATGATATTAGTCGCAGTTGGAGCCATTCTTACCCAGAAAGTTACACGAGACAATGCAGAAGATAACGACATTATTGCTGAACAAGAACAAGAACGACAAATGAGCGGTAACCGAATTCCACCCAGCACGAAAGAGTTATAATAAGTCTTAAATCCTGTCATTATATACACAGGATTTTTTTATTTTTCCATTCTGTTTATACTTATCATGCCATTATCCTGCTCTAGAACAAAAATATCCGGGTTTTTCATCTGTTGCCACCCAGCAAATCCAAATGACGGATCATAGTGATTAATGAGCAACGACAATATGTTTCCATGAGAAACGATAGCAACCTGCTGCATTTGCTCACTTTCGAAAACTTCATCCAACTCTTTTCGTATACGTGTTAATGCGTGATTACTAGACTCCCCACCTGAAAATATTAAATCTCTCTCTGTAAATGTTCTTTCCAGTTGTTCTAACCAATCCTCCATAGGATCAGCACTTAGTACTCGTTCTTGTAAATTTTCATCTATCATAATAGGGATTCCTATACTTTCCGAAAAAGGTTTAATTGTTTGCACTGCTCTTTTATATGGACTCGAAATAATATGATCGATGTGACATTTCTCTAAAATAGGAACCAGCTCTAAAGCGTTTTCTTTTCCTTGGTTAGTTAACCCCGCCCGTGGTTCTTGTCCTGTTGTCTTACAATGCCTGATTAGATAAATTTTCTTTATAGCCATCCTCTCACCTCTCTACTTTAAATTCGCTATTTTTACTTTTATTCCTGTTAAATATATGAATTTTCGGAACTATTATATATACTTAATGTTAATAACTAAAGAGGAGTGATTAAGATGAAAAACATTCTACAGGTGATTGAGAAGTAAAGGATAATTCTCCTTCTCTTTTCAATCCAATAAACCTATATAAAACTACGGACTGAAAAGAGGAATAATTTTGTATCAAGACAATGAATTAGTTATCAGACCTATTAAGGGTGAAGATTTAACAAGATTATGGGAATTAATGTGCAAGGACGAAAAGCCAGAGTGGAAAAAATGGGATGCCCCCTATTATGAATATAAATCAGTACCATATGACAAGTTTATGGAGAAGGCTTATTCATATATTGATCGTGACGATTTCTGGGGAATCGAAGTAGATGGAGTGTTAAGAGGAATCGTTTCTTATTACTGGGAGCATGAACCTTCAAAATGGTTGGAAATGGGCATAGGTTTCCACGAAGTAGGTAGTTGGGGAAAGGGATTAGGTACTCGCGCTTTAAGCCTTTGGATGAATCACTTATTCGCTACACTACCACTTGTTCGAGTTGGCTATACAACTTGGTCAGGTAACCATCGTATGATTCGAGTTGGGGAAAAACTAGGAATGATGATGGAAGCACGTATTCGAAAAGTACGTCTCTATAACGGGAATTACTATGATTCGATTCGGATGGGGATATTGCGAGAAGAATGGGACAACTTTAGACACAACAGATAATCCAAATTGTGTCTTGCAGGACAATGTAATTCGGAATCTACACACTTATTCTAAGTAGAGTGGGACAATTATTGATATACTACTTAAATAACAATCTAATATGTAGGTGAAACCATATGTTGTCCTTTGTGTTAACAGTAAAAAGATTTCTAGAAGCTTTAGTTAAGGCTTTTAAAAATCCTATGTTCTTGTCTCTTTTTACTACGTTATTTCTTATTATTCTTTCTGGTACCCTCTTCTACACGAAAAAAGAAGGATGGGGTGTCCTAGATGCTATATACTTCTGTGTTGTAAGTCTTATCCCAACTGGCGTTAATACAAACTTATCTCCGGTCACCAATTTAGGTAAAATATTCACAATGCTTTATCTGGTTGTAGGTACAGGAGTGATGTTTATAACACTACTTACTTTAGGGAAAACAATGATCAACACAAAAGCTTTAGAAGAAAGAAAAACAGAGAGTCAAAAGAAACTAAATGAGTATAAGAAGAAAAAATAATTATATGAGCTTGAAAACCAAGGACGTCCGATAGAACTCCTTGGTTTTTTTGCTTTTTATTGAATTTATTTTATGGAAACACAAAGGAAAACCCTTTACTTTCAACGAACCTATTATATAGAGGAATTATTAAAGGAGGAACACCGATGACATACGAAGTAACAGATCACCTTGATAGAAAGGTAGTTCTCCCTAAATCGCCTAAACGTATTATTTCCATATGCCCTGCTATTACTGAAACACTTTTCTCTTTAGGCTTAGAAAAGGAAGTAGTCGGTCGAACAAAATATTGTATATTTCCACAACATACTATTGAAACTGTGCCGATTGTTGGAGGAACAAAAGAAGTAAATCTATCCAAGGTAAGAGATCTTCAACCTGATCTTATCTTCGCTGAAAAAGAGGAAAATACTGAAGAGATGGTAAATGAACTCGAAAAAATAGCGCCAGTGTTTGTGCTGGAGGTTAAATCCATACAGGATGCATATAGACTTATTACTACTTTAGGTGAGGTTACAGCAACTCCAGAGACCGCAAACCTTCTTTTAGCTTCCTGCCAAAAATCTTTTCAATCTATAGAAGGTAGAGTGAACAGAAAAGCCGCATATATTATCTGGAGAAAACCTTATATGGTTGTAGGTGGGTCTACTTATATAAATGATGTACTACATGTAATGGGCTACCAAAATCCTTTTACTAATGAAGAATCGAGATATCCTGAAGTAACTAGAGAACAGCTAGCGAATGCTAAACTTGATAAACTTTTTCTTGCTTCTGAACCATTTCCATTTAAAGAAAAACATCTAGGTGAATTCCAAGCATTCCTTCCAAATACGGAAATAATATTAGTTGATGGTGAAATGTTTTGGTATGGCTCCAGAATGCTAGTAGCCGGGGAGTATTTAGCAGAATTAGCGAGTAACTAAAAATCCTCCTTCACAAGTAAATGATTGTGAAGGAGGTTATGTTAATTTGGAAAACGCATTTCCATCTTTTTTTATTGCCAGTCATAGGCAAAGTTACCGAAAGGAATAAATGCTACCACTAGAGCTAATATAGACCAAATAATATTCCATCTTAATCGAATTTGTGCATATAAAATAACAAGCACATATGTTAAAAAGATAAAACCATGTACAGAGCCAGCTATCGCAACTGCGATTGGTATATCCATCCAATACTTAAGTGGCATTGCAATAAACAGAAGGACAACCAGCGATATCCCGTCTAAAATACCTGCAATTCTTAATTGTCCAAATGTGTTTTTAATCATTAATATTTTACCCACAATTCTTTATTCATATCTTTTTCACGAATTCCGATTTTAGCTTCATCGCACCGAAGCCATCAATTTTGCAGTCAATATTATGATCTCCTTCTACTAAACGTATACTTTTCACCTTTGTACCCTGTTTTAGCGTAGAAGAACTTCCCTTTACCTTTAAGTCTTTAATGACTGTCACTGCATCCCCGTCATTTAAGACATTTCCATTCGAGTCTTTTACAATTTGTTGTTCCTCATTACTCTCACTTACTGTCTGCTGTGACCATTCATGTGCACATTCTGGGCAAACAAATATACTTCCGTCTTCATATGTATATTCTGAATTACATTTTGGACAATTTGGTAAAGCTTCCATATTCTTTCCCTCCAATCACTATTAGTCTCCATTCTAATGTATTGCCACCCCCGGTTCAACCACTTGACCACTCTATTTGTGTTTGGATGTTTACCACATTATTCCTACGGGTAACAAACCTATAAGACTATAAATAGTAGGAGTGAACTAAAATGGAGGAAGAAAAACGAGTAGAAGTACATCGTGAGGAAAGAACGGATTCCGGAATGGTTGGCGCCACTTTCATCAAATATGCTGCATATTTAATAATATTTTTTGGCGTTCTATGGTTCTTAATCTCATACGTATTCCCTATGTTTTAATTCGAAATGTGGAAGTGCCTATGCAAGCCTCGATAAGCACTGAAAGCCAGAAGTGACTCGAGGAGCTAGCTAGGCTTCAGAACTAGACAATAGGAAAAGCGATATCTCCATTCAGATTCCAATGGAGATATCGCTTTTTTATTCTGTTTCTGGAAAGAAAGCTTGAGCGGTTGGTATATTCACTAAACTTGGTCCCGCTGTTGCAATTGCATTTTGAATAGTAGATTCTAACTCGCCCTCTTCTTTGACTCCAAAGGCTGTCCAACCACATGCCTCTGCTACTTTTACAAAGTCAGGATTCGTAAGTTTAGTGCCTATTTCCTTTAAACCTGCCGCTCGAATTTTATCACTTTCCATCTGCAAGGATCCATTATTAAATACAATAACGGTAATATCTGAATTGTATCGAGTAGCAGTCAAAAGATCTGCAAGCGTCATCTCGAGACCACCATCCCCTACAATAGCAACTACCTGTTTCTTCGGTTTTTCCATTTTCGCTGCGATTGCTGCTGGTAGCCCAAAGCCCATTGAACGCCAATAACCTGAAAAAAGTATACTTTGCTTACTTTGACGGAAATTACGATTCATCCAGACGGTTACATCTCCAGTGTCAACCGTTAGTATGGCGTCTTCTTTAACTGATCGCTCTATGGCCCGAACAATACGTGAAGGATGTAACGGGTAATCGTTATTTTTCCCCTCCTGTTCGTTTTCATTGGCCCATTTTGTTTTTATTTGTTCAATACGATTAAGCCATTCGGTATTCGGCTCATATCCATTGATAAACTCCGGAAGAAGTGGAACAACTTGCTCTGTTTTACCTTTAATAGCAAGTTCTACAGGGATACCACTTGTAGCACTCTCTATATGTGTATCAATCTGAATGATTCTTGCTTTCTCAGGAACATAACCTTCTGGCCACCAGGATACACCGGCTAGAAGTACAACATCAGCCTCTTTAAAAACTTCCGCTGCATGAGGATTTCCTCCTTCACCAATTCCCTGGAGAAGACATGGAGTTGCTTCCTCAAAAAGCCCTTTTCCGCCGAAGCTCGTAATAATACCTGCTCCCCATATCTTAGATAAGCTTTCGATTGCTTCAGTGGCTTTCTGGGCTCCTGCACCAGCTAAGATAATTGGAGATTTTGCCGTTTTCATCAGAGATGCTACTTCAGTCAAATCATCACTTCGGAACGTTTCTGCTCCCTCGATAACTTTAGGAAGCGGTCTAGCCTCCACTTGCGTTTCTTTTTCAAATAAATCCTTTGGGATAGATAGATGAGTAACCGCTCGCTGTTGCAATGAAATTTGAGTAGCTTTTTGTAGTAATTCTACAATTGCATCTTCACTTGCTAAATTGGCCGAGTAAGTAGCAAATGGTTTGAAAAGCTCTTGCTGATCTACATATTGCTGGAAGTCAGTTCCAATTTTATTCAACGGAGCTTGACCTGTAAGTGCTAGTACTGGTGCCTTGTCTGCGTATGCATCCCCTAGCCCGTTTAATAGATTGGTTGCTCCCGGTCCCATCGTAGACGTACAAACAGCAAGTTTTCCAGTAAGCTTCGCCTCTGCAGAAGCCATAAAGGCTGCCACTGATTCATGTTTCACTGCAATAAATTCAATGTTATCTTGCTTAGCTAGTGCATCCAATAGTCCAATGATTGTATCTCCCGTGACACCATAAATACGCTTAACTCCATAGTAAGACAACTGATCCAATATCACTTCAGCTACCGTTTTTCCCATTTACTAACCTCTCCTTTATATGTCCATATATATAAAAGATGCCCTTAATCCAAGTGATATAAACTTTTTTAAAGTATAAGGAATTAGTAACTATGGATATTATCCATTTTCTTTCTTCGATAGTTTTTTGTTTAATTATTTAGTAGACCCTTGAAAAAATCTCATAAGTATTTAAATAGAAAAAACGTTCATAAAGTCTCGTGAAAGACTCCATGAACGCCTATTAATAATTTTTAAACTAATTGTTTAGAAAGTTTTGCAGCAGCTGCTTTTACTTTTTCTAAGCCTTCTGCAACAATTGCTTCTGTTTGATCAGGAGCTGCAGCATGACCTTCAATTACAACTTCATCAACGATTTGCATACCGAAAACGCCACCTAATACATTTTTCATGTAGTTAACTGCCATTTCCATTGGTGCTGCTTCTGGTGAAGAATAAATACCACCACGAGCATTTAGAATCACTGCTTTTTTATCAGTCAATAATTGTACTGCTTGACCATTTTCGTCATATTTGAAAGAGAAGCCAGCTTGGTAAATATAGTCGATAAACACTTGTAACGGTGCTGGAATTGTTAAGTTCCATAATGGGAATGCAAATACTACTACATCAGCAGCAGTTATAGCATCCATTGCTTTTTGTTTAGCCGCTATTAAACGAGCTTCTAAATCTGTTAACTCTAATCCCTCTGATAATTTACCAAATGCATTAAAAAGATCTTGTCCGATAAAAGGCATGTCTTCTGCAAACACATCATAAGTTGTTACGTTTGCGCCTTCTAAGTTTTCCATAAATGTATCGTACATTCTGCTAGAAATACCTTCTGCAGAAGGGCGGTTGTTTGCTTTAACTACTAAAATATTCATGAATAATTCCTCCAATGTTTATAATAACATCTGTAATCCTAACAGACTTTTTAGTAGACTTGCAATTACTTTGAATTCGAAATGTATAAT
This sequence comes from Psychrobacillus sp. BM2, assembly GCF_048572895.1. Classification (GTDB taxonomy): domain Bacteria; phylum Bacillota; class Bacilli; order Bacillales_A; family Planococcaceae; genus Psychrobacillus. Next base: position 3,773,880 of record NZ_CP183878.1, read on the forward strand.
ATTATTATATTAGTTCACGATTTCTTCACAAATTTAGTAGTTTAACCTAGTACGCGTGGCTAGAATAATAATTATTGCCGGAACAGTACATAAGACCATCCCTAAAAAAGATAAACCTGGTTGAATTTCATATAGATATCCCCCCATAAATGTTAGAATAGCTGTGCTTAAACTTAAAGCTAGACCCGAATAAATACCCTGAGCGTTGGCAATTTGTTGTTTCGGTAAGGAGGAGTTCAAATAACGGATAAAAGCAATATGCGCCATCCCGAAAGACAGGGCATGCAATGCTTGGGAAACAATAAATATACCCACATTCGGAAATACATAGATTAACACCCAGCGAAGTGTGGACCCACCCCCAGCTAATAAGAGTAACGAGGAAGGTCTCCATTTAGACAAAAAGCTATCTGCCTTCAAAAAATATAAAACCTCAAATAGTACGGCAATATTAATAATCATTCCGATATAAAATGGATTCACATGCAATTCTTGTAAATAAATATATCCATAATTGTAATAAGCAGCATGAGCACCCTGTAGTAAAAATACGACAATCAATACTACTGGAAAAGTTTTTACCTTCCATAATTGCTTCATCGACAGCTTTTGCTTCCTATCTTCTGTAGTTGGTTTGGTAAGCAAAGGTGCTGGAGTTGGCATGAATTGCTTGAACATCAAAAATATTAATCCTGCAATCATACTCCAAAGAATCACTTTCTCTCCCCAAAATCCTGTTAACATACTTATAATAAGAACCGCAATGACAAATCCAATCGATCCATAAGAACGACTTTTACCGTAATGTACCTTTCCATGTTGTACAAGTGCAGATGCCCCGCTTTCAATGGCTGGCATCAATGTCGGATACACTAAATTAAATAATAAAGTGATTAGTAGCAACGCCATGCTAGTTGTTGCTGGTATATAGAAAACAGCTGCAAGTAAGGCCAATATAGTAAAGGTAATAATTACTTTTTTGTTACTCATATATTTAGACATTAAAGGAAATACAAACATTGTTGCTGCCGCACGCGCAACTAAACCAAATGCCATAATCATACTTGCATCAGCTACAGTTAAATTCTTTGCTTGCACTAACCAGCCAGTCCAGTATGGTAAAAAGATTCCCCATGTAAAAAAGAAGACAAAAAAGCTCTGTGAAAGCCAGCGTTGATTGTTTACCATCTTTTAATCCCTCCCATTACTAGATTGAATGATAGCATGAGTCAAATTATAATAATAGGAGATATCTCATATATTTGAGAGGAGGATGACCAAATATGAATACGCTAAATGAAGCAGAAAAAGCATATTACTTAAAAAACTACACAATTCAGTCATTTTTTTCTTTTGACATTTCTCCCTTTGTACAGGTTTTTCAATTTGACAAGGGGGATTTTATCATTCAAGAGGGGGCAGAACCTGAATATCTCTTTTATATGGTGGAAGGAAAGGCAAAACTCTATGTAACTCACAAAAACGGAAAGGTTTCGTTGATAAACTTTTTAACTTCTCCTATATTTATGGGAGAAATCGAACTTTTGAATGAAGAAAAATATTCAAAAAGCATTCAAACTAGCTCAAAATCCATTTGCATTGGAATCGCAATAGAAAAATGCAAAGAAAAATTATTAGCAGATGCTCACTTTCTAAGGTATTTATGTGTATTTTTGAGCAATAAATCAACTGTACATTCTACCAAATATACAAAGCATCAAGCGTATCCATTAGAAAACAAACTAGCTGAATTTATACTTTTGTCCTCACACCAAAATATGTATAAGGAAAAACATACGGAAATTAGCGAATACTTTGGCGTATCCTACCGGCATTTACTTCATACGTTTGCTCAATTATCTCAAGCAGGTATTATAGAAAAAATGAAAATGGGTTACATAATATTAGATAGAGAAAAGCTTCAGGCATTAGCGGACGAGATAAAATAAATGTATCTTCAATTGGATGGTTTTTCTTTGTTTCCACTGATTGAAATTGAATTCTGGCATAAAATACTGCGGTATGTGGTAGTTAGATCGGGTTCTGTTGTGAATAGCTAGGGTTTTGTGATGGTTGGATTGGGTTATGTGGCGATTATTAGTTTATGTGGTGGATGCTCGAGCTTTTGTGGTAGTTAAATGAGGTTATGTGGCGGTTAGTCGAACTTTTATTAAACTTAATTGCATACTAAAAAACACCTTGAAACGATTTACTAACTGTCTCAGGGTGCCTTTTTACTATTCAACAAATACTATTTAGCTGTGTATTTTTTAATAGCAGGTAGAATTTCATTGCCAATGAGGTCTATATTCTTCATCAGTTTTTCAAATGGTACGCCACCGAAATCCATTTGTCCGATATAACGTTGATGGCCAAATACTTCATGCTGATAAAGAATTTTTTCAATGATCTGCTGTGGACTTCCGATATTCATGACATTGTGCGGATCTGCTCCTAAAGCAAATGCATCTCTTGGATAACCACTGCCGTTCGATAATTTCATTCCTTCATTAATATAAGGATAGTATTCGTTTTGTGCCTGTTGCGTCGTTTCCGCCGCATAGAAGAACCCCGCTGTAGCAACTGGAAGCTCGGCTGGATTATATCCACTGCTTTTAGCAGCATCTCGATATGCATCAATAGAGCGTTTGAAAGATGAAGCAGGTCCTCCTAAAGTAGCTAAGAACATCGGCACACCAGCATGACCTGCCTTAATTGCACTTGCGGGATGTCCACCTACTGCACGCCAAATAGGCAACATCCCATCTTGTGGACGCGGTATAACGCTTGCATCTTTCAATGGTGCACGGAATTGCCCGCTCCAATTGACGATATTTTCTTGATTTATCTTCAGCAATAACTCGAACTTTTCTTCGTATAACTCCTCGTAATATCGAACATCGTATCCTAACAATTCAAAGAGACCTATTCTAGATGCACGTCCAGCAACAATTTCTGCACGCCCCTTAGACAGCAAATCTATTGTTGCAAAGTCTTCATAGACTCGTACTGGATCTGACGTACTTATAATCGATGAAGAACTCGCAATTTTAATCGTATTAGTTGCTTGTGCAATTGCAGCTAAAACAACTGTGTGAGCCTGTGTTGCAAAGTATTCCTGATGACTTTCTCCAACACTAAAGAAATCAATACCTGCCTGTTCTGCTAACTTGGCCATTTCTATAATTTCATGTAGGCGCTGCGCAGCAGAAATACGCTCTCCGGTATGTGGATTCGGCATATGATCCCCTAATGTATATAACCCAAATTCCAATCCTTTGCTTTGATCAATACGATATTTTTCCATTTACCTCACCCTTCTTTTTAAAAAGATTCTCCACTAAGTTATATTCTTATCATATAGTAGTATAGTATTGAAATTCACTTTACGTAAGTACGCACAAAAAAGTGGTATAGTATACAAAATGATACTATTAGGAGGACGCTGTACTATGGATATGGATATGCAACCAGAGCTTTGCAAAGTGGATGATGCTTTAGGTATCTTAGTAGGAAAATGGAAACCAATTATTTTATTGATCCTTTTGCAAGAAGGTACAAAAAGATTCAGTGATTTAAAACGTAGTGTACCCGGCATAACTCAAAAAATGCTAACAAAGCAGCTTCGAGAGTTAGAGGAAGAGGATATTATTACTCGTAATGTCTACGCTCAGGTCCCGCCGAAAGTGGAATATTCCATTAGTGAGTATGGAAAAAGCTTAGAACCCATTTTAGTAGCCATGCATGAATGGGGAACCGCACACACTCTTCATAAAACAAAAAAAGCACAACAACAAACAAGGTGATTTGCGATTTGCGATTTGGGAGCTTGAACTTGCGATTTGAGGACATGGTGTTGCGATTTGTTGCAGTGGACTTACGATTCACTGATTTTCCCTATAAAAATGGCTCCTAATTAGTAAGGAGCCGTTACTTCTGTAGAATTCCTATTCTATTTCTCTAGCTGGGATCACCATATCAATATGAGGAATATTGTCCTCCAAATATACCTCTGACACTGTTTCAAAACCAAAGGATTTATAGAAATCCTCCAAGTGAGCTTGAGCCTGAGCATAGATAGGCATTCCTGGATAAATAGTTTCGATATACTCCAGTCCCCTAGCTACAAGCTCTCTACCTAATCCGGATTTACGATGATTCCCGGCCACTAAGACCCTACCAATATGAATAATATCTTCTTTTGGAAACACACGCATGTATGCACATAATTCATTATTTTCCTCTTTAAAAATATGCGTGCTAATAAGATCCACGTCGTCTACTTCTGGATATGGGCAATTCTGCTCCACTACAAAAACTGCCACTCTTTCTTTATAAATACGTTGTAATTCCAAAGCACTTAACTCTTCAAACGCTATATAATTCCACATACATATCACTCCTTACATAAACCCTATTATATACCATCAAATAGACTACCGATAACTCTCCCTACTCCTCTAACTAACCAGAAAACTATACGGAAAGGAAGGAAAAGCAATTCCGGTATCCAAAAGAAAACTTCAAAAATAAAATCACCAAATGTGTATCGATCACTATATTTTCTACGGTTCCTCCTAATTTCCTTCTTCGTTTCCCACCGTTCACTCATTATTTACCACTTCTTTCTCCAATTATCTATGCCCATCTTTTCTTGCTTGTATATACCCATAATAAGTACTAGTTCCATGCTGGAATAAATCCTTTACCTCAAAACCGCATTTCTCATAAAAACTAAAATTATTAGCAGATGTATGAGCAAACCAGTCACCGTGAGGAAGCTTTTGCACACATAATTCCACAAGCTTTTGGCCAATACCTTTCCCTCGATATTCCGATTGCACTACTAAATCCATTATATTTGCTGCCATTATTTGATCGGAAATGACTCGGACCATTCCAATCATTTCTTCATCATCCCAAACGGTATATGCCCATGTTGAATTTTCAAATATAAGGGTGAATTTTTCTTTCTGCCAATCTGGTGTTTGCTTACTCCATCCGGCGTCTTTAAAGAGCGCCTCCACATATTCAGCAGGAATACCCTTTGTCCCTTCTCTAATAACAAGCCCTTCAAAATAATGATACATACGTAACTCCCCCTTTATAGCTTATCAGTATATATACTACATTCAGGTAGATATTCCCTTTTTTAATAAAAGCAGAAAGGAAAAAAGATAAAGGCTGTAGAAGATAGTAGAAGTTAAAGGATGTGACGGTATGAAGTTAAACAAAAGCTTTCGATCTATCTGGTTAAGTAGTGCCACCTCTGAACTTGGTGGTGCATTTTTTACCTTCTGCAACTCTATACTAATCTATAAATATACTGGTTCTGCAACTGCACTTGGCTTAGTGTGGTTAATCTATTACATACCATCTTTTTTTATGCAGCTATTTATAGGACCATATATTGATCGATGGAGTCGTAAGTATACGATGATTTGGTGCCAATTGGTCCGAGCTATTCTCGCGATGGTATTAGCGATTACTTTGTTCTCCGAATGGTTTTCCGTTTCACTCATTTATATGGTTCAGGTTCTTGTTGGATTGATAATGCCTATATTCACCCCTGCCAATCAATCCATTTTACCGACGATTGTCGAGAAAGAACATCTTGAAAAAGCAAATGCATCTCTTGAAAGTGTTCGTCAAGTGATGGCAGTAATGGGACCAATTAGCGCAGGAGTGTTAGTAGAATATATTGAGGTGAACTGGCTATTAATCATTATTTCTATTGCATTTTTATTAAGTACATATAATTTGGCACAAATAAATGAAAGGCATATAAAGCGTGAGGTACGAAAGCCTTGGATAGAGGAGTTTAAGGAAGGGCTAAATTCTTATTTCGAGCACCCTTTAATTGTTTGGTTAGGTGTTTTCTTCGGCTTTGTTCAATTCGGGGTTGGGGTAACGATTGTGACAACACTTCCTTATATTACAACGGTGTTAGAACAACCAACTGTAGCTTATGGATTCTTTATGGCAGGTTTCCCGGTTGGCTATACAATCGGGGCTTTACTTAGCTCTAAACTAAAGCGGTTGAATGGGATTGGTGTGTTATTTAGTGCCCTCTTTATAGGCGGGTGCACTTATTTATCGCTAGCGTTTACTCCATGGTATTCCTTAGCCTTAGTAACAGAGGCCATTGCGGGGATCGTTATTGCTGTTTTCAATATTTATAACATCACACTGATTCAAAAACGAATCCCAAATCAGCTCATGGGAAAGGTTACATCGGTGCGTCTATTGATCATGCGGCTTATGCTCCCACTTGGTATTTTATTTGCCACCATCAGTGTTCAATTTATCGCAATACGAAGCCTATATTTAATCATTGGAGCAATCATCTGCGTTACTTCTTTAACTGGCTATACATTCTTGAAAAATAGAGAAGAGATTAAATAATATATTTATGGAAAGAGCCCTCTTACTATTTCAAGAAAGGCTCTTTTTAGGTATTTTACAAATACACGATATTTGAAACTATCCTGTAAATACTTGATCATACGGGTAACGATAATGAACCTTTTTTGGTTTCATGAGTATAAAAAACAAAGTTAAAGGACCAATTCGTCCGATAAACATTACCATACATAAAAGTACTTCACCTATATCACTAATTTGTGCCGTGATTCCCATTGATAGCCCAACAGTCCCGAAAGCTGATACAACTTCAAAGGCCAAAGGTAAAAAAGGGATCTTTTCAGTAATAGTTAATAGAAATACAAAGAAAAAGACTATGAATAAACTAATCGTTGATATCGCTAGAGAACGTATTACCGTCTCAAGACGGATAGATCTTCCAAATAATTCTGGTTCACTACGCTTACGTAAAAAAGAAACTGTTGCTAAAACTAATACCATAAACGTAGTTAGCTTAATTCCAGATGCTGTCGATGCACTGCCTGCTCCGATAAACATTAAAACCATCGTACCAAGAATAGTAGGATCTTCCATATCACCATAATTTAATGTATTAAACCCTGCAGTACGAGGGGTCACACCTTGGAAGTAGGATACCATTAATTTATCTTGTAATGGCATAGAGCCAATTGTTGCTGGATTATTATATTCCAGTACGAAAACGAAGGCGATAGCTATAACATTGATAAGTATAGTTCCGACAACCATCATTTTTGTGTGAAGGGACCATTGCTTAAATGACTTTTTCTGTTGAATATCAACTACTACGGTAAATCCGATTCCACCAATTATAAATAATAACGATAATACGATATTCACAATAGGGTCATGTGCAAAGCCAATCAGATTATCAGGGAATAAAGCAAAACCAGCATTATTAAATGCAGAAATTACATGAAAGACACTTAAATATAGCCCTTCCTTAAATCCAAAAGTCGGTATCCAGTGAATAGCCAAAACGGTTGCTGCAAACAGTTGTACCGATAGAACAAATGTTAATATTAGCTTCACTAGCTTTATAATGCCGCCTACTGAGTTTTGATTGAATGACTCTTGTATATAAATACGGTTTTGTAGACCAATTCTCTTCTTTAAGAGAATAAGTATAGCTACTGCAAACGTCATTAAACCAATACCACCACATTGAATAAGAATCATTAGTACAACTTCCCCAAATATAGTCAATGTTGTACCAGGGTCAAATACACTAAGTCCTGTCACTGTTGTTGCCGAAGTAACCACGAATAATGCATCTACCCATGATACGTGAGTGGTAGTCGCAATAGGTAATTTTAACAAAATGGTCCCCACAAATATTAAAAACAAAAAACTCCCAGCAATAATAACAGGTGGTGAAATAGTTCTTCTTTTCTTTTTAATAGTTTGCATATGAACACTTCCTAGAACCAGATTTGAAAAACCTTATTTCTGAAAAAAAGCTGAAAACCAGATCTAGTTGCTCATTTCAATGGAACGACAAAAAACCCACAAGGCATAGGTAATAGCCTAGTGGGCATGGAATCATTCTCACTAGCTCCAATTCCTCTCTCACAACTTACGTGAGTTAGCTGTCGGATTAGGGCAAAAGAGTAGCCCTCCCTACAATCGTAGGATTCACCCCATGCGGCTTGGTAGCCACGAATGGTTCCCCCGTTCCAAATGGATTTAGCGATTTCGAAATATGAAACTGAAAGTAATAATACTCCGAAGTATCGATCTTGTAAACAAAAATTTTAAAAGTTCTAATAGATATATATAACCTAGATATATATAATGATCAGACAGATGAATTTTTTCAAATAAATGAACCATTTAGATTGACTTATTTTGTATGATTCCTATCCATACGGCAAAATATAACCTGATTTTTATATCTTTTTTTAAGCGCTCTGCAGGAAGGACACAGAAAGTGCAAAAACAATTTGTTTCTTCAAAGGTAACGCTTCTTTTCCTGATATGTTCATTGCTTTAGAAGACCAAATCACTTTTCCCATATATAAAAGAAATAGAATTCCTGCAACTAACAAAATAATGCTTAGCCACTCAAATTGCAAAACGATTAATGATAATCCTAAAATGGCGAGTATGATTAAAACTGTGTCACAAATTGCTGCGGTTACCACAGCAGGGAGTGCTCTAAGCAGACTTGGTTGAGTGACACCTTGTGTAAAGACAAATATATTTTGTACACCTAAAGGCAATATAAGCCCAAATGCCAAGAGAACACCATGAATGATTGGTTCCATCTTTAAAACTCCTTTCTTCTCTATCATACCTATTATATAAATATAGAAAAGGTCCAATTGGATGGCCAAATTTCCATCCAATGGGTGGGGTTTATATTTGCCTCTAAAGAAAAGGGTTGACCTATAGGTGTTATCATACTATAATTTCGTTTATTATTATTTATATTAATTGAGCGACGAAAAGAGCTTTATTAAGCCGGTCTCCCTGTTAGTAGAGAATCAGTGGTTGGTGAAAACTGATACAAAGACTAGGTGAATTTCATTCTTGGAGCTTTTTTTATACTACTATTTAAGCACGTAGTATAAAACGGATTAAACCGTTATTTTACCAAGTGGGAAACTAGATTTGTTTCCAATTAGGGTGGTACCGCGTGAATAGCCACGTCCCTATCGTAAAAGATAGAGACGTGGCTTTTTTGTCTTTTAACAATGGATTAGAAGGCGTAATAAAAATGGATTGGACTGGTAAGTTTGCAAACAAAAGAGCAATGGTCATCAAAGATTGGTTTTATATTATCTGCTGCAGGATCAGCTATTGGAGTAGGTGCAATATGGAAGCTCCCTTACGTTACAGGTATAAGCGGAGGAGGCGCGTTCTTTCTTCTTTTTATATTATTTTCTTTGTTTATGGGCTTTCCGTTATTATTAGCAGAGTTTGTTATTGGTAGAAGCACGCAAAAAGAAGCAATTAGTGCATATCGTAGTCTTGCTCCTAATACTAATTGGCATTGGATTGGGAAGTTAGGGGTATTCACTTGTTTTCTTTTATTGTCTTTTTATAGTGTAATTGGTGGCTGGATTGTCATATATATTACAAAAGGTCTGTTTGGAGGAATAATTACTGAAGGTGCAGATTATGGATCTGTGTTTAACATAACGATTGGAAACCCACTTTTGGTTATTATTGCTCAATTTGTATTCTTAGCTATTACAGTTCTAGTGGTAGCTAAGGGAATTCAAAATGGAATTGAAAAAGTAAATAAAGTTTTGATGCCCGCTTTATTTGGACTATTTATTGTTCTAATCATTCGCTCCCTAACACTTGATAACGCTATGGAGGGTGTGAAATTCTTTTTAGCACCCGACTTCTCGAATATCACATCTGAAAGCATCCTATTTGCAATGGGCCAAGCCTTTTTCTCTTTAAGTGTTGGTGTGTCAGTAATGGTTACTTATAGTTCGTATCTCTCTAAAAAAGAAAATTTAATACAACCTGCTATTTCCATTGTTTCAATGAATTTATTGATTGCTTTATTGGCAGGATTAGCAATCTTCCCAGCTGTATTTTCACTAGGCTTAGAACCAGCTGAAGGACCAGGTTTACTGTTTGTTGTATTGCCTGCTGTATTTGATCAAATTGTTTTTGGAGAAGTTTTCTTAATAGGTTTTTTAGCATTATTTTTATTTGCTACATTAACTTCCGCCTTTTCGATGTTAGAAATAATTGTGGCGGCTATTGTTAAGGGAAAAACAGAAAAGCGAACTAAGTATGCGTTTATAATCGGTGCTCTAATTTTTATAGTTGGAATTCCTTCCGCATTATCCTATAGTATTTTTGCTGATATTCTAATTTTCTCGAAAAGTTTATTTGATTCTGCCGATTATTTAGTGAGTAATATTTTAATGCCGTTAGGAGTACTTTTAATCTCTATTTTCATCTCACATAAGATAGAGAAAAGCACTTTACGAGAGGAACTATTACAGCATTCTCGTTTAGGGGCTACTGCTTTTAATATTTGGTTTTTTATAATGAAGTTCATCATTCCTTTAGTAATTGTTGTCGTGTTCCTTGACGCGACTGGCATACTTGATAAAATAATTGCAGTTTTTTAAAATATATAAAAGAGCTTATTCCCATGAAGGAATAAGCTCTTTTAGTTCTTAAGAATACTTCTTTATTTAACAGTTAGTTCACTTTCCGTTACCCATTTATGGTTTTTCACTAGTTCTCCGCCTGTAGTTGAAGTATAATCTACCTTATAAACCGTCGTAGGTTCTGCCGAATCAATTTTAGCAGTAGCACCTTTCATCCCAGACATGTGGTCAGCCTCAATGATAACTTTTGCTCCTGGTGCTAAGGTTTGATCCCCAGCATCTTTAATCTCTTCTTGAATGACCCATTTATGATTTTCCACTCTTTCGCCACCCCATGTAGGCGTATAGGAAATTACATAGGCAGTTGTATCATAAGCACCCACAATAGTAGCGTCTGCTCCCTTCATACCTTCCATGTGATCTGTTTCAAGAATAGCTTGGCTTCCAACTTCATAAGTAGGATTATCAGCTACTTTCAAGCCTTCCGGAACTTCGCTGGTACTAGAGTGATTCATACCAGAGTGATCCATTTCCATGTTATCATGTGTACTTGTTTCCTTTTCATCACTGGCACATGCCGACAACGTGAATGCTGTAGCTAATGTAACAATTCCTATTACTATTTTTTTCATCGTCATCCTCCTCAATCGAAACTTATTTCCCTCTCACTCACGTACATTCTTTTCCAGTTTTACTTTTTGAAGTCGTAAAGCATTCAATACAACTGATACTGAACTAAATGCCATAGCAGCTCCTGCTACCCAAGGTGCCAGTAAGCCTATAGCCGCAATCGGTATACCTAATGTGTTATATGCGAATGCCCAAAATAGATTTTGTTTAATATTTCTCATCGTCTTACGACTCATAATTATTGCATCTGCTATGCTATTTAAATCCCCTTGGATCAATGTAATATCTGCAGCTTCCATCGCTACATCAGTTCCGGTACCGATGGCCATTCCGATATCTGCGACTGCTAGAGCCGGAGCATCATTAATACCATCTCCAACCATCGCAACCTTTTTACCAGCTGCCTGAAGTTTTTTTACTTCTTCCGCTTTCCCTTCAGGAAGTACTTCAGCAATAACATGGTCGATTCCAACTTCTTTACCGATTGCAGTTGCTGTACGTTGGTTATCACCCGTCATCATAATTACTTCAATATTCATCTCATGTAAACGCTGGATGGCTTTCCTAGAATTTTCTTTGATAGTATCTGCAACCGCAATTAGCCCTGCATACCTGCCATCAATACTTGCTGACATCGCAGTTTTCCCGTTAGCCTCTAGCTCTTCCATTATTGTTAATATGCTCGAAATATCCACATTGTATTTATTCATTAACTTTCGAGTGCCTACAAGAATTTCTTTATGATCAACGATTGTTTTCACTCCATATCCAGGAATTGCTTCAAACTCCTGAACTGCATCGAGTAATATGCCTCTTTCCTGAATTCCTTTTACAATTGCTTCTGCAAGTGGATGTTCTGATTGTTTTTCAGCTGAACCTATTAACATTAGAAACTCTTCTTCATTTACACCATTTGCCACAATTACATCAGTTAGTTCTGGCTTACCGTTTGTAACAGTTCCTGTTTTATCTACAATAACAGTATCGATATGATGTGTGGTTTCTAGATGTTCTCCACCTTTAAACAGGATTCCAAACTCTGCTGCACGACCTGAACCAGCCATAATAGATGTAGGGGTAGCAAGTCCTAACGCACATGGGCATGCAATGACAAGAACAGCAATCAGAGCTTCCAGGGCAGGCGTGACTTCACCTGGATTCACCCATATTATCCATACTAAAAAAGTGAGAATCGCAATACCAATTACAATTGGCACGAACACACCAGAGATTTTATCTGCAAGCCTTTGAATAGGGGCTTTCGATCCTTGTGCATCCTCTACTACTTTAATAATCTGGGCAAGCGCAGTATCTCTTCCGATTTTTGTAGCTTTCATTTTAAGAAAACCATTTTTATTGATAGTTGAACCAAACAATACATCGCCTACAGTTTTATCTACTGGAATACTTTCACCAGTTAGCATTGATTCATCAACAGCTGTGTTACCTTCTAGTACTTCCCCATCAACTGGTATCTTTTCACCAGGCTTCACTAAAATCATTTCTCCGGTTACGACTTCTTCAAGAGGTATTTCCATTTCCACTTCATCTCTTAGCACTAAGGCTGTTTTAGCTTGTAGTCCCATAAGTTTTTTTATGGCTTCTGAGGAACGCCCTTTTGCTTTTGCTTCAAACAGTTTCCCTAAAATAATAAGAGTAATTAGCACAGCGCTTGTTTCAAAATATAGATTTGCTGTATGGTGTTCACCCGTAGTAATGATTGCTTGGTAAACACTATAAAAATAGGCAGCAGATGTGCCCATTACTACTAGGACATCCATATTAGCACTACCATTTCGCAATGCTTTATATGCACTTACATAAAACTGTTTCCCGATGATAAATTGGACTGGTGTTGCTAAAGCCATCTGCACCCATGGATTCATAAGGAAGTCGGGCATATATATAAACGACGTGAATGAAAAATGACCGACCATCGTCCACAATAAGGGGAGAGACAAAATCGCAGAGATGATAAATTTTCTCTTTTGGTTTTGAATGGCTTGTTCTCGGTAATCAACAGCCTGCTTTTCGTCCTCTTTATTGATGGCCCCATACCCTAATTTCTCTATTCGCCCTATAATATCTGGAACTGAAATCTGAGAAGGGTTATATTCTACCGTTGCATTTTCTAGTGCCAGATTAACGTTCGCCAAGGTTACTCCCTCTAGCTTGTTAAGACCTTTTTCAATTCGTGTAGAACATGCAGCACAAGTCATTCCCGTAATGACAAACTCTTTGTTCTCCTTAACAACACCATACCCTAAGTCTTGAATTTTCTGTTCAAAGTCTTTATTACTCAATTTTTCAGGATTGTATTTAATCAATGACTTCTCAAGTGCCAAGTTTACATTGGCTACTTCTACACCGTCCATTTTGTTTAGCCCTTTTTCGATTCTAGTCGCACAGGCAGCACAGGTCATTCCAGTGATTTGTAAACTAGTTTCTTTTGTTTCACTACTCATTGTAACCTCTCCTTTATACCACCTGGGGGTATAATTATTTGAAAGAAAGAGAGTGCTATTTAGCACTCTACTGTCCTTACACTATATCGTAGCCTTGATCATCAATTGTTTCTTTAATTACCTCTAGTGATACTTTATCCTCTTCAAATGAAATGTCTACTTTTCCTGAATCTAAGTGAACTTTCACTTCATTTACTCCATCTAACTTCCCTACACTGTTTTCAACAGAACTAACGCAGTGACCACATGACATTCCTTTTACATTTAATGATACTTGGTTAACCATCTAAAATTCCTCCTCTTATTTTTTCATTAATTTTTGTATCGTAACTAATAATTCATCCAGTACTTCATCGTCACCTTCTGCTAGTCTATCCACTACACAGCCTTTTAAATGTCCTTTTAAAAGTACTTTAGCTACACTGTTTAGAGCTGACTGGGTTGCAGAAAGCTGTGTGATGATATCATCACAATAGACGTCTTTGTCTACCATGCCTTTTATCCCTCGGATCTGACCTTCAATACGATTTAACCGATTCGTTAAATCTTTTTTTACATGTTCAGGATGATGACTTTTTCTGCAGGTTGTTTCAGGAGTGATTGTATTCTCTTCCATTACATTGTCCAACTAACCAACCTCCTATTCTTGTTTACATTATAAAGTACCTATAGGGGGTATGTAAAGTGTATTGATTTGTTATTTATAAAAGTGATACCTTTCATTTATTGGGTGTCTTCTATTTCACAAAAAAAAGGACTTATCTTAAGTCCTTTTACATTATTATCCTGATTCAACGAGCCTATGGATTAATGTTTTGCATGATCAATTGCCTGATGCAACAGATTCATAATATGGTCATCATCGCTTGAATAATATAAGGTTGTTCCTTCGCGCCGAAACTTTACTAAACGTAAATTTTTTAAAAAACGGAGCTGATGAGAAACCGTGGACTGTCCTAAATTGAGTGCCTCTGCAATATCGTTTACAGAATACTCCTCGCAACATAGTAAATTTAATATCCGTATGCGTGTTGGATCACCCAATGCTTTAAAAGTCTGAGATACAACAAAAAGAGTTTCATCATCTAATTCATGTGTGCTAGTTTGTATTTCTTTCGTCATACTATAATGCCCCCTGTTTTAAGCTTTAGTATTGGAAGCTCATATTTATCATGTTAGTGATGGTGGTGTGCATGTGCGTCTGGTGCCTTTGCTTTTACGTTACATAAAATTGAATTGTCATGTTTATGGGCAGCAGTTTCTAGTTGAATCGTCACATGCTGAATATTTTTATGCTCTAAAACATGTTCGATTTTACGAAGTAGTTTTTCGCTTTCTGCAATCGTCATTTGTTCCTCAACTACCATATGGCAGGACATTGCATTTAGACCACTTGTAATAGACCAAATGTGTAAATCATGGACACCTAGGATTTCCTTTTCCTGCTCAATTGTATTAACGATTTCGTTTACATTAACATTTTGAGGTGTTCCTTCCATTAATACATGTAGTGAGGCTTTCGCTACAAAGTAACCACTGCGTAAAACTAATGCAGCGACAATGACACTTGCTAATGGATCAGCCCATCCCCAGCCGAAGAACATGATTAGTAATGCTGCTATAATAGCGCCTACTGAGCCCAACATATCGCTGATCACGTGAAGAAATGCCCCACGCATATTTAAATTGTCATGTGTGTCACCACCTCGCATCATAATCCAAGCTACAAGGATGTTCACACCTAACCCAATACTACTGATGATAAGCATGCCGCTTGTCGCTACTTCAGGAGGATTAGCAAAACGTTCAATTGCCTCATAGAAAATGAAAAGTGCAATTACAATTAGTGTCACACCGTTCAAGACTGCTGCTAATATTTCAAAACGCTTATAGCCATAGGTTTTACTAACATTGGCCGCTTTATCACTTAGTGTAAATGCCAGTAGAGCAATCCCAAGTGATACGGCATCGCTTAGCATATGTCCTGCATCTGAAAGAAGGGCTAAACTGTTTGTCAGATATCCTCCTATCGCCTCTACAATCATATAAATAGTAATGATGAAGAACGAAATCAGTAATACCTTCTTATTTGCACCATTTGCATGGTTATGATTATCCGCCATTATAATCCCTCCTTCTAATTTATTTACAACTCCTAGTATCATTATATGATGATATATTCATATATGCACGTTATATGCATTATTTCCTTTTATCACATTCTTAATGTTACTCGAATCGAAATTTTAGTATTGCTGATTATTCACAAGCTAAAGTTACAATAGTTTAGGAAGGACCTTAACGATATTCAAGAAGAGGAACTAAAAGATACGATAACAGATACGGAATTAGACAACGAACCTTCAGATAAGGAAAATAAGAAACCGAACCCCCAAGGTGATAGTAATTCGATAAACGATGGTTAATTTGAAGGCGATGGTGTATATGCATGGAAATATTAGTAATCACCATTCGACTGAAGCTGAAGAAACAGACAGTGCGGTTGATAATAGATAAACCAAAAAAGTAAAAATTGCTCGGATTCATAATTTAGGAAACGAGCTTTTTTATATTAAGATTTCCTATATCAATGACAGTTGGTCGTAACTGTTTCTGAATAGGCAATCCTTTTTCTAATAAACAATCTAATTCTTCTCAATGTTCCTTAAAAATCATCTGCATTAAAAAATGACCCAAGGCAGTTTTATCGATTTGAGTCTTTTTTAATGACATTTGTAGCGGTACCCGACCTTGTTGTAATTCAAGCTAAGGAGAGTTAGTTTTAGTGACAACGACCTCTTTTATATTATGTTAAATTTATAGTTTAATTTTGATGAACAAAAAAAGCACGATTCATTTAAAAATTGAATCGTGCCCTAGGTTTAATTTTTTTCGATCAAATGTATAGTTCCCGACTTAGTTGGTGTCCAAAGACATTATTGTTGGTAACTCCAAAATTCAATAACAGCAATTAAATATGGATGTTTCAAAAAACTTTAATGCATTATAGTTGGTAACCCATCCAATCGTACTCCAAGGCTATTTTACATTAAAGTTGTTAACCCAATATTTTCCGTAATGTTATGGTTTTAACAATATAATACGCAGTAATTCTATACTGGCGATTGATTATTTCGGAAATTGAATATTTTACTAAAGCACCCTTTAGTTGAATATTCGATTACCGAAATTTATTACGATTAGAATTACTCACATAAAGAGATATATCGCCGTTTAGTAAAATATATATTAATAAATTTGACATTAAAAGTTTATATACAAAAACCAATGAAATCACAAATAGTAGCCCCCTATAAAAGTCTAGACTTCTAATTAACTTTTATAGGGTCTTTTGTTATTATTTTTTTAAATCTATGACAATCGGTTCAAGTTTTATTTCGGTTTTAGCTTCTCCATAGGTAGGACCCGCTATTTCAATCGGCTGAATAATCAATTGACTTGCACCTTCTTCAATAGAATCAAATGTGGAAGTTCCTTTAAATGTTTTGTAATCATCTGGTGACATGCTACTTCCACCTCTTCCGAGTTCATATACATTGCCTAGGTCATCTGAAATAATAAAGGTTGGCGACACACTTACCAATTCTGTTAGTAGTTCATCTGACACTACTTGTTCATAAGCAATTACTGTTGATATATCAGTGAACTCAACTGAATCGTTAAATTTTTGCTATTTACATCTGTCCAAAAGGAACTCTTAGAAATAACTTCTGTAATGATAAAGTATTGCCGCGATTGTTATGATGGTGTATGCCACAGACGTGAGGAAAGCAATATTAGAAGAAAACTCAAACCTTTTATCTTCCATTCTAATACCAGTTGAACCTTGAATACTCAAATCCAAGCGTCTAGTAACATAACCATCATTTTTAGAAGTAAAAAACCAAATAGTAATGGTGGCACCTATTCCAATGAAACATGAACAGTCAATGAAATTTGACTGTGTGAAATATGGTACTCCGAAACTCAAACCTGTTAAAACTAATAAAGTCATAACGATGGTTAGTAATTTTCGTTTCATATTATCTATCCCCCTTTAGATTCAAGTACTATACAACTAAACTATTAGTTAATATATACGATTATATAAACATTTGGTTTCATAAATATTTATTTGATTACACCCTTTTCCAAGTTCGGATAGTTACATCTGCTTTTCTAGAGTAAGCACGTTCTAGAACATCCTGAAGCTCTCCAAGGGCATATTCATCTATGTAGGGTTTCTCCACTAATAGAAAGGGCTCCGAACATATTTAACGTTGAGAGCCCTTTCTATATGTATCAACCTAAATTTACTTTAAGGAAAAGAAGCTGAAGTAATTCAACGAATCCTTTGGTGTATATCGATTTTTTGTTAGTTCTCTTACGTTTCTATATTTACTTATCAACTGAAAAGCTATGTGCCATTACCTTTGGTTTTTTTCCTTCTAAAAATGTAAGGGAAGGTAAAATGGTTTAGCGGAAGATAAGTTGGCTGAAAAATTCCAAAATCATTAGGAGAGTAAGATAAAGACAAGTAGGATATAAGCTCTGCTGTCTTTTCTTGCCAAATTATTCATTCACTTTTGCTTTTAGCAATTGAAACGAGTCTAAATTTTTTAGTTCCCCTATGGACACGTGTTCAGGCTTTTTAACAACTTGCTCATCTGTTGACAGAGTATTTTGAAATCCATCTAAAATACATTTAGTTGCTAAAATTAAAATGGTTAAGAAAACAATCGGTATAAAGGCTATCCATGGATAACCCGACCAGAGAAAACTCCACCACATACCTATTACACCTGCCCATTCATTCGATTGAGTTAGTGCTCGACTAATACCAAATAAGTCCTCTCTAATTGTAACTCCACCTATGAATATGCCTAATACTCCCAAGTGAGCCATAAGAAGTAAAGTGTGAAGAAATTCTCTAATAGAAATAATAAACAGCTGAGGAACTAAAAATGGAGCTATATGTTTTATAATGATACGTCTTGAACTGGCTCCTAACGTACGGGAACATCCAATGAATTCCATCTTATTTATTAATCGAATCTCATTTGCAATTAAGACAGACAATGAAGGAATAGCCACTATGGTCACAATAAAAATATAAAACAAAATTAATCCCCAGAATGAAGGTGGACTCTCCCCATACGATACTGCTTGTTTAGTCCATCCAAAAAGTAAAAAAACTAAAAGCGTAGTCGGAAAATAATTAATAGAATCAGCAATATATTTAATCGGTCTTTCAATTTTGTGTAACCAAAAGTGGATAATAAACCCAAATAAAGTCGAAGGTACAACTCTAAAGATTGTAATAACAATCCCGACTAAAATAGTATACTTCACGCCAATCAGCATCACTATCGCAATATTTCGACCAAAGTTATCTGCCCCTAAAGGAGGGTAAACATTCCAGTTATATGGGGCTGGCAGTGGCTTTCCATTATTATCATACAATAATGGAGAAATTGGAATCTGATCGTGAAAAACGAAATAATAGAAAACACTGGCGAATAAGAGAGCGCTGATTGTACCAAATCCAAAAAGAAATAATTTATTTTTAAATGTTCTTTTCATTATATTCACTTAGTTCACCATTCCAATCGTTGCCCGGTTTTTCGGAAGATAACTTCTGTTAAAAGAGTATAGACGATAAAAATAGGTAAATAAATCATCACAAGTGTAAAAGCAATAATTTCAGGCTGTGAATATTTAGTGATGAATGTAAAAATTCCGTATATATTAAAAAGTTTCTCGAAAATAACCATGGAAGATAAAAGAATCAAAATAACAGATTTGCTATGAATAATAATACTTGGCGTAATATTTCTTAATACATGAGAGAAAAAAATATGCGTCCTGCTAAACCCTTTATTTTTAGCGAAATGAACATAAGCTTTCTCCAATTCGTCATTTACTAAGTAAAGAATAACTTTAAAGATCATTAATGAAGGAATTAAAGATAAAGCAATAATTGGTAAAAAGTAAGTTTTATCCTGGCTTGTACCGATAATTGAAAACAGCTTTGTACCTGTTTGTTTATAATAATATAAAGCACAAAATTGAATAACGATTATGATAAGCAAATCCGGGATTGACTCTAACAAAGAGGCAATTTTAACAATAAATAAATTAATCTTTTTAGGCAATAATGTTGTTACATACGAAATCAAAACAGCAATAAACATAGATATTAATAATGCAGTTAAAAATATTGTAATAGAGTAAAAATAGTAATCCCAAAAATTAATAAAAATAGAATACTCAAATCCTGTCGGACCTATGAAAACTAAATTTCTTGGATGGATTAATGCATAAATAATATGAATAACAGAATCTATGTACAGCCCCATATCCAATTGAACCCCATTCATAAATAACCCAACGAATGCACTTACAAGAACTAAACCAATGACAACGCAAATGAGACGTAATATATTTCCTAATATAGACATTGTTTGAAACCTCTCTATTTAAAAGATTATTAAAAAACGTTATGATATTACGTCAAGAAAATAGCACAGATTTTTCTATCACACTTTCGCCTGGTGACCTTCATAAAAAAGTTCAAATAGAAGACGATTTAAACTTTTTAATGAAGGTAAATTCCTCGAATTCGTTTGGTGTAAAATAACCTAATTGGAATGGCGCTTGGAATTTCGGAAGAACTGTACAGCATTTTTTCGCGTCTTATCTCGTTTAAAACTTTGTTTGATGTCTCGTTATGGTTGATATATTTATTATAACAATCTATGTCTACTATTAATCTAGTAATTGCCATTTATAGATTGGTATGTCATAACCACAAATTGTAATAGTAATATTACCAATATTTGATTAAGGCTACCATTACCTTTTAAATAACTTGCAAGATTTGTTATCAAATTTTCTGTTAAAAATACTAATGATAAGGGCACAAAACCATTTATTACTCTTATTAATGATGTGTAAATTAGCCAAGATTTTGAATATTTCCAAACTATTTTTATTATGTTTAATAACATTATATCCCCATGCAAATGCAGTCAATTCCTGTGGAAATTGGTTGACAAGCAAAAGTACATTGATAATATGTAATTGAATTTTTCTCGGTCTCATTTTGATTAGTTGATTTATTAACCTGTAGATCTAAATCGAAATAATCCATTTTTGCACCCCCAAATTTTAATTTGCCCCATAAAGTCTAAATACTATCATCAAAGCAATGCGGTGGTCGTAAAAAAGAATAATGAAATAAATAACAACATAAATAGACTTTTCACTAAAACTTCCTACATAATTTCCCCCTTAAAATTTATACTACAAAATAATCATAATTCACAGAACATATAAAAATATATAGGATGTTATGCAAGATTATTGCATCACATAAATCCTTATGGCGAATAGTTTATATGACGAAAAAAAAACATTTAAAAGGTAATCTACCTAATAGAATGTTTTTTTAAAAGACCATGAATTTTAATTAACAAAGTAATAATTATACTTAGCATCACTATTATTAAAACCGTACTAACGAGAACCGCATCTAGCGTTACTTAACGAAGGCTAGGAGTACATATCCTACCAAAAAACTACCTAAAAAAATTAAAATGCCGATTGAGACATATCGAGACATACAAGCACTCCCACCCAATATTAAAGTTTTTTATAATATTAATTATGCTACTAATCTATATAAGATGTCATAATATAAATTAAATGCAACTTAATATATATAGGATGTTATGCAAGATTGTGAAGAGGTACTTCATTACTAAAAATCCCTCTATAACCCTTTTTTCTTACTAAAGTAATATGTATTATCCTCAACACTTTTCTTTTTTGATAAAAGACTGTGTAAATCTTCTTTAGCTAAGTTTAAATTAGTTTGTTTTTTCGTTAAAGTGAATACGAGAATGGCATTGTTAAAAGCTTCTTCTGCTTCATCTAAAAAATCGCATTTTTCAGAAAGTAACCCTAGCATATGGTATACCTTTCCCAGTGAATACATTGATTGATGGGTATTCATATAATATAGAATTTCCTGAGTAACCTCGAATGCTTCATTAAAGAGACCTAATTTATATAAAGCATAAGCATAGTTATATCTTACTCTTGGTAAAAGTGTAGAATCTTCATAAGTTTTTTGTCTCAGCACTTTTTCGTTAATTATTTTGTATATTTTAATTGATTCCTCTATATTATTAGTGGATAGATATATAAGACCAATGGAATTTAATATACCTATATCCAGTTCAGAGCCACAGGTTTTTGTACTGACAAGTTTATTTAAAATACATAATGCATCCTCAACTCTATTCTCTTCCTTGTGGAGAAGTATCGCTCTATGCCATTGTATAAATTTCCTGAACTCTTCTTTTATATAGGTGGAGGTTACACCTTCTATAACTTTGTCACACTCTCCCAACGTTAATTTTAATGACAGAAAATCATCTCTATATGTGAATACTCTACAGCGTTTCTTTAATTCATTGATCTCTTCATTTAAAGGAAATAACTGGTTTAAAGGAATTTCCAGTTTCATACAAATATCATTTAATATCTCTAATCTCGGTAGTTGTTTCCCATGTTCTAATCTATATATGGTAGATTCATCACATAGATTTTCCGCCAAAGCTTTAATAGAAAGACCTTTAGACTTTCTAAAATATGCCACTTTTCTTCCTAAACCATCCATTTTACCACCCCTATGACAACAATTTCTTGCATAACATCCTATATATCTTCTCATTATTTTACATTATATTAATAAATAAGACATAGATTAGGAGGAAGAAATGAGAAAAAAACATAGAAAAATAGCGATTACGGTACTTCTAGCGTTTGGAATATTTATTAATTTCTCTAGTACCATTCATGCTGAAGTTAATAAACCCTCCATAACGCTAGGCACTTTATCTAATCAACCTAATAATGACCCTATAATTGGCGATCACTAAGATAAGAAAACTGTAATTGGAATTTTTCTTTAAGCTTAAATACCTATAATTTTATTATTTACTTAAACTTTTACATATTTATAGACTCGGATACATTAACTTGGGGTGATTCCTTTTTCAGTTTCATTGCATTTTTTGTCACTCCTGAAAAACATATATCCTTTAGAATTTTATTAGAATGCATATGTGAATAATGAAAGTGTTCAAAACCTTTGTAAACAAAGGGTCACGTTCCTTTTTGCTTGTTGTAGAAGGGTCTTCTTAGAGTCTAAAAGAACAAAATAAATAGTTTATACAATGTGTGACATTGACATTATATTAAGGCACAAGCAAATCAATGCTTTGTGCCTTATCTCAATATTTAATGTTACATATTATCAGAGCAGTTTTATAATTTTATCGGTATCCTATTATTCAATGACGATATTCCAACTCTTTAAAGACATAAATTTTCCTCGTGCTAACTGTTCCTTTAGGTCCATCATGTCCAAGTCGAGTTCCCTGACCTCCTGCGATGAGTACCACTGCTACTTTCTTTTCTTTTAGAAGTTTAAGTCCGTGTTCTTCATACATCTTTCTTTTTGAGTCACTAAGGCTTAGGACAGATTCATATTCGATAGGAAGAATTTCTCGTTTACTATTGTTTGGTGGAGTAGAAAGTTGACTGGATGCAACTTTAATCTCTTCAAAATCAATTTCATTTATTTGATTTATTAAAGCTTCTTTCTCTTTTGGGCTTAATACATTATAAAAGGAAAGAAGATGTCCTTGTCCAAAACGATTTATTTTTTCTTTTATATATTCAAATCTTTCCATGTCACTACTCCTTAAATTATTTTTCATTTAAAGCCCTCATCTGTATGTTATTCGTAACACATTTGCTGAATTCCTTCTTAAACTAAACTGCCCCGTTAGTGAAAAAGCCTCTCCACCTATTGAGGAGACACGAGTTCTACTTTTATTCTATCTGGGTCTTCGAAATAAACAGCATAATAATTATCTCCCGCAGCAAAAGGATGCTTGTTTGTATAAAGAATATTTATTCCTCTATCCTTTAATTTGTTTGTCATTTCGTTAACATGTTTGCGTGAGCTTGCATGAAACGCTAGATGATTAAGACCTACTCGGCATCTATGATACGGAACGTCTAAAAATCTGTCCTCTGTTTGTACAAAAACAATGTATGTATCACCTATTTTCCAACTTCGTCCACTTACCCAATCTTGAAATGGAGTATATCCTAATTCTTCAAGAAGCCACCCCCAAAAGTCTACTGTTCTTTTTATATCTGATACATATATTTCAATATGATGGAGTAACCCCTTTGACAATGAAAACCCTCCCCTATTTTCTGTTTTAGTTGAATAACAATAAAGGCTGTCTTCTGACAGCCTTGTTGTGCTAAAGCACCCGTTAGTTTAAGTACAATACTTCACAATCTTTTTTACGACTTAATAAACTTAATTCCTTAAATGCGTTATCAATGCAAAAATTACGCCATCTTTTTGGGGTCTCGCCAGATTTTTGTGGATTTACAACGATAAGTAATATGCAAAGTCTTATACAATAACTGAGATTGTACAGCATTGCTCAAAATGCCTCCAAACCGTTGCTATAATTGCCTTTTAACGAAAGTGCATAAAACAATGTATAGATAATGTTCACATAAAAAGCCACGAAACGTTGATTTAACACCATTTGTGGCTTTTTTGTGTATTTCCAAACTTTTATTTGGGAACGTTCTTTCAACTACATATGTATATTTATTCTTCAATTTTTTCAAAGAATAAGCTACTCACCTGTGTGTGAATCGATAAGCTTTCTTGTCTTTAAATCGTAAATTTTATAATCCATTGTCCACATACGGTCTTTGGTCACCGTAACCTCACAGTAATAAGGAATTGATTTGCCATAAGCATAAGCATCGAGTTCAGGAATCTCATAGAAATTAAATCGTTCGTCTGTTTGAAGCATATTGAAAGTCGAATCAGAAGAACGACCAGATGAAGATATTTCTATCGTGCATTTACCATTAACAACATCAAAGTCTTTCATTATTACATATTTTAAACTTGGAACAGTCATCCATAAAATTAGGAGTCCTATTAAAAAACCGCTCAGCATTTTAATAGTCGACCAAAACTTAATTTCTCTCTAACTATTAACACACCTAAACTAAATAAAAATAATAATAAAAAACAATAACCCCCTCCCTACAATAAGTCATTACTATATTTACGTTAATTCAATTATAAAAGTTTCAAAAGTCATCTTTATAACATTCCCAAAGCGTCCTTTGGTAACATTTCTTAACTTAGCGTTGTAAATCTGACGATAGTCCTTGTTGCACTAAACTGCGGCGTTAGTAAAATTACTCATTATGTCTATAATTCTATTAAGTTGGCAATAACCCCTTTAATATTACTATTTTAGGGTGAATAGAATTGTTACTGTTAAAAGAAAAAATGCGACGCTAGTGATACTTACCAAATTAGTCCAAGTCCATTCATATTTTTGACATAATATATTTTAAGGACGTATTCAAGTAATCCTTAATTTTAATGAAGGAGGTGAAAATATATGAGTGAAGGATCATATGATGAAAACTATAGTGGTGGCAGTAGAAACAACTCAGGCTTTGCATTGATTGTCGTATTGTTTATTCTCCTTATCATCGTGGGAGCTTCTTTTATGAGTTCTTACTAATCTCTATGTGATGAATAATATTTGATATTTTTCGCTTTATGAGTATTACCACTACGATTAATCAGGATAAGGGCAGGTTCAAGCAATCCGCCCTTTATTATAGATTATTGAATGGAGAAATATACAATCAACAATATAAGGAGATTTATTTAGCACGGATTCAAAGAATGTTCAAACTATAGAAAGGAGGGATATTATGGAACCCTTTGTTATGAGAAATATGGGTCGTCGGGTTATGATGAGAGATAGAATGGGTAGAAGACGTATCGGTATGATAGATGGATTTGTCCCTGGAAGAGGAGTGTTTATACGAAATCGCTTTAGAAGAGAATTTATTCCTTTCTTCCTAATCGCAACTCTATTTTTAATATAAAAATAAGTTAGAATGCGATTAGTACCTCTACTTCACACAATTGTATAACTCTTCATGTTGTTCTTTATTAGTATTTAGTAATCAAATATTTTCACCTACAACTATGTTGTTCTTTTATTGAACATGGTTGTAGGTGAAATAAAACTTGGTGCTCGTTATTGTGGTACCTTATGTTTATAAGAATAGTCTGAATTCTTGCAAAACTGGATGAACGACCTTAACAGTAAAATTGAGAAAAATAGGCAATGTAAATGATTCCATCCTCTATTCATTAAGATTTGTCTTTCATCAAAAAAGTCCATTAATAATTTCGTTTTCCATTAACACTTTGTATTCTTAAATTAATATTCATCAATCTGGAATCAGTACAACTATATATCCGGATTTACCTCATGATCAGTTTTCTTAAACTAAAGAAACCTTTTTATTTGTTTAAATAGACAAACATAAAAAGTCGATTCCTCTTTAGGTAAAGGGATTCGACTTTTTTAGATTGAAAATTTATTTCGTTTTGTCAGCTAATTCTTTTGATGCATTAGTAAGTTGATCGCTCAATGTTTTTAATGCATCTTTCCGGGAACAAACTTCATTAGCAGAGAAAATTGCATCTAATAAAAAGAAGAAAGGAATTGCAGGAATTAACTGAGAACCATCCAAGTTTCACTGTAGACGACATAAGAATAGAACCTAAAATGAACGTGTATAGCAGTGAAGGTGAAACATTGATGGGAATGAAGAACAAACACATAACAAATAGAAATTGCGGGATAAATGCAATTATCTCACAGTTTCTTTACAATAAAAAAACGACCAACTCATTTAGGAGAAGGTCGATTTTTAGAAGAGGAGATTCAAAATCGGATTGTAACGATATTATTTTTGCCTACTTAATTAATCATCTCTCTAAAATCGTTTATAAAATAGACAAATAAATTGCCCTACGACTAAAAAGTGATGTTGTCAAAGCTGAAACTCTCTCGATTAATCCAAATAATCTACATTATTTTTGTTTAGTATCTCATAAAAGTTGCTCCAACAATGATTAGTAAGATAAACAATACTACAATCAATACGAAGGTCGACCCGTTGTTACTGTACCCACCATATGAGCTTTCACCACATCCATACATAATATATCCACTCCTTTCCTAATGATATTTATAGATTATGAAAGAATTATGTTATAGATAAGGTAATTTATCATGTATCGCAGAATTTATTTAGTTGGAGAGTTTTTTTGTGCAAATTTGAACTAAACACATAATTTAGGAAGCTATTTTTAGTTAGGCTTTCAAGTAAAATAATAAAGCCCCACCCACAATTAAGTGAGCAGGACTAATTATTATTTACATTTAAATCGTTCAAGCATTTCTTTAGAGGGAATTTCGTATTTGAAAGGCTCAGGAATCTTAGTCCCCCACATGCCACCTCAAACATTATACTGCCCTCCATGATCTTCACGGTAGTTGTATATGCGATATTCTTCAGTTGGGTTCAATATTTGAACAAATTCCAATTTCTCACCTTAGTATTTCCTGAATACTGTGGGGTTTTTGGAGATCTTTATTCAGATGTCTCCTTACTGACCTTACAAGTATTTCCTACTTCTGAGGAAGTGATGGGAACAAGTGAAGAAACAATCGCCAAAAAAATAAAGGAATTCTGTAAAAGTCGTTCTCAAAAATGGGCAAACAGTCAGTCAGAAAAGTTAAAGGCTGCCGCAGATCGCAACCCATTCCAGAAAACCCTGTACAATAGTCTTATCTTAAGCATAAATATGTATATTAAGATGCTTCTGGAATATAAAAAACATCTATCAGATCTGGAAAGAGAGATAGATGCTTTAGCGAAAAGTATGGAAGAATATAAGATTCTCCAATCCATCCCCGGTATCGGTGAGAAAATCGCAGCAACGATTATTTCGGAGATTGGGGAGATTGAACGGTTTAATCATCCTAAAAAGCTAGTTGCCTTTGCAGGAATTGATCCAAGTGTTTTTGAATCTGGTACATTCAAAGGTACTTTGAATCGGATTACCAAAAGAGGTTCTAGTAGACTACGACATGCCTTATATATGGCCGTTAAAAGTGCCATTCGTGATTGTCGTAAGAAGAAAACGACAGATGAAATCATTCCTCGCAATAAGAGATTACGGGAGTTTTATGATAAGAAACGTGAAGAAGGCAAGCCCTTTAAAGTAGCTGTAATAGCATGTGCAAACAAGCTTTTACATTGGATTTATGCACTTTTAAAAAGCAAATCAGATTTCCAAGATCTGGCCTAGTGTTAAAATATAACTAAAAGCCTAAACCTTTCCAAACGTAGAAAATTGAAAGGTTATTTGGCATGCACAAATTTAGTATAGCATGAAATATTTTGTTGTTTATTAATAAATATTGACAAACTATTGGCTGGTTTAGTTGAAGAAGATAACTTCTAAATATACGGTTTTAAATTTCTTCATTTGTAATATTATTATGGAATGGGTCGACTGCTTAAGTAGGAGAACGTTCTTTCAACCTTTGTTGCAAATTGTAATGGCGGTTCAACAGATTGAACGTGCATATATAGTATCATAGGTTCTATTAAAATCCAGTGATTATGCAAAGCACTGACAATTAGGCCTTGCTGTGTAACCGCCCACATGAATGATGGTATCTCTTCTTGCAAAATAGCAATCTCCAAGATGTTTAAGGCAATTCCATTCTGGTCCAATGATTCAAATTCAATTCCCACAGGTGTAACGGACTTACTTGGTTTACCTTGCACGGTAGCATTGAAACTTCGTTTCAAGGATACAGAACAAACATCTCGATTTATGTCTGCTTTCCCACCAAGGATTTGTGCGAACTGTTCACAAATCGATTGGAATGAACCCATTGTTTGATTCCCGCATTGTTGATTTGGTGTACATTTGCATTGATCTCCACACCGACAATGTGGATTATTACAATCTGGATTTGAACATGTTCTAACCACATCAGAATATTCCTGTGAATATCCATCATTACCTTTGATGATAGTTCCTCCTCAATATCTTTATCATAGTGTATGACTTAGGCTTTGAGTTGTTACTGTACTTCTAGGAGATACAATTAGAACCGAAACCACAATCTTTAGGATGTAGGTGAATCTGGCCCTTCAATAGCGATTTTTTATCTTTATTGGACTAACCTGCACCGTTAGTTTAAGTGTAATGTTTCACAATGATCGGAGATCAACTTAATGTTTTGGACATAAAAATAGACCATCGAAATGATGGCCATGTTTTGCTAAAGCACCCGTTACTTTAAGATCACTAACTTTTGTTTTCAATTTTATTTAGATTTTTTAATCCAAATTTTCCAATCAGAAATCCCTTCAACCTCAAAAATGTTTAAATCACCAACAACTGGAACCTCGCTTTTAATATAACCCACTTCATATCCAAATTCGTCACTTATAATTACGGTTTGAATGTCACCATTTTCCTCAAATGGTCCATTCATTTGAACTATTCCTTTAGTTACCCATTGACCATCTTCTTTATGAACGTCAGCTACCCAAATATCCTTATCATTCATTGCACCTCTAAAAACAATTAAAACTAACTCTTCATTCACTTTATGAGAACCATACACATTTATTTCTCTTTCTTCGTTTCCAATCTCTATCGTCTTTAAAGCATCTTCTGGATTATTAACTAAATTTTGATTACTTTCAGTACACCCTGCAAGTAAAAAACCAAATGATATAACTATAATGTTTAACTTTGACTTCATTTTTTTCGCCCTTTCCAATTATTAAAATAAGTACTCGGTTCATTACAAATCAATTACACTAAACTGCCGCGTTAGTTTAAGTGTAATGTTTCACAAACTTTCCTATACAGGGGTTCTTATTCCCCTTTTATAGGGCTTGCAAAAATCAATTTCATAGTATTTTACTCCATTATAAGTTCAACAAAAAGAGTGTTAATCACTTTATTTCCAGAATCTACGCTCCTTTATATTTCATCATTTCTCTCAAAACCTTTTTTAGGTCAACTCCTTCAAAAACAACTTTTCTTCATATACTCCTTAAATTCGCTCGATTTTCTGCCGTTTTTGCGTTAATCCTTCTTGGAACAACGCCCGTTATTTCAATAATTTTCTAAGTTATTAATATCTATATTTCAACTACTATATTAGCAATTGTAGGGATTATGATGGTTTGATTTCATCCGTATTCATTTCAGAAAGCCAAAACGTCGCAATCCATCTTCTTAAAAATGACGACATTAAACGTTCCACTTCAACGTTATATTTGGACTAATTTAGGATATCTAATATCCTAAGTTAGGGCAAATAACCCCTATCTTAAAGTAAATCCACCATATGATATTTAGATTATTAAAATAAGGAGTGAATTCAAATGGTCAACCCATTAGGTCAGCCGTGGCAGCAAGGTCAGCCATGGCAACAATGTCATCTGTGTCAACAAGGTCAGCCGTGGCAACAATGTCATCTGTGTCAACAAGGTCATCCGTGGCATCAGGGTCATCCGTGGCAACAATGTCATCTGTGTCAACAAGGTCATCCGTGGCATCAGGGTCATCCGTGGCAGCAAGGTCATCCGTGGCATTAGAGTCAGCCAGGATAAGAGCATCATGAGTCCAATTGGAACCAAAGACATGAATTCCAACCTTATTTGCAGCCTGGACACCACTGGCAACAATAGAGTATTCTAGTTTTTATTTTTTTTTATAGAATACAATTGCAAAACAAGCACTGATCAATTATCAAGTCACTAAACGCTTTTTAAATGTTGACCAAGTAAAAGTAAGAACTGATGCCTTAATATTAAGCATCAAATCTTCCTTTTACTTTTGTCGGATCTACCTTTTATTAAATAGAGCTTCTTATTAAAGTAAACTGTCCCGTTAGGTTAAGTGAAATCCTTCACAATCTATAGTTATTTTAAAATAAGCAACCAATAAAAAATCACCTCTCAGAAAAACTTGAGAGGTGATTTTAACAGACTATAATCCAACTAAATTGGATATATTAATGCGTAACTCTTCAATGACAGTTACCAACTATGTTGTAACTGGACAATAAAATATAATTCTACCTAATCCCTATTCCACAGTAACAGATTTTGCAAGGTTTCTAGGCTTATCTACGTCACAGTCTCTGTGTAATGCTGCAAAATAGCTAATAAGTTGTAATGGAATTACCGCTACTAACGGAGCGAAGAGCTCGTTAACTTTTGGAAGTACGTAGCGATCTCCTTCTTCCTCATGGCCTTCCATTGCAATGATACATGGGTTTGCACCACGTGCTACTACTTCTTTCACGTTACCGCGAATGTTTAGGCTTACTGCTTGTTGAGTAGCTAAAGCAATGATAGGTGTGCCATCTTCAATAAGGGCGATTGTACCGTGTTTTAGTTCTCCACCAGCAAAGCCTTCTGCCTGGATGTACGAAATTTCTTTAAGTTTTAATGCACCTTCTTGGCTTACGTAGAAGTCTACGTTGCGTCCAATGAAAAATGCATTTCTAGTAGTTGCTAAAAACTCTTTTGCGATTGCTTCCATCTCTTCTTTAGAATCTACAATTGCTTGAACAGCATTTGCTACTATTCCTAATTCTTTCACAACATCAAATTCTAAAGTTTTCCCTTGAGATTGGGCATATACAGAAGCAGTTACCATTAATACTGCAACCTGTGCTACATATGCTTTTGTAGAAGCAACGGCAATCTCTGGACCTGCATGAAGTAAAAGTGTATGATCTGCTTCACGGGAAAGAGTAGAACCCGGTACGTTCGTCATTGTGATCGTTGGGTATCCTAATTTTTTTATCTTCACAAGTACTTGTCTGCTATCTGCAGTTTCTCCTGATTGTGTTAGGAACATAAAGATTGGTTTTTCTGATAGTAGTGGCATATTGTAGCCAAATTCACTTGAAATATGCACTTCCACAGGGATACCAGCAATTTTCTCAAAGTATTCTTTTCCGATAAGACCACCATGATAGCTTGTTCCAGCCGCAATGATGTATAGGCGGTCAGCATCTTTAAGGGCTGATAAAATGGCAGGATCAATTGTAAGTTCTCCTTGCTCATTTTGGTAAGCTTGTATAATTTTACGAATAACAGCTGGCTGCTCATCGATTTCTTTTAACATATAATGAGGGTATGTTCCTTTTTCAATATCGCTCATATCTAGTTCTGCTTTATATGGAGCACGTTCCACTTTTGTGCCTTCCAATGTTTGAATTTCTACAGAATCTTTGCGTACGATTACAATTTCTTGATCATGAAGCTCCACATACTGCTCCGTTACTTGAAGCATCGCCATTGCATCAGAAGCTACAACGTTGAACCCTTCTCCAACGCCTATTAGTAATGGTGATTTATTTTTCGCCACATAAATAGTATCTTCGTCTTCATTGTCTAGTAATGCAAGAGCATAGGAACCATGTATTAAATGCAATGTTTTGCGAAGTGCATCAATTGTAGATAATCCGTCTTTAGAAAAACGCTCTATAAGCTGCACAATTACTTCTGTATCTGTTTCAGAAGCCATTTCTACATCAGCTAAGTACGCTTTCTTCATCAAATGGTAGTTTTCAATTACTCCGTTATGCACTAACGTAAAACGTTTTGTTGTACTTTGATGGGGATGTGCATTTTCATGGTTTGGTACGCCATGAGTTGCCCAGCGAGTATGACCAATTCCAACAGTTGCTCCTACTTCTGTATCTACTACATCGCGTAAATCTGCAATACGACCTTTTTCTTTAAATACCATTACTCCATCTTCGTTTATTACAGCAATACCTGCTGAATCATAGCCACGGTATTCTAATTTCTCTAATCCTTTTAATAAAATTTCCTTTGCATCTGTTTCTCCAATATATCCAACAATTCCACACATAATCTAAATTCCTCCGTTTACATTCATGTCAAAATAAGCTCTCTACACATGATGCGTAGTAGCAAATTAAGCTAAGAATGCCTTCTTTTCCATCTGTCATCCAATCACTCGAATGTTTTATGGAAAAGAATAACAACCGGGCAAATACGGTCGGGAGGCATCCGCCGAAAGTTCGATAACCTCCACCTCGTCTGCTGAAGATGATTTTCCGTCCAATTTCTTCAGCTCTGGCGCTATAATTGTTTTCTATGTTTTACGCGTTACCTGTCCTCCATTTCTACGCGGTTACTAAATTAGCAACTTCTACATTATATATGTTCATAGTATGCTCGTCAATTTAAAGGGTGCAGGGGATTTTAACCAACTAAAAGAGCCACTACAAAAGTAATAGCTCTCTACTTATTATAATCTACCAAGCTGCAATCGACCCATCAGTACGAGACTCGGTTCCTCCCTGAAGAACTCCTGTTTCATAGTTTCGCCAAATAATCTGTCCTCTACCAAAGCTCCCACTATCTGAAGCAACCTGAATTTGATGCCCCTTTTGGACGAGACTTTGAACAAGATAGCTTGGAAATTCTGGCTCTACATATATCATTTTTCCTTTCATCCACTGCCATCTCGGCATATCTAGTGTCGCCTGTGGGTTTAACATATAATCTATCGTGTTCGTCACTATTTGGAAATGCCCCTGTGGCTGCATATAACCTCCCATTACACCAAAGGGTCCTACTGCTTTTCCTTCTTTGCTTAGGAAGCCTGGAATGATAGTATGAAATGTTCTTTTCCCTGGTTTTAACACATTGGGATGAGTGGCATCTAAAGAGAAGTCATATCCTCTATTTTGCAAAGCAATTCCTGTGTCTGGAATAACTATTCCTGAACCAAACCCCATATAGTTACTTTGGATATAAGAAACCATGTTTCCTTCTTCATCAGCAGTAGCTAAATATACAGTTCCACCTTTAGGGATGTCGTAAATCTCTGGATTGCCTGCATCTTCGTTTATCGTGTTAGACCGTTGTTTTGCGTACTCCTCTGATAACAGCTGCTTAACACTAATCGGCATTTCGGCAGACTCTGTTATAAATGCCTGACCATCCGTGAAAGCTAACTTCATCGCTTCTATTTGCTGGTGGAGAGTCTCCCCGCTTTGCCATCTCGGTTCCCCCAAATTTTTGTATACATTCAGCGCCATTAAAGCAATCATCCCTTGCCCATTCGGGGGAATTTCCCAAACATCATAACCTTTATAATTAACTGAAATAGGCTCTACCCATTTCACTTTATATGTACGAAGATCATCTTTGCATAAATAACCTCCATATTTTTTCATAAACTTATCAATTTTCTCTGCAATTTCTCCTTCATAGAAATCACGTGCATTCGTTTCTCCTATCGCTCGTAATGTCCGTGCATGACCAGGCGAGCTCCACATCTCTCCTATTTCTGGAGCTCGACCATTTGGTGCAAAAGTTTCAAACCAAGCATTAAATTCCTCGGAAGTAAACGTAGTTTTATATTTATTATATGCAAGCCTCCAATATTTTCCGAGTATCGGAGTTAATGGATACCCTTCCTCTGCATATTGAATAGCAGGCTCTAAAACTTCTTGTAGTGATAGTTTTCCAAATCTTTCTGACAACGCAGCCCAAGCCGCTGGAACCCCCGGGACCGTCACAGGTATAACTCCATAAACAGGCATTTTGTCATACCCTTTTCCTTTTAATCCTTCAGCAGAAATAGACTGAGGTGCAGGACCAGAAGCGTTTAAACCGTAGAGCTTATCTTTTGTCCACACTAACGCAAAGGCATCTCCACCAATTCCATTAGAGGTGGGTTCTACTACTGTAAGTGCTGCTGCTGTAGCTATTGCGGCATCAATTGCATTGCCACCCTTTTTTAATATATCCAATCCTGCTTGTGCGGCTAAAGGTTGTGAGGTGGCAACCATTCCTTTTTTCGCAAATACCGTATGGCGCTTTCCTTGAAATGGGTGATGTAAATAATCCATAAGAACTTAAGAACTCCCTCTTATACCACTTTTGCAGGTATGATTTGATTTCTTAAGTATAATAAAAGAAACCCCTAAAATAAATAAGAATTTTCTTGCAATTAAGAAAAACCGAGCAAAAAGACGCCCGGTCCTTAGAGTTCAAAACCTGTTTCTAACGTTTTCGAAGGGCTCTGGACAGACTTATTGCTTTAGTATTATCGAATGTTTTTTTAGAGATGCTGGTCGTGACTAACGTCACGACCAGCGTCTCTTTTCTCGGTAATCTTATGGCGTTCGTCTGTCCATCGCCCTCCTACAACTTTTAGAAACATGTTAGTTCAATTTTGGATAACTAAAGAAAAGCTACTTTCTTATTCATAGAGTAAGCTCTCGAAGATACAATTTCGTTCGCCATTTCGCTTCTTTATAGTGCTTACACTTACTATTTCTCTTTATTTCCACTAGTATAAAAGAAACCTGCTTTCTTCCTCTATCATTTGGTTCATCGCATTTCTAATGCAAAAGCGATGACAAATAATTTGATCACTCTCTAAAATTTTTGACCAATCTTATCATCTAAGCGATAAGCTATGCTAAATTTTCTAGTGGAGTACTACACACTGATTGATTGTAGTGAAAGGTGGCGACTCCGGCGGGATGAGTGAGACAGATGAGCTATCACATCGACGCGTTAGCGACGGTGATAGCTCGTCGCTCACCCCGCGGAAAGCGTCCACCTGAAACGGAAATCATAGTATTATTCATTTTTAAAAGCACCGAAAACCCAGTGTTCACGGGACATTTTTATATACTTTCTGGTGTGTGAAATAATGAGTTTCGAAACAAAAAAGCCCCAGTGACTATGTTAGGATTGATACTTAACCAAGTAATTCAATCACCCACCCTAGAAGGAGGACATAATCAATGAGACTACTTAATGGTAAACAAGGTTTAAGAAGAAGTCAATTCGCAAAAGAACTTAGAGGTACCGATTTAGAAAAAGTATTGCTTGTTCCGATTGATGTTTCAAAGGTTTTGCAGAAAGCGATGATACTGAATTATTTTGGCGATGTGATTCACATCCCATTTTCATTCATGGTCAGCCAGACTGGCATGCAACTCCTTATTAAAGAGATCGAGGAGGCCAAACAGACTTGTCAAGCTGAACAGGTATTTGTGGGCATCGAAGCGACTGGCCATTACTACGAAGACATCGTACGTATTTTAACAGATGCGGGTTATTCTGTTCATATCATTAACCCATCTTCTACACATGAAGAACGGAAACAACATCTTACGTACACAAAAACGGATGACATCGATTTGTATCTGATTGCCGAGGCATTGGTGGGCAATAAAGCGACCAACTCCAAACTGCCTTCAGGCATGTACAAAGAACTTCAAAATCTTACACGCGCAAGAAGAAGTGAAATTAATAAGCGCTCTCGTATCAAAATGGAAATTCGGGTCGTCCATGATCATATCTGGCGTGAATACCAAGGAATCAGCGTGCTCGTTGATAAGAAAGTCAAAACGAAAACAATCTTTAGTGATTTTTGGGGAAAAGCCAGTCTTCATCTGTTAACCCATTATCCACACGCTTCTCAAATTCTTGAACTGGGAGAGGATGGATTACAGGAATTGTCCAAAAAACATAACCTAAAAATCCGCAAAACAACGATGGACAAGCTTCTCTTCGCAGCCAATGAAAGTGTCTCCAAGCCATTAGACCAGCTTTCAAGCGAGTTATTTCTCTTGAAAAAAAAGCTGAAAGCGTATGAATGGGCTACCCAAACAATTAAAGAGTACGAGGAGGAAATTGAACGTATATTCGTTCAAACCGATGGAATCTTTCTCCTGACCGTGCCGGGCATAGGACTTGTAACAGCTGCCGAAATCTACTGTGAAATGGGAGACCTTTCTCATTACACGAATGCCGGTCAGCTGATTAAAAAAGCTGGTACTAACCCTGTCATAAAACAATCGGGACCGGGAGGCGGGTATTTTGGACGTATATCCAAACAAGGAAATGCCAACCTGCGTAGGGCTATCTATACCGCCGGACGATGCCTTGCCAGACACAATGAGGCCCTGAAGCCTTTTTGTATCCGTTTAAAGGAAAAAGGCAAAAAGGCTGGAAAAATTAATATCGCGATGGGGAACAAGTTTATTAAAATTGCCTTTGCCATGTTAAAAAATCAGAAACCGTTTGAATGGGATGACCCAGAATTCAAATATGAACAGGAAATCTCTAAAAAATTAACACTACCTTTAGCTGCTTAAAGCAAACATAAACAGGTACCCTTCTTTTGGTTCGAGTGGAGATCGAATCAAACTTTCATGAGGCCGAGACCTCGCAGATAAGCCTTATCCCACTCGTTCTGTAAATGCGAATCAGTACGTTAAATTCTAAATTTGAACGCAATGCCAGAATGCATCCATGCAGTACAAGAAAAACGAGTGAATGCCCATTTCTGAATCAAAAAAAGGGTACCTGTTATATAAACAACTTGGTTAATTACTACTTGTAAAAAAAAGGATTTTTTGCGGTAGGCGTGTTTGAGTTACTCTAAAACTGGAAAAAAGTATTTGACATTGTACGCTTATCTTTTAAAAAACATCTTCTAATAAATAGAAGATGCTCTTATTGGTACTATTCAATTTAACCTAATAGCTTCACAATTTCTCTATTAAACGCTGGAATATCATCCGGATTCCGGCTTGTCACTAATTGATTTTGACAAACGAATACTTCTTCATCATGGAAATTTACACCTGCATTTTCTAAATCCACTTTAATCGACTTATATCCCGTCGCATCTCGTCCATCCAATGTTTTCGCAGTGATAAGTAATTGTGGACCATGACAAATAGCAAACACTGGTTTTTTCTCATCCATGAAATACTTGGCAAATTGAACAAATCGATCATCTGCTCGTAAAATATCTGGAGAAAATCCTCCTGGTATAAATAATGCGTCAAAGTCTTCCGGCTTCACATCATCAATGCCATAATCGATCTTCACTGTGGCTTCTCCGTTTTTACCTGTTACCTCTTTGCCTGCTTCTTTTTCGATTGCAAATACCTCATGCCCTGCATCGTTTAGTGCCTGTGCTGGGCCTGTGTATTCTACGTCCTCAAACATATTTGTGATTAATGTTGCTACTTTAGCCATTTCCTCACTCCTTAATTGTTTGTACACTCATACTATTCCACAAAACTTTCTCCAGTAAACATAAAAGCCATTAATGTGAAGACATATCTATGAACTTACATGCGTCAAAACATAAGAAATGCCTGTGTCTTTCCAATCGAAAGAAGCACAGGCATTTTTTAGCGTAATTTTTTCATTTCCTTTGCCACTTGATGAGCATAAGATGAAGATTCATGGTGAAGCTGCGTGATGATGTTGGCATAATCCTTGTCATTTCGATTCTGGCTCATTTTGTAGGCTGCTTGAATTTCTGTGACATTTAGTTTAAAACCGACAATACCCTTCAGTTCCCTTTCAAGAAGCTCAGGCGATAACGTTTCCCATAACACTGGATGTTGCCGGTGATGCTCATATACATGAAGAAGTGTCTTCAAATCATCGATCAGCTCCTCTTGCGTCTGGAAGCTGACGTTCCCGTATACATGCACAGATTGATAGTTCCATGTCGGGACTTGCTGCTCTTCATACCACGAAGAAGAAATGTACGCATGCGGTCCCTGGAAAATTATCAATGCTTCTTGCACCTCATTCAGCGTGTGCCACTGTCGATTGCCATATGCCAAATGTCCGCTTACCAAGATTTCATTTCCTATATTCTTTACAATAACAGGAATATGTGTCGCTACTGGCCGCCCTTTGTCTGTTGTCACTAGTGTGGCAAATGTATGCTGCTTAAGGAACGACCAAATTTCTTTCTCATCATCTACCTTGAATCGTTTAGGAATATACATAGGAACCTCCTTTGTTTGTGCACGTTCCACTACTTTTTGATAAAGCTGTTTACCCAATCCTTTATACTCAAGATACCACAAAATCCCTTACTCTTCGAAAAGAGAAAGGGATAGATATAAAAAGTCTTCTAGTACTTTAAGCTACTCGCGCAGTTTCCCACCGATATGGCAACAATCCTATGCCGAGTTTACAATCTATTCTTCTAGACCCATCTCAGCTCTTACAACTTCTACTATTCGGTTTACGTAGTTTTCGCATTCCTCTACGGTTGCAGCTTCTACCATTACACGAACTAACGGCTCTGTGCCAGATGGACGTACAAGAACACGACCATTTCCAGCCATTTCACTTTCTACTTCACTAATAATAGCTGCTACTTTTTCATTTTCCGTTACAGCATGCTTATCCGTCACTCGAACATTAATAAGCTTTTGTGGATAAATCGTCATTTCAGAAGCAAGCTCGGAAAGTTTTTTTCCAGTTATTTTCATAATATTAACGAGCTGTAACCCAGTCAATAAACCATCACCTGTTGTATTGTAATCCAGGAAAACGATATGACCTGACTGCTCCCCACCTAAGTTATAACCATTCTTTTTCATCTCTTCTACTACGTATCGATCTCCAACTGCAGTTTTAACACTTGCCATGTCATGCGTTTCTAATGCTTTATAGAAGCCCATATTACTCATCACAGTCGAAACAACTGTGCCGTTATTTAGACGTCCATTTGCATGGAGATGTTTGGCACAAATATACATAATTTGGTCACCATCTACAATTTGTCCTTTTTCATCTACCGCAATTAAACGATCTCCATCTCCATCAAAAGCAAGCCCAACATCTGCTCCTTTTTCTAGTACAAACTTCGCTAAGTTTTCTGGATGTGTAGAACCTACGCCATCATTAATATTCAAGCCATTTGGTGAAGATCCCATTGTAGATAAATCAGCATCTAAATCTGCAAATACATGCGTTCCTAAAGACGATGTTGAACCATTTGCACAATCGAGGGCCACATGAATCCCTACAAATTCTTCATCTATTGTTTGTTTCAAGTATTGAAGGTATTTTTGACCGCCTTCGAAGTAATCAGATACCGATCCGACACCAGCTCCAGTTGGACGTGGTAATTCATCTATATCCTTATCCAATAGTTGCTCAATTTCTTCCTCTTGTCCATCAGTTAATTTAAATCCGTCCGAGCCAAAGAATTTAATGCCGTTATCTGCCACAGGATTATGAGACGCAGAAATCATGACACCAGCACTAGCACTCATCGCTCTCGTTAAATAAGCTACAGCCGGTGTACTAATAACGCCTAAACGCATTACTTCAACTCCAACCGATAGTAGGCCAGCCACGAGTGCACCCTCTAGCATATGACCAGATATACGAGTATCCCGACCAATCAATACTTTTGGACGCTCTGTCACTTCCTTCGTTAGTATATATCCACCAATTCTACCTAATTTAAATGCAAGTTCTGGTGTTAGTTCTGAGTTTGCAACGCCTCTAACTCCATCTGTACCAAAATATTTTCCCATTTATTCTTCTCTCCTTAAAAACCTGTTGTTCAATCTATTAAGCTTCTTTAACCGTAAGGACTGCTTCCTGTTCAGAAGTTTCCCACTCTATATCGGATGAACCTTCTACTTGGATGGGAAGAACGCTTTCTCCCACTTCAGTATTAGTTGCTTCTACGTATACTGAAAAATTATTTAATTGAACCTTGTCTAAAGCCTCTGCTGTTCCTTTAGCAACAACCGAAACGATGCCATCTGCTGGTTTTTCGAAATTACTTACGAGTTTTTCTGGCAGTCCTCTTACAGTGATGGACACTTGGTCAAATGACTTTTCTGTGATTGTTGAAACAGGTTCTTCCTGTTCATCTGTTTCTTCCGCGTCAGGGTCAGAAGCAATTGTAACGTCTCCGGTAATCTCAATTGCTTCTTTTGATAATTTCGTAACCCCTTCTGGTACAGCTAATTTCATATCAAAGCTGCCAGACTTTTCTATTTTACTTATATCTACGTCGACATTTAACTGATCTATTTTAGCAAGGACTGATTTTGGTCCAAATAATCGAATTTTCTCTGTCTTTGTAGTTAGTCCATTTATGGTGACCCCTTCTTTGGGTTTACCTTGTTTCACTAGAGCTATCGGTACCTCTTTACTATATTCTTCTATTTTCACACTTACTTGAACAGAACTTGGTTCAACGACAACATCTAGCTTATTTAAGTCAAGATCAAGTACTTTGACAGTTGTTTCTTGTTCAAAGGACTTATTGATACCTTGATCTCCTGCAATAGTAGCTTTTACATAACCTATGCTATTAATAATACTTTTTGCTCCTGTTACCGTTACTTTTTGTGGTTTCACCTCATATGACTTCACCACATAGTTATCAGCTAACAGGCTTTCATTCATATCCGTTTCTACACTAAATTCTCGAGATATACGCTCTTCGATTACAACATCCACATACA
Organism: Psychrobacillus sp. BM2; assembly: GCF_048572895.1. GTDB lineage: Bacteria > Bacillota > Bacilli > Bacillales_A > Planococcaceae > Psychrobacillus. The sequence goes on from NZ_CP183878.1 coordinate 3,814,821, forward strand.
TAGGGTCTGTTCGAATATTTAGTTTTTCTGGGAAGTTTTCCGTTGCAATCGGAACTCGATGAGTACCTATAGCTAGTTCTCGAAGATCCACAAATACTTTAAAATCTTTCATCAATTTAGCCGATAACACCAATTGACTAGGACCTTCTACATTAACGTTAACCGTCTTTGGTGGACCAGTAACTACGAGATTATCATCGTCATAATAAACTTCAAGAGGTATATCACGAATTACATCTACATCATTACTGCTTCTATTTGTATTATCTCTTTCTATATCACTTTTCACGCTGATAAAAAGTGCAATTGCTAATACTAGTGCAATTATTCGCAAGAACCATGGATTATTCATCATCTTATCCATTTTGTTTCCCCCTCCACAACCATTTAGAAGAAGTTACTTGCTCCTCCTTTGGGAACCAAAGGCGAGTTAAATGGGACTCGAATTCCTCTATCGATAAATCTCTTCTTAAATCTCCATTTGAAGTTAAGCTAATCGCACCAGTTTCTTCTGAAACAACAATCGTTATAGCATCCGTCACTTCACTCAAACCAATTGCAGCCCGATGCCTCGTACCTAGCTCTTTCGATATGAAAGGACTTTCGGATAGCGGCAAATAAGAAGCTGCTGAAGCAATTGTATCTTTTTTAATAATAACGGCGCCATCATGAAGTGGAGTGTTCGGGATGAATATATTAATAAGTAGCTCTGATGTGATATAGGAGTTTAGCGGGATACCCGTTTCAATATAATCTGTCAAACCAGTTTCTCTCTCTATAGAGATCAATGCTCCGATTCGTCTTTTAGCCATATAACTAATCGATTTCGTCATTGCTGTAATTAGTCGACCTTGCTCTTCTTCCACTTGCATTGTGCTTCTAGAGAACAGCTTCCCTCTACCTATCTGCTCAAGCGCTCTTCTTATCTCTGGCTGGAAAATAATAATAATAGCTAAGAAACCATACTCAATTACTCGATCTAACAGCCAATCAAGCGTATTTAAACCAAAAAAGTCTGTTACAACTCGGGCAATGACAATGACAAAAATTCCTTTTAACAATTGAACTGCTTTCGTTCCTTTTATTAAGGTGATAACTTTATAAATAACAAACCATACAAATAAAACATCCAAAATATTTACAATAACGTTTACTGGCATTAAATCTGTAAATTGCTCCATAAACGACATGTGGCATCCCCCACTTTTCATCACTAATCCGTTCTAAATAAGTATAACATAATTACGAAAATCCCTCGCTTTTGGAACTAAAAAAGTCTATCCAAAATATATACGGATAGACCTTTTCGTTATTTTGTCTCATCTTTTTCAAAGAACAAGACGACTTCCTTCGCACTATCTTTAATGTTGTACCATAGCCAGTCAAACGCTTCATTGATTTCCTCACTAGTTCCGGTAATTACCGCAGTAGAAGCCATATATTTAGAACCATTAATAATGGTTAAGTTTCCATCTAATTCTCCGTCAATCTGAACATCCCCGTTGCGAACAACTAGATCACCTTTAACGACTTGTCCTTCGGGTATAATAACCGTCTGACCTTCCACAACAACGTTTTCTTGCTTCGTGAAGGAGAATTGTTTCTCATCATTAAAGTTCGTAAAAAGTGCACTACTCATCAATAAAAGGAACATCGCAGCAGCTGTAAGAACCGGATGACGTCGCAGCCATTTACTCACTCCTGCATGGGATTTTTCTTTCGGTAACCTAGCTATTACGGAATGACTGAAATCATTTGGCGCCTCTATATGAGCAGCTCCTTTGACGAAAGCAACAACATTGCTTAACTCATGCATATGAGCCTGACAAGCCTTGCATGAGTGCAAATGAGATTTAAGTTCCAGCTCATGTTCACGGCTGATTTCACCATCTAAATATTCATGCATAAAGTGAACAATTCGTTCTGGACACGCATTCATCGTGATTCCCTCCTATATTAGATATGAGGCTGTCTGCTTAGCTGTTTTCTAAGCGCTTCTCGTCCTCTATGAATTCTTGTTTTAACTGTTCCAAGTGGTAAATCTAATATCTCACTTATTTCTTGCAGAGATAATTCTTCCATGTATTTCAATACGATAGCTGATCTATATTTATCAGGAAGTCTGCTAATTTCATACTGTATGCGCTCCTGTAGTTCAAGCTTCATGAGTTCTTCTTCTGGAAGTTCATCAGTCGCCGCTATTTGAGAATACATATCAAGTCCTTCTGTACCTCTTACTTCCGCATCTAAATAGTAATCTGGCTTCTTTTTCCTTATGCGATCAATACATAAATTTGTTGCAATTCGATACAGCCAAGTAGAAAACTTTCTTTTTTGATCAAATGTATGAATATTAATAAAAGCACGGACAAACGCTTCTTGAGCTATATCCTCTGCCTCATGACGGTTACCAAGCATCCTATAGCATACTTGATATAACCTATGCTGATACAGGTCGACAATCTCCGCGAATGCGTCTTTATCGCCCTTTAATATTTGTTTAATTCGTTTGTTCACTAACGCATCCATCGTGTAATTTCGCCCCCGCTCCATGCGGCTGTCTTACCTATACGTATGAAGGTATCAACAGGTTTCATATTTTTTTATACCTTAATATTATCAAACATTTCCATCTTTGTGTGGATTTATCAAAAAGAAAAAAGCAGACTGCGTGTCCGCTTTTTCATATTGGAGATATACCTTACCTGTTTTACCTGTCTACTTTAAACACTACTATTTCGCATGAAATAATTCTTATATAAGACTTTCCCCTAATAGTGATCCCATTAGTCCAACCGCTACATCTGCTGTTTTATTTTTTTCATCGAGAATTGGATTTACTTCTACGAATTCAGCAGAAGTTATTAAATTTGAAGCATACAGCATTTCCATCGCTAAATGACTTTCTCGATACGAGATACCTCCAGCCACCGGAGTTCCTACCCCAGGTGTATATAATGGGTCTAAACCGTCCAAATCAAGCGAAAGATGAACCCCATCCACCTTGCGTTCTTGGAAATACTGGATAGTTTGGGTCATCACTTCTGACATCCCAAGCTTATCAATTTCATGCATGGAGAAAACTTTAATCCCTTTTTCTCTAATCAGTTCACGTTCCCCTGGATCTACTGAGCGAGCTCCAATAATCACAACATTCTCTGGCTTAACCTTAGGTGCAAAATCTCGAATATTCACGAGTTCCTCATGACCTAACCCAATACTTACTGCAAGTGGCATCCCATGGATATTTCCAGAGGGAGACGTTTCAGCTGTATTTAGATCGGCATGCGCATCATACCAAATGACTCCTAAGTTGTCATAGCTATCAGCTAAGCCTGCAAGTGTTCCTATAGCAATACTATGGTCTCCACCTAATACTATTGGAAAATTACCTTCCCCAATAATGTCATGAACCCGATTAGCAAGTAATGTATTCGCTGCAATTACTTCTTCCAGATTACGTAATTTCGTATTTTGAGATATCTCTCTTCTACCTATTACAATATCTCCAGCGTCGTCTACAGAGTGACCAATATCTTGCAGTCTTTCTACTACACCTGCATACCGTATAGCGCTTGGCCCCATATCGACACCTCGTCTATTTTGACCAAGGTCCATTGGAACCCCTATAATTGATATATTTAATTTATTCATTATTTTATACCCCCATTAGTTATTACACTTATTGTAAGTGCTAAAGGGTGTTTGGCTCAACCAAGCATAATTACGAATATTTATTCATTAATCCAACTAGCTTGTATTTCACTTCTAACCATTCGCTTTCTATGATAGAATAAACAACCGCATTTCGAACAGATCCGTTAGATCGTATTCGTTCATTACGCATAATGCCCTCTTTAACGCCGCCAATTCGTTCGATTGCTCGTTGAGAAGATAAATTTAATTCATCTGTTTTAAACTGAACTCGAATCATTCCCATTTGCCCAAAGCAATACTTTAGCAGCAAATACTTACATATTGTATTTACGTGCGTACGCCGATATTGTTTTCCATAGAAAGTAGAGCCTATCTCGCAACTATAATTTGTATGATCTATTCCATAAACACGAGTGGTACCCATAATTTCTTTCGTATCTGTATTTTCTACAACAAACGTAAGAGCAGTTCCTGTTACATTCATTTGATGAATTCCAGCGGCCAACCATTGTTCTAGCTGTTCTTTGCTTTCAATCCTATTTAACATAAATTCAAATATCTCCGGCTCATACAGTTCCCACAATAGTCCACAATCCGAAACTAGTAACGGACGTAAGGTCACATCCCCATAAGTTAAAGTCTCACCCAAATCGGCCACCTCACTTTTATTTCATCATAAAGGAAACTACACTATATTGAAAAGTATTTTTCTTACACAAAAAAACTCTTTCAACTTTTAGTCGAAAGAGTTTTACTATAATATTTATGGAGCCTAGCGGGATCGAACCGCTGACCTCCTGCGTGCAAGGCAGGCGCTCTCCCAGCTGAGCTAAGGCCCCATGATTTTTAAATTAGAAAACGATTGGCTGGGGTACCTGGATTCGAACCAGGGCATGATGGAATCAAAATCCATTGCCTTACCGCTTGGCTATACCCCAATAAACTGGTGGAGGGGGACGGATTCGAACCGCCGAACCCTAAGGAGCGGATTTACAGTCCGCCGCGTTTAGCCACTTCGCTACCCCTCCAAAGCTAAGTTTAAATATAATGGTGGAGGATGACGGGCTCGAACCGCCGACCCTCTGCTTGTAAGGCAGATGCTCTCCCAGCTGAGCTAATCCTCCTGGGTTTAAAAAATACTATTACGTTATATTTTCCATCTTGAACTACTATTATTCATTCAGATGAAAATACTGCTTGTTTATGCCAAAACCAGACAAGAACTATAATATCATATATCTGACATTAGGACAAGTTTTTTCCTTAAATAATTTGTAGTGAAGCTTCCAACCGGATTTGAACCGGTGACCTCTTCCTTACCATGGAAGCACTCTACCTACTGAGCTATGGAAGCAAAGACAAAAAAATGGCTCCGAAGGTAGGACTCGAACCTACGACCGATCGATTAACAGTCGATTGCTCTACCACTGAGCTACTTCGGAACGTTTATCTATTTAAAGTACAAATATAATTATAGCAACTCTTATTAAAATTTCAAGTATGTATTTAAAGAATTAAAAAACCTGGTATAAAGATGCCCGCTTCATTAAGGTCAAAACCAGTTTTTATCTTTTCCAAAGGGCTTTGAACAGACTTTTTGCTATATTATTACCGAGTGAGTTTTTAGTGATACTGTTTTCGGTCATCTTATGGCATTTGTCTGTACGTTGCCCTCCTGTAACTCTTAGAAAAAGAGTAGTTCATTTTTGGATAACTAGAGAAAAGTCACTTTCTTATTCATAGAGAAAGCTCTCGAAGATTCAATTTCGTTCGCTATTTCACTTCTTTATTTTGTGAACACTTACTATGTCTATATATTTCCACTAGTATTAAAGAAAATCTACTTCCTTCATCCATCATTACAGAATAGTATCCTTAAGACAACGGACCATTTTATCATTATATTAACTTTGACTACTATCATTATCAAAGCAAAAATCTTTGCCAAGTCTTATAGCCTGTCTACTACACCCTCTATTAAGAGTAGTGAAAGGTGGGAACAGCGTTCGGCGAAGAGGTGGCCGATGCAATGCTTAGCTAAAAAGCATTTTTTAAGAGATTCTTCTTCGTATTTACTTGCTCTCACCTATTGTTTACTTGCTTACAACTGTGGTCTACTTCCGGTTGTAAAGGATTTACTGGCTCTAAGTCTATATTTACTTGTGATCTATTACCTTTTACTTGTGGAACGGACAATTTTTCCAAAGTACATTATAGTACATTATAAATTAATTCAGTCTCAGTGATGGTTCATCGCTCGCTTCAAAACATGAAAGTACCTTGGAACGGAAATCAGCAGTATAAATCATCCTTTTAAGTTCCTTGAATTCTGTATTCAAGGGACATTTTTAATACTTATCTTTTAAAATACAAAAAAGGTCGTTACCGAGTTAATCGGTAACGACCTTTTCTTTGGTGCCCAGCGACGTCCTACTCTCACAGGGGGAGACCCCCAACTACCATCGGCGCTGAAGAGCTTAACTTCCGTGTTCGGTATGGGAACGGGTGTGACCTCTTCGCCATCATCACTAGACTCTTCGGCTTTCAATATACGGCGCATTGCGTTGTCAACTTCATTCGTTCGGTCAGTCACGTACCTTAGTACGTTCCTTCCTTCTCTCAATCGTTTCCTAGCATTGCTTGTATCTTGAAACCCTCATATATAGAGTGCTTGTTCACTCAAAACTGGATAAACGACATTGGAACTGAAACAAATTTGGTTAAGTCCTCGATCGATTAGTATTCGTCAGCTGCACGTGTCGCCACGCTTCCACCCCGAACCTATCTACCTCATCGTCTTTGAGGGATCTTACTTACTTGCGTAATGGGAAATCTCATCTTGAGGGGGGCTTCGTGCTTAGATGCTTTCAGCACTTATCCCGTCCACACATAGCTACCCAGCGATGCTCTTGGCAGAACAACTGGTACACCAGCGGTGTGTCCATCCCGGTCCTCTCGTACTAAGGACAGCTCCTCTCAAATTTCCTACGCCCACGACGGATAGGGACCGAACTGTCTCACGACGTTCTGAACCCAGCTCGCGTACCGCTTTAATGGGCGAACAGCCCAACCCTTGGGACCGACTACAGCCCCAGGATGCGATGAGCCGACATCGAGGTGCCAAACCTCCCCGTCGATGTGGACTCTTGGGGGAGATAAGCCTGTTATCCCCGGGGTAGCTTTTATCCGTTGAGCGATGGCCCTTCCATGCGGAACCACCGGATCACTAAGCCCGTCTTTCGACCCTGCTCGACTTGTAGGTCTCGCAGTCAAGCTCCCTTCTGCCTTTACACTCTTCGAATGATTTCCAACCATTCTGAGGGAACCTTTGGGCGCCTCCGTTACACTTTAGGAGGCGACCGCCCCAGTCAAACTACCCGCCTGACACTGTCTCCTACCCGGGTTACGGGTATGGGTTAGAATTTCAATACAACCAGGGCAGTATCCCACCGACGCCTCCTCCGAAGCTGGCGCTCCGGGCTCTAAGGCTCCTGCCTATCCTGTACAAGTTGCACCAAAATTCAATATCAAGCTATAGTAAAGCTCCACGGGGTCTTTCCGTCCTGTCGCGGGTAACCTGCATCTTCACAGGTACTATAATTTCACCGAGTCTCTCGTTGAGACAGTGCCCAGATCGTTACGCCTTTCGTGCGGGTCGGAACTTACCCGACAAGGAATTTCGCTACCTTAGGACCGTTATAGTTACGGCCGCCGTTTACTGGGGCTTCAATTCGCACCTTCGCTTGCGCTAAGCACTCCTCTTAACCTTCCAGCACCGGGCAGGCGTCAGCCCCTATACTTCACCTTACGGTTTTGCAGAGACCTGTGTTTTTGCTAAACAGTCGCCTGGGCCTATTCACTGCGGCTCTTCTAGGCTATGCACCCAAAAGAGCACCCCTTCTCCCGAAGTTACGGGGTCATTTTGCCGAGTTCCTTAACGAGAGTTCTCTCGCTCACCTTAGGATTCTCTCCTCGACTACCTGTGTCGGTTTGCGGTACGGGCACCTATCACCTCGCTAGAGGCTTTTCTTGGCAGTGTGAAATCAGGAACTCCGGACATACGTCCTCGCCATCACAGCTCAATGTTACAGAATGCGGATTTGCCTACATTCACACCTTACTGCTTGGACATGCATAACCAACAGCATGCTTACCCTATCCTTCTGCGTCCCCCCATTACTCAAACGGTGGTTTGGTGGTACAGGAATATCAACCTGTTATCCATCGCCTACGCCTATCGGCCTCGGCTTAGGTCCCGACTAACCCTGAGCGGACGAGCCTTCCTCAGGAAACCTTAGTCATACGGTGGACGGGATTCTCACCCGTCTTTCGCTACTCATACCGGCATTCTCACTTCTAAGCGCTCCACCAGTCCTTCCGGTCTGACTTCAACGCCCTTAGAACGCTCTCCTACCACTGATACCAAAGGTATCAATCCACAGCTTCGGTGATTTGTTTAGCCCCGATACATTTTCGGCGCAGCGTCACTCGACCAGTGAGCTATTACGCACTCTTTAAATGATGGCTGCTTCTAAGCCAACATCCTGGTTGTCTAAGCAACGCCACATCCTTTTCCACTTAACAAATACTTTGGGACCTTAGCTGGTGGTCTGGGCTGTTTCCCTCTTGACTACGGATCTTATCACTCGCAGTCTGACTCCCAAACATAAATCATTGGCATTCGGAGTTTGTCTGAATTCGGTAACCCGGGATGGGCCCCTAGTCCAAACAGTGCTCTACCTCCAAGATTCTAACGTTTGAGGCTAGCCCTAAAGCTATTTCGGAGAGAACCAGCTATCTCCAGGTTCGATTGGAATTTCTCCGCTACCCACACCTCATCCCCGCACTTTTCAACGTGCGTGGGTTCGGACCTCCAGTAAGTGTTACCTTACCTTCATCCTGGACATGGGTAGATCACCTGGTTTCGGGTCTACGACCACATACTCATTCGCCCTATTCAGACTCGCTTTCGCTGCGGCTCCGTCTTCTCAACTTAACCTTGCATGTAATCGTAACTCGCCGGTTCATTCTACAAAAGGCACGCTATCACCCATTAACGGGCTCTAACTACTTGTAGGCACACGGTTTCAGGATCTATTTCACTCCCCTTCCGGGGTGCTTTTCACCTTTCCCTCACGGTACTGGTTCACTATCGGTCACTAGGTAGTATTTAGCCTTGGGAGATGGTCCTCCCGGATTCCGACGGAATTTCACGTGTTCCGCCGTACTCAGGATACACTCAAGAGAGAATGAATTTTGGACTACGGGGCTTTTACCCTATCCTGCGGACCTTTCCAGATCGCTTCGTCTAACTCATTCCTTTGTAACTCTATGTAGAGTGTCCTACAACCCCAAGAGGCAAGCCTCTTGGTTTGGGCTATTCCCGTTTCGCTCGCCGCTACTCAGGGAATCGATTTTTCTTTCTCTTCCTCCAGGTACTTAGATGTTTCAGTTCCCTGGGTGTGTCTCAGATGCGCTATGTATTCACGCAAATGTACTGCTCCATTACGAACAGTGGGTTTCCCCATTCGGAAATCTCCGGATCAAAGCTCACTTACAGCTCCCCGAAGCATATCGGTGTTAGTGCCGTCCTTCGTCGACTCCTAGTGCCAAGGCATTCACCGTGCGCCCTTATTAACTTAACCTAAAAGTTAAAAAGTCTTACACGTCGTGATTACGTAAATAATCACAACAGAATTTCTTGTTGTTTATTGTTTCAATGTCGTTTTATCCAGTTTTCAAAGAACAAGTATCGAATCTTCATATAAAAATGAACATTCAAAACTGAACTGCAAAACGTTAAGATACGAATAAAAATTCGTATTCCGATATTATCCTTAGAAAGGAGGTGATCCAGCCGCACCTTCCGATACGGCTACCTTGTTACGACTTCACCCCAATCATCTGTCCCACCTTCGGCGGCTGGCTCCCGTAAGGGTTACCCCACCGACTTCGGGTGTTACAAACTCTCGTGGTGTGACGGGCGGTGTGTACAAGGCCCGGGAACGTATTCACCGTGGCATGCTGATCCACGATTACTAGCGATTCCGGCTTCATGTAGGCGAGTTGCAGCCTACAATCCGAACTGAGAACGGTTTTATGGGATTTGCTCACCCTCGCGGGGTTGCGACCCTCTGTACCGTCCATTGTAGCACGTGTGTAGCCCAGGTCATAAGGGGCATGATGATTTGACGTCATCCCCACCTTCCTCCGGTTTATCACCGGCAGTCACCTTAGAGTGCCCAACTGAATGCTGGCAACTAAGATCAAGGGTTGCGCTCGTTGCGGGACTTAACCCAACATCTCACGACACGAGCTGACGACAACCATGCACCACCTGTCACCGCTGTCCCCGAAGGGAAAACTCTATCTCTAGAGCGGTCAGCGGGATGTCAAGACCTGGTAAGGTTCTTCGCGTTGCTTCGAATTAAACCACATGCTCCACCGCTTGTGCGGGCCCCCGTCAATTCCTTTGAGTTTCAGTCTTGCGACCGTACTCCCCAGGCGGAGTGCTTAATGCGTTAGCTGCAGCACTAAGGGGCGGAAACCCCCTAACACTTAGCACTCATCGTTTACGGCGTGGACTACCAGGGTATCTAATCCTGTTTGCTCCCCACGCTTTCGCGCCTCAGCGTCAGTTACAGACCAGAAAGCCGCCTTCGCCACTGGTGTTCCTCCAAATCTCTACGCATTTCACCGCTACACTTGGAATTCCGCTTTCCTCTTCTGTACTCAAGTCCCCCAGTTTCCAATGACCTTCCACGGTTGAGCCGTGGGATTTCACATCAGACTTAAAGGACCGCCTGCGCGCGCTTTACGCCCAATAATTCCGGACAACGCTTGCCACCTACGTATTACCGCGGCTGCTGGCACGTAGTTAGCCGTGGCTTTCTAATGAGGTACCGTCAAGGTACGAGCAGTTACTCTCGTACTTGTTCTTCCCTCACAACAGAGTTTTACGATCCGAAAACCTTCTTCACTCACGCGGCATTGCTCCATCAGACTTTCGTCCATTGTGGAAGATTCCCTACTGCTGCCTCCCGTAGGAGTCTGGGCCGTGTCTCAGTCCCAGTGTGGCCGATCACCCTCTCAGGTCGGCTACGCATCGTCGCCTTGGTGAGCCGTTACCTCACCAACTAGCTAATGCGCCGCGGGCCCATCCTGTAGTGACAGCCGAGACCGTCTTTTAACATCTCCCCATGAGAGGAAATGGATTATTCGGTATTAGCCCCGGTTTCCCGGAGTTATCCCAATCTACAGGGCAGGTTGCCCACGTGTTACTCACCCGTCCGCCGCTAAATCAGAAGAAGCAAGCTTCTTCGTCATTCGCTCGACTTGCATGTATTAGGCATGCCGCCAGCGTTCGTCCTGAGCCAGGATCAAACTCTCCATAATAGAGAACTTAAAAAGCTCATTTGTTTTGCTGGCATCATCATTAAATGATGTCAAAATTGTTTTACTTATCATTCTAACTAAGTTAGTCAATAAGTTGTATGTCTTAACGTTTTGCATGTTCAGTTTTCAATGTTCATGTTGTTTAAGTTGTCGTCTTGTTTCAGCGACCTTTGTATCTTAACATCTTTTTAACATTAATGTCAACACTAAATCATAAAATTAATTAAAACGATTTGAAAAGGTGTGTGTTTCTTTGAAAACAAAAGCTTTATTAGTTGGTTTATTGATAGTTTTGGGATTGTTTTTATTTAATGTACCTAGAAACTTTTCTTCGCTGCTCCCTGTTTTTCAGCTTACAGAAAAGCCTACTGTTATTTCGAAAGGATCCTATGGGAATACAATTACGATAGATTTAACTTTTGGAAAGGATGATATTAAAAAGCTTGTAAATGATCTGCAGGCTCCTTATCCGCATTTCTTTATAAGTATTGAATGGATTGAACGTTCTGAGGACATTATAGACATCATGAAAGAAAAAAATGTACCCATTGGCCTTTTGGGTAAAAATGGAGCAACCTATATAGAAAATCCGACTTTGTTTGAAAAAGAAGTTGAACGATTTGAACAAGCAATTGGAGAAAAACCACTATGGTTTAGAACAATGGATTATGAGTTTCCTATTGAGTTGCAAAAAAAGGCTTGGGAACAGGAAGTTAATTTACTCAGCTCTAGTAAGTACTGGACCGATAAAGTGCCTGGACTTGAAAAAGGAGACATCCTCACTATTCCTCTTCATCAAGAAGAACGGTTAGATATACAGCAACTGACAAAGTTTGTTCAGTCTAAAGAAATTATCAGTATTGAACAAAATATCTTTGGTTTAAAAGTAAAAACCAAAACTTATCCAGAATAATCTCTATTAAATATAAAAGTTGCTCTGACTAGTCGTCAGAGCAACTTTTATTAGTTCTTAGCGGATGCTGCTTCTCTTCTTTTTCTTCTACGTTCTTCTAATTTTAAGCGATCGACTTCTGACTTCGCATTATATTTTGGTAATGCCAGTAATTGGTATGCATTAACCGCAAGAATCGGGAATAATAACAGCGTAACCCAACTATCTACATTGTCTGCTCGTACCATTAATACCGGAAGCCACTCCAGCGTTGAAACAACAATCATGAAGAACAAAGCAGATATAAGTGCGTGCTTTTTCGTTAGATTTGCTTTAATGATTGCTACTACTACAGAGGTAATGATTAGGACAGCAAGTAAGATTACGTATAGCCATATTTGTCCCGTTGTTTCTGCATTTGGCCTAAAACGGAACATAATTAAATCAAAAATAACAAATGCAATAATCAATAACTGCACCCAGTTCCACAGAGTCAGGGTTTTAAAAATGTTAACCCCCATCTGATGAATCGTTAAGTAAGCAAAATAACCCATTTGTGCGATTACACTAATGGTGAATCCCATTACTATCATAAAGGCAAATGCAGCAAAGAATTCACTCCATTGCCCTGCTTCAAAGTATGTTGAAAAAGCATCGTCCCAGCGTATAAATAAACCAAAAATACCCGTTATTAAACCTCCGATTAACAAGGCATTTAGAAAGAATTTAAACCAATTTCGTATAGTCACAGCGAGATTTCCTCCATCTTTTCTATTTCCTCTATAAATTGTAACAAGCCTTTTAAGAAAAATCTATTTCTTCCTATTGACTATACATATTTCTTAACCAAATGTGAACAATAATCGAAAGGACGGTGAGGGATATGAAATACTTTGCACTTTTATTAATGAGTCTTGGACTTCTCGCTAGTTGTAGTTCTCCCGCTACTCAGCCTACTTATGAGGAGAATAAGAAAATGTTCATCGATGCTCTACAAACAGAGGATGGGAAAAAAGCAATTCGAACATTGTTGTCGGATCCTCAATTCAAGGAACTTCTTGTATTAGACAGTGAGCAAGTAAAAACATCTGTTGAACAGACAATGCTTTCAAAAGAAGCGGAGGATTTTTGGAAGGAAGTTTATTCGGATCCCAAGTTTTCAGAGACAATGGCTAAGAGTATGGCAAAGCAGCAAGAGGAATTGATGAAAGCTCTAATGAAGGATCCTACTTATTTAAAGGATTTAGAAACCTTTTTTGGTTCAGCTGAGATGAAAAAAGAATTAGCTAAGGTATTGGAATCCAGCGATATGCGAAAAGAAATGCAAAAGGTTGTAGAAGAAACTATCAAAAGCCCTATGCTTCAGGCTAAGTGGCAGAAACTAGTGGAGGAAGCTGGAGGAAAAACAGAAAAAGGTGGAGGGGAAGGAAGTTCTTCTGAGGAAGAGAAGAAGAAAGAAGAAGAAAAATAAGGCCGCTCCTCTATGGAAACGGCCCCTTTCCTTATGCTTTTTCGATAATTTTTTGTGCAATTTCCAGATAAATCTTACCAGTATTATGTGTTTCTCCATAAACTGACGGAGCGAAATCGATGTCATTCCAGTCAGGCTGCCCTAATGGTAGTTGCCCAAGTAATTCTGTGCGAAGTTCCTCGGCAAGCTTTGGTCCGCCACCTTTACCAAATACAAATTCTTTTTCGCCCGTCGATTTTGATTCGTACCATGACATATTTTCGATTACACCAAGAATTTCATGATCTGTTTGAAGTGCCATTGCCCCTGCTCTCGCCGCAACGAATGCAGCTGTCGGATGCGGTGTTGTTACGACAATTTCTTTTGATGCAGGTAACATTTGGTGAATGTCTAAAGCCACGTCTCCAGTACCTGGCGGTAAATCTAGTAGCAAAAAGTCCAATTCTCCCCATTCAACGTCTTTGAAGAATTGGTCTAATACTTTTCCAAGCATTGGACCTCTCCAAACAACTGGTGTATTGTTCTCTACAAAGAAGCCCATAGAGATTACTTTAACGCCCTTTCGTTCTACAGGGATTATACGGTCCTCTATGATTTGTGGAATGTCTTTTACTCCCATCATATCAGGTACACTAAATCCATAAATATCTGCATCTACCAGTCCTACTTTTTTTCCTAAACGTGCAAGTGCTACCGCTAAGTTAACGGATACAGTAGATTTACCTACACCACCTTTACCAGATGCAATCGAAATAATTTTCACTTTGCTATTTGGTGATAGAAGATTTTCGTTATCACTTTCCTTTGTTTTCCCTCGGAACTGTTCCAGTACCTCTTTCGATAACTCCTCGAAACGAATACCTACTGTTGCTGCTCCAGCTTCTTTCAATACCTCTACAACTTTTCCTTGCAGTTGCATTTGTTCTGCTGAATTTATCTTAGCTATAGCTAGTTTTACACTTATATGATTTTTTTCTTCTTTAATAGACACTTCCGAAATCCCGTTCGTTTCTTCTAGTGTTCTATGTAAAAATGGGTCGTTTAATGCTCCTAGCAAAGTACGAACTTGTTGCTCATTAATCATCTGTAGACACTCCCCTTAAGTTTCACTATTCGCCTCATAGTATACCATAACCTGAGTGTCTACAAACGTTAGATAGTCTTAGTAAATATTATCTTCAACAAATCGAGCTACACCCTCTGAAATGGCTTCCACCATTTGTTTTTGATACTTTTCAGACTTTAGTAATTCTCGTTCTTCATTATTACTCAAAAAGCCTGTTTCTACTAACACTGCAGGGGCATTTGCTTTCTTCAATATATATACTTGCTTAATCGCTAGTGCCTCTCGTTCGGTGTTTCCGATATTTTCTCGAATGGATCCTTGAATAGACTTAGCTAGTAGTTCTCCATCCGCGTGCCCATCTGCATGATAGAAAACCTGAGCTCCTCTCCATCTTTCCTCTGGAACTGCATTCACATGTAGGCTAATGACTATATCCGCCTCTGAGTTGTTCATAATTTCTTCACGCAACAATAAATCGGCACGTTTTCTAGCTCTCGTAGTTGGAAAATCCTCATCCGGTCTATGCTCTGCAATTGCATCGCCTTCTTTACTGCGTGTCATGACCACTGTAGCTCCCTGCGACTTTAACTTCTTTTCTAACATTAAGGACATGGAAAGCGTGATATCTCGCTCTACAGTATCTCCACTACTAGCCCCACCATCAATTCCCCCATGCCCTGGATCAAGAACAATTTTCACTCCACTCATTGGTTCGGGTAAGAAAAAACCAATATCACTTGCTTTTGCTCCATACACAACTACAAGAAGGGATATAAAAAACAAAACCAAGATAATTAGCCACTTTTTCAGGTTCATCGCTCCTTTTTCACTCATTATACGTACAAGGGACAAATAGTATGATTAGAATTGTCCACGTATTTTTGAACTATAATAGAACGAAGGAATTGCTAGTAACGTGATAAATGCGATAATGAAAAAGACCATCGCACCGCTGCTCATCGAATCTAGTAAAAGTCCCCCTAGGCTTGGACCAGCTATTCGACCGACAGACTTCACACCTGAAAGAGCAAAATAAGTACCCTTCTCATGATCCTCGCACATTCCATCCAAATGGATATCCACCATTGTAAACACCAAGACTTCGCCTGCAGTAAAAATAACCATCGCAACTATCAACCATAAAATCGAGTCATTCTGCCCGAAGGAAAATAATCCTATAGATAATAATCCACTTCCAATCATTAAGGAAGTAGTCGTGCTTATCGATTCTCCTAGCTTATATACAAAATATTGAATGACTAATACAGTAATAGCATTTGTAGTTATAAGCCAAGCAAAATATTGTATCGCTAGTGCATGATCAAAGGACTTTCCTAAGTATTGACTAAAGGTAGAATCAAACTGACTATAGCCAAAACTAATAAAGATTAATGCCAACACAAAAATGGTAAAACCGGAATCCTTTTTAAAGACATAAAAAGAATGAAAGATCGACGACTTTGTTATGCTGATAGGTTCCTGTTTCAACGGGTACTTTTTAAATACAATGAAAAACATCCATATATTAAGCAAGAAAATAACACCTACAATAAAAAATAAATTCTCCATTCCAAACTTTTGGAAGTATACAGAAGTAAGGGGAGCGATTGCTGCAGATATATTAATCAAAAAATAACGAATATTAAATATCAACCGACGATTTTCTGGCTCTGTATATAAACTCAGTAATACTCGGTATGTTGGCTCCACTACTGCTTGACTCGCCCCAAGTAAAGCAGCAAATGCGATAAACCCTGCATAATGCTCGATAAAAGGGAAATAGAAATAGCACGCTACATATCCAAGGAGTCCCACTATAATCACTTTATTTTTAGGATACTTATCAATATAAGGTCCTACAAAAAAACTCATCACTAAATTAGATAGAGCCAATGTCGATATAATCGCACCAATTTGCACGCCCGAATAATGAAACTCCTCGAGCAAAAAAAGTGTTAGATAAGGCAACACTAAAAAAGTTCCAAAACGCGCAATAAAAATACTAATAAGAATTGTGCTCGTCACAATATTAAATTTACTTCTCATACTTTTCCTCTTTTTCTTTCTACATCATTACTTACTTATATATGTATACACACTAACTGCCTTGTCTTTTAAAATTACTTCTTTCTCTAAGTGCATTCCATTTTTGATGGCTACTTTACTGGACTTAGTGTTTTCCGGTTGAATAAGAGAGATCAGACGATTTATACTTAACTGATTAACTCCTCTGTTAAGTAAAGTAGTAGCTGCTTCTATTGCATACCCATTACCCCAAAATTCTCTGGCAATCCAATAACCAATTTCTAACTCATCCATTTCATCAATTAGTTGAGGTATTATTCCAGCATGTCCCACTGGGATTCCATCCTCTTTTCGAATAAGCAGCTTTAAGCCAAACTCTTCGTTTTTCTCGTAGTGACTCTGAATCCTTCCTAAGAATGCATGTGATTCTTCTATATTTCGCGTTTTACCATTCCCTATGTACTTCATCATCTTCGGATCGTTTAACGTTGAATATAAAAAGGCAAAGTCTCCTTGCTCATATAGACGAAAAATTAATCTTTGTGAGGAAAATTCCATTTACTCCTCTCCTTCCTCAGTATTATTATTTTCTAAATATACACTTCTTAAAATATTCATACAATCACTTTTTCAACACTTTGACTGTCATCTTTTTTCTCATATGACAAAAAAAGCACTCCCCGAGAAATCTCGAGAAGTGCTTTGAACTGATAATATAGTATTAACGTTTTGAGAACTGAGGTGCACGACGAGCGCCTTTAAGTCCTGGTTTTTTACGTTCTTTCATACGTGGATCACGTGTTAAGAATCCTGCTGATTTCAATGCTGGACGGAAATCAGGATCTACTGTAAGTAAAGCACGTGCAATACCATGACGGATTGCTCCTGCTTGTCCTGTGAATCCACCACCATTAACGTTTACGTGTACATCGTAGCTACCTAAAGTTTGAGTAGTTACTAATGGTTGTTTAATAATTTCACGTAAAGTTTCGTATGGTACGTAATCTTCTACGTCACGTTTGTTGATAACGATTTTTCCTTCGCCCGGTACTAAACGTACACGTGCTACTGAACTTTTACGGCGACCAGTGCCGATATATTGAACTTGTGCCAAGTGAATGTCCTCCTCTTAATTATTATCCGCGAAGCTCGTATGCTTCTGGTTTTTGTGCTGCATGTGGGTGTTCTGCTCCAGTGTAAACGTGAAGCTTGCTGAACATTTGACGTCCTAAAGAGTTTTTAGGAAGCATTCCTTTAATCGCTAACTCAAGCATTTTTGTTGGGTACTTAGTACGCATTTCTAGAGCTGTACGTTGTTTAAGTCCACCAGAGAATTGAGTGTGACGGTAGTAAATTTTGTCATTTAGCTTGTTCCCAGTTAAATGAATTTTTTCTGCATTAAGAATGATCACGTGATCACCTGTATCAACGTTCGGTGTGAATGTTGGTTTGTTTTTACCACGTAAAATAGCTGCAACTTCTGAAGCTAGACGACCAAGAGTTTGGCCTTCAGCGTCTACTACTAACCATTTACGTTCTACTTCGTGACCTTTAGCCATGAATGTTGTACGCATGTATTTTGTCCTCCTAATTCAATCATAATCGATCTAAAATTTTCTATATCCTCATACCAATAAGTTTCGGGGCTTATATTGTGGGGTTAAGAAATACCATACATCATCATACCCCGAATGGAACAAATAGTCAAGTATTTTTCGTAAAACACCTGGTGATGTTGTTTCATCCCTTATAAGCTACTTTTTCAAGGTATAAACCGTGTGCTGGAGCGGTTTTCCCTGCTTCCTTTCGAGCACATGATAAAAGGATTTCTGGAATACTCTCAACAGTTTTTTTTCGAATACCTACTTCCCATAATGTTCCCGCGATAATACGCACCATATTATATAAAAACCCACTTCCGCTAATAACCATATGAAGTTGTTGTGTTTCTTTTTTCACTTCAAAGTTAATAGAATAAATAGTTCTTACAAAATCATTTACATTCGTTTTAGCTGCACAAAAACTTGAAAAATCATGGGTCCCCAATAAATGCCCGGCTGCTTCTTGCATAGATGCGATATCTGGTTTATATCGGTCGACATGTACCGAAAAATCACGTTCAAATGGACTATGTATTTCACTAAGTGACCAAATATAACGATATGTCTTTCCTACAGCATGATATCTAGCGTGAAAATCATTAGATACCTGCTCTATCGATAAAATACGAATATCTCTAGGCAGTTGAACATTCAAAGCGGTACGCCAACGATCTAATGGAAATGTTAACGGACTATCAAAGTGGATAACTTGTCCTGTTGCATGAACACCAGCGTCTGTTCTTCCACTCGCCACAACTTTTACAACGGCACCTTTATGAATTATTTCTAAGACCCGTTCTATTTCCAATTGAACAGTCCTTTTTCCCGGTTGAACCTGGTAACCGGAAAACTGACTGCCATCATAACTAATAATCGCTCGAAGCCTCACGCTAACACCTCCTAATCAACCTCTAAAGTAAACCAGCATTGCAGCTAGTACCACAAGACAGAGGATGATCATCGTGTCTCTAGTAGCCCATTCTAGCTTCCGGTACCTTGTACGACCTTCGCCGCCTTTATAACCTCTTACCTCCATCGCAGTAGCTAAATCCTCCGCACGTTTAAATGCACTAACAAACAAAGGTATTAGAAGTGGAACAATCGCATTCATTCTCTCCTTCATACTGCCTGTTGTCATATCAGAACCTCTGGCCATCTGTGCTTTCATAATCTTATCTGTCTCATCCATCAAAGTCGGTATAAATCTCAACGAAATAGACATCATAAGTGCCAATTCATGTACAGGTAGCTTCCACTTTTTTAATGGATTTAACAAAACTTCTAGTGCATCTGTTATCGAGATAGGCGTCGTAGTCAACGTGAGAATAGATGTCAAAACAACGAGTACGGTAAAGCGGATAGATATGAAAATCCCTTGTTTTAGTCCTTCCTCATATATCTTGATAAACTTCCAGTCAAAGATAATTGGACCTTCTCGAGTAAAGAATAGATGCAATAAAAATGTAAATATAATCAAAAATACAACGGGTTTTAATCCGTTAATCAAAAAGTAAAGTCTAATCTTAGATAACCGTATGATTAAAAAAGTAAACAATAGTAATATTCCATACGTAATCCAGTCATTTGCAATGAAGACAACCATGATAAACAAGAACACGAATATCAGCTTTGCACGAGCATCCAAACGATGAATAAAAGAATCTCCCGGAATATAACGCCCAAATATCATTTTTTCAAGCATTAGATTTCACGCTCCTTTTTCATCTGGCGTGCTACTTCTTCAGCTAAAGCCTCTTCCGTTAAACAAAGTGAGGGCAACTTTTTGCCCATCATCTCTTCTAGTTTCTTTTGAAACTTAATAGATTGTGGTAATTCTAAACGATAATCCAATAAACGATCCTCATCGGCGAAGATTTCCTGTGGTATCCCTTGCAGCACACATTGTCCATTATGCATAATAGCAATCCGATCCGCGTATCTAGCAGCATCTTCCATACTATGCGTTACAAGTACGGTTGTTAAACCTTTTTCTTGATGGAGTCGATAAAACAGTTCCATTATTTCTTTACGACCTCTTGGATCAAGCCCAGCGGTTGGTTCATCCAGTACTAATACTTCTGGATTCATCGCAAGGACTCCCGCTATGGCAACTCTTCGCATTTGTCCTCCAGACAGGTCAAACGGCGACTTTTCCATTACTTCTTCCGGTAAACCAAGTAGCCTTACTAATTCTATTGCTCGTTGTCTTGCTTCTTCTTCGGGCACCCCAAAATTCATAGGTCCAAACATAATATCCTTTAAAACTGTTTCATCGAACAATTGATGCTCAGGGAATTGGAAAACGATTCCTACTTTTTGTCTAATCTCCCGTAAGTTCTTGTTCTTTTTAGCGGCTACTACCTCTGTGCTACCAATACGAATAACACCTTCTGTGGGCTTTAACAATGCATTTAAATGCTGTAGTACTGTAGACTTCCCTGATCCGGTATGACCAATGATTGCTTGATAAGAACCTGAAGGTATAAGTAAATCTACATCATATAAAGCTCTTTTTTCAAACGGTGTATCCTTGGCATATGCGTAACTCACTTGTTGAAGTGAGATGTCCATAAATCATTCACCAACTCTTCTTCTGACATATGGTCCGCTACAACCTGCACACCTTGAGCTCGCAGCAGTCTAGACATATTCATCGCAAAAGGAAGATCCAATCCTAAATCGATTAACTCTTGTCCTCGCTCGAATATCTCGTGTGGTGATCCCTCAGCATACTTCTCTCCTTGATTCATAACAATTACTTGATCAGCAAGAAGCGCTTCTTCTAAATCATGCGTAATAGAGATTACCGTTAAGTCAGTTTCCATTCTCAACTGGCGTACCGTTTGCAGTACCTCTTCTCTCCCCTGTGGATCTAACATGGAAGTTGCCTCATCTAACAATAATATCCTTGGTTGAAGTGCAATAGCTCCAGCTATAGCAACCCTTTGTTTCTGCCCACCGGATAAATGATGTGGTTCACTATTCATAAAGTCACTCATTTTCACCTTTACTAATGAGGCTTGTACTCGTTCTACCATTTCCTCAAAAGGGATTCCGTTATTTTCTAATGCAAATGCAACATCATCCTGTACGGTTGCTCCTACAAATTGGTTATCTGGATTTTGAAAAACCATCCCCATTTTAGAGCGTGTTTCCCATAAATTATGCTCATTCAATGGTTCCCCAAATATTCGTACCGTTCCCGTCTGAGGAAATAGAAGACCATTCATTAATCGTGCTAATGTGGATTTGCCAGAACCATTATGGCCTACAATTGCCACCCATTCACCTTCATTAATTGTATAGGACACATTCTGTATCGCTGGTCGTATACCTATATCTTCCTCTGCATATGTAAACGTAACTTCCTGTAAAGAAATAATTTCGCGTTTCATCCTTTACCTCCTCTGCTCAACTCAGCTGTGCTAATAGTTTACATCATTTTACGATAAATTAAAAAAGCGCGCACCTCATTTTGAGAAATGCGCTCTTCTATAACTTATTTCTTGATTGGTTGCTCAAGACCAATCAGAAAATGAGGTGCGTAGAGCTAGACGAGTCGCCACTTCTCAGGATTCAAAAACCTGATAAGTCCGCTCATCATAACACTCTGCTTTTATATTGTCGTATAAATCTGTTTGAAAAAAAGAGGGCGGCAGAATCCCACCAAATACCCTCTTCAATTTGGCAGACGTAAAAACGTCTGTAAATTTAAATTAAACTAACTCAATCACTACTACCGGTGCTCCGTCTCCGCGACGAGGTCCAGCTTTCATAATACGAGTGTAACCGCCTTGACGATCAGCATAGCGTGGTGCTACATCATCAAACAATTTTTGTAAAGCATAGATTGTTGATTCGTTTCCTTCTTCATCAGTAGAAGCAACGACCTCACGACGAATGTAAGCCGCAGCTTGACGACGAGCGTGTAAATCTCCGCGTTTACCTAAAGTGATCATTTTTTCAACAACAGAACGTAATTCTTTTGCACGTGCTTCAGTAGTTTGAATACGCTCATTGATAATTAGGTCCGTTGTTAAGTCACGTAACATCGCTTTACGTTGAGAACTTGTACGTCCAAGTTTTCTGTAACCCATGGATGTTTCCCTCCTTTGGTGAATAATTCAAGTCTTGCTATATCAAAACCCGTTTAGTCTTCTTTACGTAATCCTAAACCAAGCTCATCTAACTTCGCTCTTACTTCTTCTAAAGATTTACGTCCAAGGTTTCGTACTTTCATCATATCGTCTTCTGATTTACTTGCAAGCTCAAGTACTGTATTAATACCAGCGCGTTTCAAGCAATTATAAGAACGAACAGAAAGATCAAGTTCTTCAATAGTCATCTCTAAAACTTTTTCTTTTTGATCTTCTTCTTTTTCGACCATGATTTCAGCAGTCTGTGCCTCATCTGTCATCCCTACAAAAATATTCAAGTGCTCTGTTAAAATTTTTGCTCCAAGAGAAATCGCCTCTTTAGGACCTGTGCTGCCATCTGTCCACACATCAAGTGTTAGTTTATCGAAGTTGGACATTTGTCCAACACGAGTATTTTCCACTTGGAAATTCACGCGTGAAACTGGAGTATAAATAGAGTCGATCGGGATTACGCCGATAGGAAGATCCTCACGTTTGTTTTGAACAGCAGGAGTGTAGCCACGGCCTCGACCTGCGTACATACGCATACGGAAATGACCATTTTTGCCGATTGTAGCAATATAGAGTTCCGGGTTTAAAATTTCTACGTCACTGTCATGTGTAATGTCAGCAGCAGTAATCGTTCCCTCACCTTTAACATCAATCTCAATGACCTTTTCCTCGTCAGAGTAGATTTTCAAAGCTAGTTTTTTCACATTCATAATAATTGATGCTACATCTTCCACTACGCCTTCAATAGTTGAAAACTCGTGTAAAACGCCATCAATTTGAATAGAAGTAACTGCAGCTCCTGGTAAAGAAGACAGAAGGATGCGTCGTAAAGAATTTCCCAAAGTATTTCCATAGCCACGTTCTAGCGGTTCTACAACAAATTTACCAAACTTGGTACTTTCGCTGATTTCTACACTTTCAATCTTTGGTTTTTCGATTTCGATCATTCCAATTTACCCTCCCTCAAAACATCGAATGTATAGGTTCTTTCCATCATGAATTCGATCGTTAACTGATTGCTGTTAATACATCCTCAGTCTGTACAATAAATGATGTTCTCAAACAAGTTGAGTATCACCTATTAAACGCGACGACGTTTTGGTGGACGGCAACCATTATGTGGTACTGGCGTTACGTCTTTAATTGCTGTAACTTCTAGACCTGCAGCTTGAAGTGCGCGGATTGCCGCTTCACGACCAGCACCTGGTCCTTTAACAGTTACTTCTAAAGTTTTAATACCATGTTCCATTGAAGTCTTTGCAGCAGTTTCTGCAGCCATTTGTGCAGCAAATGGAGTAGATTTACGAGAACCTCTAAATCCAAGAGCTCCAGCACTTGACCAAGAAAGTGCATTTCCTTGCATGTCTGTGATAGTCACAATAGTGTTATTAAATGTTGAGCGAATGTGAGCAATACCGGATTCGATATTCTTTTTCACACGACGCTTACGTGTTTGTTGTTTACGTGCCATGTTAAGAAGAAACCTCCTTTACCGATTATTTTTTCTTGTTAGCTACTGTTTTACGTGGACCTTTACGAGTACGTGCATTGTTCTTCGTATTTTGTCCGCGTACTGGTAAGCCTCTACGGTGACGGATACCACGGAATGAACCGATTTCCATCAATCGTTTAATGTTTAGTGATACTTCGCGACGAAGGTCACCTTCTACTTTATATACACCGATTTGTTCACGGATTTTGTTTAGTTCGTCTTCTGTAAGATCACGTACACGTGTCTCTTCTGAAATACCAGCTCCTGCCAATACTTTTTGAGAAGTCGTTTTACCAATTCCGAAAATGTATGTTAATGCAATAACAACGCGTTTGTCGCGTGGAATGTCAACACCAGCAATACGTGCCATATGTGTCGTGCACCTCCTTCTTATTATCCTTGTCTTTGTTTGTGTTTAGGATTTTCACAGATTACCATTACTTTACCGCGTCGGCGAATTACCTTACATTTTTCGCAGATCGGTTTCACAGATGGTCTCACTTTCATCTAACCTAACCTCCTTAGTAGTCCGGAGTGCAAAAGATTATTATTTAAAACGGTACGTAATACGACCGCGAGTTAAATCGTAAGGAGAAAGTTCAATTGTGACTTTATCTCCAGGTAAAATACGAATGAAATGCATACGAATTTTACCCGATACATGCGCAAGTATCGTATGACCGTTTTCTAATTCTACCTTAAACATCGCGTTTGGCAAAGTCTCAACAACTGTTCCTTCGACTTCAATTACATCATCTTTCGCCATCAACCCTGTCTCCCTTCTATATACAAATCAGGTTCTCATCAATACTCAAACGTAATTTGCTGTTAGTATAGCCTCAGTAGGAACGAAACTATTCGTTCAAGCATATGTTTGGAAATCATGAGAGATGTTCGAAAGACACTCGTAAGGTTTCGCTTTTAGCAATCCACGGAGTAGACTCTCCCTCATGTCAACATGTTCGTACGAATGTGTTGGATGAGTTCCATAGTACCCGTTCGTTACACAGATGCTTCCACGAAACCCATTATACCCCGTAAGTATTTTAAATGCACGTGGACAAGGGAGTCCCCGCTTTTGATGCATTCCTTTTCCTCCGAACGTATACCGGGCGCAATATGCTTTTGCAGCTCTCGAAAAAAACATTTTCGTTCTTTGCATACTACCCGGGTATTCAGTCGTCTGCGACAGGCACCGGGCATTTATATGCGGTTGCCCTGTAACAGAGCATCAAGATCAGCAAATACTAGTTTAATATCCTGCTGTCCATCTATATTAGTTAAAACACCTTTGTTTTCATAAAAATCAAGCAAAGGTTGTGTTTGCTTCATATTTACTTCCAGACGGTTAGTTACCGTTTCCGGATTATCGTCAGCACGTTGATAAAGCTCGCCACCATCTTTGTCACATACTCCATCTTTAGCAGGTGGATTAAAGACTAAATGATAAGCAGTTCCACATTCTTTACAAATGCGTCGACCTGTTAGACGTTTGATCAATTCTTCTTGTTCTACTTGAATATTAAGCACATGCTCAATAGATTTATCAAGTTCCGAAAGTAAAGCATCCAGTGCTTCTGCTTGAGGAACTGTACGAGGGAAACCATCAAGTAGGAATCCTTTTTCACAGTCTGGTTTACTTAATCTTTCGCGAACAATACCAATCGTAACTTCATCGGGTACCAAGGCACCTTGATCCATAAACGATTTTGCTTTTAAACCTAGTTCCGTACCATCTTTAATTGCTGCACGAAACATATCGCCTGTAGAAATATGAGGGATTGCGTACTTCTCAACAATTTTATCTGCCTGAGTACCTTTACCAGCACCAGGTAAACCCATTAAAACGATATTCATACGAAAATGCCCCCCAGGACTATATAGTCGATTTTTAGGAACATCAACGTTCCTAAAAACCTACCTTATTTCATAAAGCCTTTATAATGACGTTTAACCAGTTGGGATTCTAGCTGTTTCATCGTTTCGAGTGCAACCCCAACCACGATTAACAAGCTTGTTCCGCCAATTTGTGCTGACTGCGGAAGATCCGCATATTTCACAAATAGCATCGGCATGATTGCAATAATAGCTAAGAATATAGCTCCAACAATAGTTAATCGATACAATACGCTAGTTAAATAATTTTGTGTATTGATCCCTGGACGAATCCCTGGAATATACGCACCTTGCTTTTTCAAGTTGTCCGCCACGTTCTCTGGGTTCACTTGAATGAACGCATAGAAGTAAGTAAACGCAATGATTAAAGCAATATAAATTGTCATACCAATAGGTTGTGTATAATCTAATGCTCTCGTAATAGCATCGGTAGTACTATTTTGACCGAAGAATAATACGATTGACTGTGGCGCCATAAGAAACGCTGATGCAAAGATTACCGGAATAACTCCCGCAGCATTAACTTTTAAAGGCAAGTGAGTCTGTTGACCACCTGTTTGGGTAGTACCAGAAACACGTTTCGCATATTGAATTGGAATTTTACGCAACGCTTGTTGAACGTAAATTACTCCAACTGTTACTGCAATAATCGCCAATAAAAGTAAAAGTACTATTACAATATTGATAAACAGTGCATCGCCTGCACCTTCAATTTGTTGTGCGTACACTTGGTTAACTGCGTTTGGAATGGCAGCAGCAATACCAGCGAAGATAATAATAGAAATACCATTACCAACACCTTTAGCGGTAATTTGCTCTCCTAACCACATTAAAAATGCAGTTCCAGCTGTCAAAACAACTGCAATAACTAAGTATGTCAATATACCGTCTTCTTTTATTAAAGATCCACTATACATACGGTTAAAGCCGTATGACATAGCAATTGCTTGAATAAAAGCTAACACAATTGTGAAGTAACGAGTGAATTGTGCAAGTTTACGTCTTCCGACTTCACCTTGTTTAGCCCACTCTGTAAACTTCGGAACAACATCCATTTGTAGTAATTGTACAATGATGGATGCAGTGATGTAAGGCATGATACCCATTGCTAAAATAGAAAAGTTAGCAAGGGCTCCACCACCAAATGTATTAAGGAAACCAATCAAACCCATTTGGTCTGTTTGTTTTAAAACATTGGCATCGACGTAAGGCACCGGAACAAATGTCCCAATACGGAAGACGATTAACATCAATAATGTAAAAATGATTTTATTTCGAATATCTCTCACACGCATAAAGTTGGAGATTGTTTGAAACATTAAACCACCTCTGTTGATCCGCCAGCGTTCTCAATTGCTTCTTTTGCTGATGCAGAGAATTTATGAGCTCTTACAGTTAACTTCTTGTCAAGTGTTCCATTACCTAGAATCTTGATACCAGATTTCTCACTGCTCACAACACCTGTTTCGATTAATAAAGCAGGTGTAACTTCTGTGCCTTCTTCGAAACGATTTAATGTGTCAAGGTTCACAATTGCGAATTCTTTACGATTAATATTCGTAAATCCACGTTTTGGTAAACGACGGAATAACGGGTTTTGACCGCCCTCAAATCCTGGACGAACGCCTCCGCCTGAACGAGCGTTTTGACCTTTATGACCTTTACCTGATGTTTTACCAGTTCCAGAACCGATTCCGCGTCCGATACGCTTACGCGATGAACGAGATCCTTCTGATGGTTTTAACTCATGAAGTTTCATATGGTGGCACCTCCTTATTCTTAAAATAAACCTTAAATTTCTTTTGTTGTTACTAAGTGAGCTACTTTGCCAACCATCCCGCGGATAGCTGCATTGTCTTGATGCTCAACTGTTTGATGCATTTTACGTAATCCAAGAGCTTCTACTGTTTTGCGTTGAGCTGGTTTAGTACCAATCAAGCTTCTAGTAAGGGTAATTTCTAATTTAGTTGCCATTGTAATTTCCCCCCCTTATCCTAACAGTTCTTCTACTGATTTACCACGTAATTTAGCAACGTCCTCAGCACGTTTTAATTGAGTTAAACCTTCGATTGTAGCACGTACCATGTTGATTGGTGTGTTAGATCCAAGTGATTTAGAAAGAATATCAGTAATACCAGCTAATTCAAGTACCGCACGAACCGGTCCACCAGCAATAACTCCTGTACCAGGTGCTGCAGGTTTAACTAGGATAGATCCAGCACCAAAGTGTCCAACAACTAGGTGAGGAGTAGTTCCTTTAACTCTTGGTACTTCTATTAAGTTTTTCTTCGCGTCTTCAACTGCTTTACGGATAGCATCTGGAACTTCTTGTGCTTTTCCAGTACCAAATCCTACATGACCATCTTTGTCACCGACAACTACTAATGCAGTAAAACGGAAACGACGTCCACCTTTTACAACTTTAGCAACACGGTTGATCGTTACTACGCGTTCTTCAAGTTCAAGTTTGTTTGGGTCAATACCACGCATGAAATATGTCCCTCCTTCTTCTTAAAATTCTAAGCCGTTTTCACGTGCAGCTTCAGCTAACGCTTTAACACGTCCATGATACAAGTAACCGCCACGGTCAAATACAACAGATTTGATGTTTTTTTCTGTAGCGCGTTTTGCGATTGTTTCACCGATCAATTTAGCAGCTTCTACATTTCCAGCTGTTCCATTGAAATCTTTATCCATAGTGGATGCACTTACGATTGTAACACCTTGAGTATCATCAATCAGTTGTGCGTATAAATGTTTATTAGAACGGAATACATTTAAACGAGGACGTTCAGTAGTACCCGTGATTTTTGTACGAACACGTGCATGACGTTTCTTACGAACTTGATTTTTGTCTTGTTTCGTAATCACAGTGGTCACTCCTTTCTAATGCGAAATGCATTATTTACCTGTTTTACCTTCTTTGCGGCGTACAACTTCGCCTTCATAACGAATACCTTTACCTTTATATGGCTCTGGTGGACGAACTTGACGAACGTTAGATGCTAAAGCTCCAACGCGTTCTTTATCAATACCGCGAATGATAATTTTTGTATTAGAAGGAACTTCAACTACTAGTCCATCTTCAGGAGTGAACTCTACTGGATGTGAATACCCTACGTTAAGTACAAGTTTAGTTCCTTGTAATTGTGCACGATAACCTACCCCAACTAATTCAAGTCCACGTTCGAATCCAGCAGAAACACCCGTGATCATGTTAGCTAGCAAAGCGCGAGTTGTTCCATGAATCGTACGGTGTTCTTTTGAATCTGAAGGACGTACTAAAGTTATTACAGAACCTTCTTGCTCAATTTTAATATCTTGGTTAAAAGATTTTGTTAATTCACCTTTTGGTCCTTTTACAACTACTGTGTTTTCAGCGTTAACTGTTACAGTAACTTCTGCAGGAACCTCTATTGGTTTTTTACCTACTCGAGACATTTTGTTGCACCTCCATTCGTTTGTTGATTATTACCAAACGTAAGCTACGATTTCTCCGCCAACTTGTTTAGCGCGAGCTTCTTTATCTGTTAATAAACCATTTGAAGTAGAAACTAAAGCAATTCCTAAACCGTTCAATACTTTAGGTACTTCGTTTGTTTTTGCGTAAACGCGAAGACCAGGTTTTGAAATACGTTTCAAACCAGTGATAACGCGCTCGTCATTTTGACCATATTTTAAGAAGATACGGATGATACCTTGTTTGCTATCTTCTACATATTCAACATCACGGATGAAACCTTCGCGTTTTAAAATCTCCGCGATTTCCTTTTTCAGGTTTGAAGCAGGAACTTCTAATTTCTCGTGACGAACCATGTTAGCATTACGAATGCGTGTAAGCATATCTGCAATTGGATCTGACATTGTCATTACATTTACCTCCTTCCCAGTTATAGGGGATTACCAGCTTGCTTTTTTAACGCCAGGAATTTGTCCCTTGTATGCAAGTTCACGGAAACAAATACGGCAAAGCTTGAATTTACGATATACAGAGTGCGGACGTCCACAACGCTCACAGCGTGTGTATGCTTGCACTTGGAACTTTGGCGTACGTTGTTGTTTAACGATCATTGATTTTTTAGCCACGTTTTCGCCTCCCTTATTTTACTTTTGGAATGGCATACCGAATTGTGTTAATAACTCACGAGCTTCTTCGTCAGAGTTCGCAGTTGTTACAATTACGATGTCCATACCGCGTACTTTCGAAACTTTATCATAATCGATTTCAGGGAAGATTAATTGCTCTTTAACTCCAAGAGTGTAGTTACCGCGACCGTCGAATGCTTTTTTAGAAACACCACGGAAGTCACGTACACGCGGAAGAGAAATAGCGATCAATTTATCCAAGAAGTCATACATACGCTCTCCACGTAGAGTGACTTTTGCACCGATTGGCATACCCTCACGAAGACGGAAACCAGCGATCGATTTTTTAGCTTTCGTAACTACAGGTTTTTGACCTGAAATGATTTGTAATTCTTCTACAGCAGCGTCAAGCGCTTTTGTATTAGATACAGCATCACCAACACCCATATTGATAACAATTTTATCAACTTTAGGTACTTGCATTACTGAGTTATATTCAAACTTGCTCATTAGAGCAGGAGAAACTTCCTTAAGATACTTTTCTTTTAGGCGGTTCATGTGTGTACCTCCCTTCTCTTTACTTATTTAATAATTTCACCGGATTTTTTCGCAACACGAACTTTTTTGCCATCTTCCACTTTAGAACCTACGCGAGTCGGCTCGCCAGTTTTTGGGTCGATTAACATAACATTCGATACGTGGATTGCAGCCTCGTGGCTTACAATTCCTCCTTGCGGATTAGCTTGGTTTGGCTTCATATGTTTTTTGATGATGTTTACACCTTCAACTAACACACGGTCTTTCTTAGGAAAAGCAGTAAGAACAACACCTGTTTTACCTTTGTCTTTACCTGAGATTACCATTACTTTGTCGCCTTTTTTAACATGCATTCTGTCGCACCTCCTTGATTGGCACTTTCATGTAATTAAAGAACTTCTGGAGCTAAAGATACGATTTTCATGAAGTTGCTGTCGCGTAATTCACGAGCAACAGGTCCGAAAATACGAGTTCCACGCGGTCCTTTATCGTCTTTGATAATAACGCAAGCATTTTCATCAAATTTGATATATGTTCCGTCTTTACGGCGTACGCCGCTCTTAGTGCGAACGATTACAGCTTTAACGACGTCACCCTTCTTGACAACGCCACCTGGTGTTGCTTTCTTAACTGTACATACGACGATATCGCCGATATTAGCAGTTTTACGTCCAGTACCACCAAGTACTTTAATAGTTAAAACTTCACGTGCACCTGAGTTGTCTGCAACTTTCATACGAGTTTCTTGTTGGATCACTTAGGTAACCTCCCTTCGGAATTTATTAGTTCCGAACTTATTATTAGATAATAACCGCTTTTTCTATAACTTCCAATAGGCGGAAGCGTTTAGTAGCTGATAGCGGACGAGTTTCCATGATACGGACGATATCTCCGATTTGGGCTTCGTTTTGCTCATCATGAGCTTTAAATTTCTTAGAATACTTAACACGTTTACCGTATAACTTGTGTTTTTTATGAGTTTCAATTAAAACAGAAATTGTTTTATCCATTTTATCTGATACCACACGGCCAGTGTATACTTTGCGTTGATTACGCTCAGTCATGCCAGAAAACCTCCTTTATCAGTTGTTTGCACTGATTTCTCTTTCACGAACCACAGTTTTCATACGCGCGATAGCTTTACGAACTTCGCGAATACGAGCTGTGTTTTCTAATTGACCAGTCGCCAATTGGAAGCGAAGGTTGAAAAGCTCTTCTTTCAGTGATTTTACCTTTTGTTCTATTTCTGCAGTAGTAAGTTCACGGATGTCATTAGCTTTCATTAGATTCACCACCAATTTCTTGACGTTTGATTATTTTACATTTAATCGGAAGCTTATGTGATGCTAAACGTAATGCTTCACGAGCAACTTCTTCAGAAACGCCAGCTATTTCAAACATAATTTTTCCAGGTTTTACAACTGCTACCCATCCTTCAGGAGCACCTTTACCTGAACCCATACGTACCTCAAGAGGCTTTTTCGTATAAGGTTTATGAGGGAATATTTTAATCCATACTTTACCGCCACGTTTCATGTAACGTGTCATTGCAATACGAGATGCTTCAATTTGACGACTTGTAATCCAGCTTGCTTCAGTTGCTTGTAAACCGAATTCACCGAATGCTATTTCTTTGCCGCCTTTTGCTTCACCACGCATTTTACCACGGTGTTCACGACGATATTTAACGCGTTTAGGCATTAACATATTATTTGCCTCCTTCCTCAGAGTTCTTCTTAACCGGAAGGACTTCACCACGATAGATCCATACTTTAACGCCTAGCTTACCATAAGTTGTGTCAGCTTCAGCATGTGCATAATCGATGTCAGCACGTAATGTATGAAGTGGTACAGTTCCTTCGCTGTAATGTTCAGCACGCGCAATGTCAGCGCCACCTAAGCGTCCAGATACTTGAGTTTTAATACCTTTAGCGCCAGAACGCATTGTGCGTTGAATTGCTTGTTTTTGAGCACGACGGAAAGATACGCGGCCTTCTAATTGGCGTGCAATACTTTCTGCTACTAATTTAGCATCTAAGTCAGCTCTTTTTATTTCAACAATATTTATGTGTACACGTTTACCAGTTAAATCGTTCAAGTGCTTACGAAGTGCTTCCACTTCCGTACCACCTTTACCGATTACCATACCTGGTTTAGCAGTGTGAATTGTAACATTAACACGTTTTGCAGCGCGTTCGATTTCTACAGTAGAAACAGATGCTTCTTTTAAACGAGTTTCGATGTACTTACGGATTTTCAAGTCTTCGTGTAGTAGAGTTGCATAGTCTTTACCAGCGTACCATTTTGACTCCCAGTCACGAATGATGCCTACTCGTAATCCTATAGGATGTACTTTTTGACCCACGAATTATCCCTCCTTCTTCTCTGATACCACGATTGTGATGTGGCTAGTACGTTTGTTAATAGCACTTGCACGTCCCATAGCACGTGGGCGGAAACGTTTTAATGTTGGACCTTCATCAACGAAGACTTCAGAAACAACTAGGTTATTAACATCTAAATCATAATTGTGCTCAGCGTTAGCAACAGCGGATTTTAATACTTTTTCAACAACAGGCGACGCTGCTTTTGGAGTAAGTTTTAAAATTGCAACTGCTTCACCGATTTGCTTACCTCTGATTAAATCAACGACTAATCTTACTTTACGAGGGGCAATGCGCACTGTTTTAGCAATAGCTTTTGCTTGTGACATTTGAATGACCTCCTCTCAAATTAGCGTCTTGTTTTCTTATCATCAGAACCATGACTACCTATAGCGCGTGTTGGTGCAAACTCGCCAAGTTTATGACCTACCATATCTTCAGTTACGTATACAGGAACATGTTTGCGTCCGTCATATACAGCGATTGTTAACCCGATAAAAGTAGGGAAAATTGTAGAACGGCGAGACCAAGTCTTAATCACTTGTTTTTTCTCAGAGTCCTTCTGTGCATCGACCTTTTTCAATAAATGATCGTCTGCGAAAGGTCCTTTTTTCAAGCTACGACCCATGCTGAAACCTCCCTCCGTGATGACACCACGGTTCTATCTGTGAACCGTAGTAAAACCACTTTATTTTTTACGACGACGAATGATAAGTTTGTCGGATTTGTTTTTCTTGTTACGAGTTTTGTATCCAAGAGTTGGTTTACCCCATGGAGACATAGGTGACTTACGACCGATTGGAGTTTTACCTTCACCACCACCGTGTGGGTGATCGTTCGGGTTCATTACAGATCCACGTACAGTTGGGCGTTTACCTAACCAACGGTTACGACCCGCTTTACCAATGTTTACAAGTTCGTGTTGTTCGTTTCCTACTTCACCGATTGTAGCACGGCAAACGCCTAGGATTAAACGAACTTCTCCAGATTGTAAACGTACGATTACGTATTTACCTTCTTTACCAAGTAATTGAGCAGATGTACCAGCAGAACGAACTAACTGACCACCTTTACCAGGTTTCATCTCGATGTTATGGATAGTAGTACCCATTGGAATGTTTTGTAATGGAAGAGCGTTTCCTGCTTTAATATCAGCTTCTGGTCCTGACACGATTGTCATTCCCACTTCTAAGCCTTTAGGAGCTAGGATGTAACGTTTTTCCCCATCCGCATAATTAATTAATGCGATATTTGCAGATCGGTTTGGATCATATTCAATAGTAGCAACGCGTCCTGGTATACCATCTTTGTTTCGTTTGAAATCAATGATACGGTATTGACGTTTATGTCCACCACCATGATGACGAACAGTAATTTTACCTTGATTGTTACGGCCGCCTTTACGTTTCACAGGAGCAAGTAGAGATTTCTCTGGCTTGTCAGTTGTGATTTCAGCGTAATCTAATGAAGTCATATTACGACGTCCGTTTGTCGTTGGTTTATACTTTCTAATCGCCATGTTATTCCCTCCTTCTTGAGTATTAATTCCTTATTACAAGGATTAGATTTCGAATAACTCGATTTCTTTGCTTTCTAGAGTTAACGTAACAATCGCTTTACGACGTTTGTTTGTATACCCACCAAATTTACCTACGCGTTTGTATTTCCCTTTGTAGTTCATGATGTTTACTTTTTCAACATCTACTCCGAAAATTTCTTCAACAGCGTATTTAACTTGTGTTTTGTTGGCGCGAGTGTCCACTTCGAAAGTGTACTTTTTATCTGCCATTACTTCAGAAGAACGCTCAGTAATGACCGGACGTTTAATAATATCACGTGCTTCCATTATCCAAGCACCTCCTCTACTTTTTCTACTGCAGCTTTAGTCATTACAAGTTTGTTATGACCGATTAAATCTAAAACGTTAATGCCTGTTGCAGACACAACTGTGATTCCAGGGATGTTACGAGCAGCTAATGCTACTGTTTCATCTAAATCAGCAGTTACGAATAACGCTTTTTTATCGATTGAAAGGTTAGATAACACTTTCACGAAGTCTTTTGTTTTTGGTGCATCAAATGCTAAACCTTCAAGTACTACGATGCTTTCTTCACGAGCTTTTGTTGAAAGAGCTGAAAGAAGAGCTAAGCGACGTACTTTTCTAGGTAACTTAAAGCTGTAACTACGTGGAGTTGGTCCGAAAACAACACCACCACCACGCCATTGTGGAGAGCGAATAGAACCTTGACGAGCACGTCCAGTTCCTTTTTGTTTCCATGGTTTGCGTCCACCACCAGCAACTTCAGAACGATTTTTCACTTTGTGATTACCTTGACGAAGTGAAGCGCGTTGAGAAATGATAGCTTCAAATAAAACAGATTCATTTGGTTCAATACCGAAAACTTTATCGTTTAATTCGATTTCACCAACTGAAGAGCCTGCTTGATTGAATAATGATACTTTTGCCATTCCTGTTTCCTCCTTTCTTTAGAGAATTATTTCGATTTAATAGCAGCTTTAACAACTACTAATGATTTACGAGAACCAGGAACATTACCTTTTACTAATAGTAGGTTACGTTCAGTATCCACTCTTACGATTTCTAAGTTTTGGATTGTTACTGTATGTCCACCCATTTGACCAGGTAATTTCTTTTGTTTGAATACGCGGTTCGGAGCAACTGGCCCCATTGAACCTGGACGACGGTGGTAACGAGATCCATGGGCCATTGGTCCACGAGATTGTCCGTGGCGTTTAATAACACCTTGGAAACCTTTACCTTTAGTAGTACCTGTTACATCAATTACATCGCCTTCTGTAAAACTCTCTACCTTGACTTCTTGACCAACTTCGTAATTAGCTGTATCCAAGCCGCGGAATTCGCGGATGAAGCGCTTAGGAGCAGTGCTTGCTTTAGCTACGTGCCCTTTCGCAGGTTTATTAGAAAGCTTTTCGCGCTTGTCTTCAAAACCTAACTGAATAGCTTCGTAACCGTCTGTTTCAGCTGTTTTCTTTTGAAGCACTACGTTTGGAGTAGCTTCAATAACAGTTACAGGGATTAAGTCACCGTTCTCAGCAAATACTTGCGTCATACCGATTTTTCTACCTAAGATTCCTTTGGTCATCCGTCACACCTCCTATAATAATTTGTGTTTTTTATTTTTTACCATTAAAGTTTGATTTCAATATCAACGCCAGATGGTAAATCAAGCTTCATTAACGCATCAACAGTTTGTGGTGTTGGGTTAACGATATCGATAAGACGTTTATGCGTACGCATTTCGAATTGCTCACGAGAATCTTTATACTTATGAACAGCACGAAGAATCGTATAAACAGATCTTTCAGTCGGAAGTGGAATCGGACCCGATACACTTGCACCTGAACGTTTAGCAGTTTCCACAATTTTCTCAGCAGATTGATCAAGAATTCTGTGATCATACGCTTTTAAACGGATACGAATTTTTTGTTTTGCCATTACTTTCCCTCCTTTTCGCCTATTTTCTAGACATTCTCCACGAAAATTTTCCGTACACTCGCCATGGCAAAGCGGCCGGGTGTGTCGGTAACCTCTCGCTTCATCGCAGTCAAAGACCAACTACAATATTATATACAATAAAAAAAGATTTCGCAAGTGTTTTAGCGAAATTCTTTTAAATTGTTTTTTAAAACATATTTTAAAGCTATAATCATGTTCTTCAGCCGGAACTCAGTATATAAAATTAAGCAACAAATTTCAAGTAATACGATATTGTAAATTCGTGGTACTTTGTATTTGAGCTATCTTAAATAAGTAGAAAAGTGCATGTTTCCCTAAGAGACTTCAATAAATAGCTTAATGCAACAAACTCTCTCATGTAAAAACTTTGCTTGCCGGGAGAGTTATTTTCTAATTTGGTTTTATAATCCTTACGCAAGCGTAATCTAATAAAAAGGATGATCTTATTAACGATCATCCTTTTTCCTTCTATTGAATTATAGTGATTATGAAAAGAACATAATTGCAACCCAACCAAAAATGATTAATGGAATATTGAATATAAAGAAAGTTGGTATACAAGTATCTCGAATATGATTATGTTGTCCATCTGCGTTTAGCCCCGCTGTAGGACCTAATGTAGAATCGGATGCTGGTGATCCTGCGTCACCTAATGCCCCAGCTGTTCCAATTAGCGTAATAATTGCTGCAGGGCTTAAGCCAAATTCCTGTGCAATCGGAACAAAAATAACTGCAATAATAGGAATCGTTGCAAACGAAGAACCAATACCCATATCCACGATTAACCCAATAAGTAACATAATCAAAACCGCAAGACCTTTGTTATCACCCATGACAGCAGTAGATGCCGATACAAGCTTTTCAACGTCCCCAG
Source organism: Psychrobacillus sp. BM2 (assembly GCF_048572895.1). Classification (GTDB taxonomy): domain Bacteria; phylum Bacillota; class Bacilli; order Bacillales_A; family Planococcaceae; genus Psychrobacillus. The sequence goes on from NZ_CP183878.1 coordinate 3,851,844, forward strand.
AATCTGTAACTACTGCCGCAAAGCCACTAGCCGCAATCATCACCAATCCGATGAATGCCATCATACGCATACCATCTGTCAATAACTGATCTGCTTGTCTCCACTTAAGTGCTCCTGTAATATATAATGCAATAACCCCGGCTAGGGCACCTAAAATCATCGAACCTGTAGGAATCTGAACAACTATAGCAGCAAGCAAGGCAATAATTGTGAATACAACGTTTTTCTTCTCAATTGTTACTTCAACCGTGGATGCTACTTTCGTTTCTAGATTTTTGTATTTGCGAGGTTTACGGAAAGCGATGAATGCTGCGATTAGTCCTACAACCATTCCTAGCGCCGGGATTAACATTGGTCCATATACATCCGACGTTGAAATTGTCTCGCCGGCAGCTGTGATTTGTTTTGCAACTATATCTTGATAGATTAACCCGAAGCCAAATGGCAAACTCATATATGGCGTTATTAAACCAAAAGCTAAAATACACGCAATTAATCGACGATCCACCTCCATTAAATTTAAAACTTTTAAAATCGGTGGGATCAACAAAGGAATAAAAGCAATATGAATTGGAATTAAGTTTTGTGAAAATATAGCCATTAACAATAGAACAAGGAAAACTAGCGTTTTTGCTAATCCCGTTTTTTGCGTGTCACCATCTCGTTTTACTAATCTTAAAATTGCAGCGACTAATAGTTCTGGAATTCCAGTTTTTGAGATCGCAATCGCAAAACCACCTAACATTCCGTAACTTAATGCAATTTCTGCACCTTCACCTAAGCCTCCAGCAAACGACTCCATTGTTTCTGTAACAGATAATCCCGCTACAAGACCACCTATAATTGCACCTATTGTTAATGAGAAAACCACATTAACACGAAGTATACTAAATACTAACATAATTACTACCGCTACTAAAACAGCGTTCATCTAAAACACTCACTTTCACACACTAGATTACTAATATGCTAAAGTTTATAATCAATTGGTTAATCTGTCAACAAAAACACCTCTTTGTATAAGAGGCATTTTTTTATTATTGATCATTACAATGATTCATTTACAACTTTTCGATAGTAACCAATAGAGAGAAATGCAAAGATCGAATATAAAATCACATAAATACCCATCGTAATTAGCAAGGGAGCTACTAGTTCCGTACCAAATAGCATCCACCCTGATTTAACAGCAAAGTAACTATGTGCTAATCCTATGACTAATGGAAACCCGAAGTTAAACAACTGCTTTTTATAAATGCCTTTCATCAACTCATTAGTTGTGAAACCAATTTTCCTAAGCACCGTATAGGAAGCTCTCTCTTCCTCCGCTTCTGTCATTTGTTTAAAGTATAGAATGCTACCTGTAGTCATAAGGAATGCTAAGCCTAAGAATCCTGTCACAAAGATGACTAGTCCAAATATATCTAATGTGGATAGTCTGTATTCTTCTTGGGTAGCCATATTTACGCTATCAATTTCGCCGTTCGATTTTGTCACTTCAAAATGTCCATCGTTTGTTGTTTCTTCATACATCCTTTGAACTTCTTTTAACTGAGAACTATTAACTAAATCGATACCCACCTGTTTAACCCAAATCGTCTGTTGCTGAATACTACTATCCCCTGCAAGCTTCTCAAACTGTTTATTCGTTACAATTAATGCCTCTCCTCCGCCCGTAAGAGTGTTACCAAGTAATGAGTCGGCTTCGATTTTCTTAATCATAATACTTTCTTCTCCTGCATGTGTAGTCAGTTGGACTGGATTATTTGCTTCCCATTTGATGATTTCTGACATCATGTTGTTAAAGCCAATAATATACCCTTCTCCTTCTTCTAAGGTAAGTTTTGGTTTCACCTTCTGTGCATCGCTAAGCTTCGTGATTAACATCGGCCCTTTAGTTGCAATACTAATCCCCGCGGGTATACCATTTATGAAGAGATCTTTCTCGTTGACCTCCACATTCAACAATTCAATATCAGTCTGTACAAAGTCAATTTTGTTCTCGTTTAATCGTTCGATAAATTTTTGTCCTTGGTCATTCATCATAATATAATCAAACGGAATACTCTGCTTTGCCATCGCACCTGCTGAATAATAGGAGATATAAGACAAACAGAGAATTCCTAAGGCAGTGGCTGATATAACCGTAATCGTCGTTAACGACATAGCATTCGATTTCATTCGATGCATGATCGGCGAAAGAGATAACACATCCTGGATAGACAGATGTCCTCTTTTGCGTTTTCGTATTAAATTTAATACAAATGCTACCGAAAATCGAAAAACAAAATAGGTTCCACCAATGGTTGATCCTAAAATAGTAATCATTTTATAAAACAGCATATTGACATTATCACTATCTAATTCAAACAAAGTTGTAGATAAATAATACCCTAACCCAATCAAAATAAGACCTACTAACCCAAGAGACATTTGAATTCCACTAAATCGCTTCACTTTTACATCTGCTGTTGCATTGGCAGTAAACAACGCAAGCAATGAGACGCGTCTTATACCAATTGCAGTCTGGATCAACACTACAATCAATAACACTAGAAATACGAAAATCGTCATTTGTAGTGCTTCCACTGAAAATATTAACTGAACCAACACATCTTTTTCTAAAATTCGCAGTAACACCATCGCAAAAACTCTAGAAGTTAAAAAGCCTAGTCCGACACCTATCGCAAGTGCACTGACCCATAGAATCGTATTCTCTAGCACTAACAACCTTGTCACAAGCCCCTTAGACATGCCTATTAGCTGATAGAGCCCAATTTCTTTACTTCTTCTTTTCATAAACAACAGATTGGCATACAGAACAAAAAACACTACTACAAATAACAATATATACGATGCGGCCTTTAAACCAGCAGCAACCCTTACCCCTTGTGATACATCTACTACACTAGGATTGTATTGCAAAGTAACAAAAGAAAAGTAAAGCGTTACACTGAATATAAGTGCAAAAAAGTATAAATAATAATGCTTTATATTTTTCTTCATGCTTCGGAAAACCAATTGACTAAGCGTCATAGCCATCACCACCAAGTACACCTTGTGTATTCATAATCTCCTGGAAGAACTGTTTGCGATCTTTCTCCCCTTTATATAGCTCAGTATATAACTGACCATCTTTTAAAAATAATACTTTTGAGCAGAAACTAGCTGCCACAGCATCATGCGTTACCATCATAATAGTTACTCGTTTGTCCTTATTAATCTTTTCTAAATTACTTAAAAGTGCGGTTGCTGATTTGGAGTCAAGCGCCCCTGTTGGTTCATCCGCAAAAACAATTGCAGGATTACTTATTAATGCTCTTGCAGCGGAGGTCCTTTGCTTTTGACCACCGGATATTTCATTCGGATATTTATTTGCTAGTTCTTGAATGTCTAATATTCTTGTTATCTCTTGAAAACGTTGTTCCGCTTCCTTTTTAGAGGTTTTACTAATAGAAAGTGGTAGTAAAATATTTTCTTTAACTGTTAATGTATCTAGGAGATTGTAGTCCTGAAAGATAAATCCTAATTGTTCTCTTCGAAAATTGGACAAAGCTTTTTCCTTCATAGTACGTAGGTTATGCCCGCTTATTTCGATAACTCCTTCTGTTGCCTTGTCTATAGAAGCAAGTACATTTAAAAGAGTAGTTTTTCCAGACCCAGACGGTCCCATTATCCCTACGAATTCTCCTTCACTTACCTCTAAATCAATCCCTTTTAACACTTCCTGCGCTGTTGCCTTCTTGCCATATATTTTCTTTACTTTGCGACCGCTTAAAATAGTCATGTATGTTCCTCCTACAACTTAGTAACCTTATTGTACGATTTTTCTTATCAATAATCGTTTGATTAACGTTACAAACAAATAAAGTAGATGACAATTTTGTCACCTACCTAAAATTTTCACTATTTCATTTTGTAAAGGAAATTGAAGGGAAAATGCGGAGCCTTCGCCGATAGTAGAAGAAACAAATATATGAATACCTAAATGCTCAGTGACATTTTTGGCCAAGTAAAGTCCCATTCCAGTAGATGCGGTAGTTTGTCGACCAATTGCTCCCGTAAAAGCTTTTTCAAAGATTCTTGGTAAATCTGCCTGCGAAATTCCTATTCCTGAGTCTTTAATCATTAAAATGACGTGTCCTGTATCATCTATACTAGTTCGAATATGAATTTCACTGCCTGCATTGCTATACTTAACCGCATTGGATATTAATTGCCTCACTATAAAGGCTAGCCATTTTTGATCGGACATGACTTTTACTTCCGTGTTTTCTAAGTCAAATCCAATATTTTTCTGAATGCACCATGGTTGAAACTCTTTTATTTGCATGTGTAATATCTTTTGAATGTCCACTTCTTCAATCATATAATCTTTTTCTATAGTAGAAAATCTTGTGTTATGTAATTGCTGATCTAATAATAGATGGATTCGGAGCCATTCTACCTCTAGCTTTTTTTGAGCATTTCTATCTTCTAAAGAATCTATCATCAACTTCAGGCTAGTAAGTGGAGTTTTTACTTCATGAATCCATGTAAGTATGTGGTCATTTTCTTCTAAATGTTCTACTTTCAAAACATTGAGCTCTTCCTTTGCTACCAAAACAAAAGTATCTATCGTAGTCGATAACGTCTTTTCAAAGCTAGAATGCCCTACTGGAAAAGATTCTAATATGAAATCTAAACCTTTCTCGTTAGCCAAACTATTTACTAATGCTTTAATATACTTGGTTTCTTGAAAATATCGCCACAGAAAGAATAATACAAATGCTACAACATTGGTAAAGTTAATATATAGTAGAGAGATTTCCATAAAAGCTACATCCAAAGTAAGTATGAAATTCAACCAAATCTGTAGACTGATAAAAAAGAGAATCCATGCCCTTCTTTCTTTGATGTACAAAATAAACAAAATTTTTATCCCTCCCTAGTAATAGCCATATACCCTAAACCTTTTTTTGTTATGATCACATCTGCAAGTCCTATTTCCTCTAGCTTTGACCGAAGGCGATTAACGTTTACAGACAAGGTATTATCATTAACAAAACGCTCATCATCCCAAAGTTTTCTCATTAATTCATCTCTTGATACTATTCTATCCACAGAGTGTAGAAGTACTCGTAATATAAAAAGCTCATTTTTTGTTAACTCCATCGTCTTTTCCATATATGTAATTTCACTTTTTGAAAAATCGATAATTGCCTCGTTCCAATTATTTATATTCATAGACTCTTCTTGGTAATCATTTGTTCTTCTAAGAAGCGCTTGAACTTTAGCCACTAATACATCGAGATGAAAAGGCTTTTGCACAAAATCATCTGCACCCATTTGCATAGCCATAATCATATCCATCGGGTGATCTCGCGATGATAAGAAAATAATAGGAACTTTAGATATACGACGTATTTCTCTACACCAATGAAATCCATCAAATGCAGGCAATTGGATATCTATAAGAACAAAATGTGGCCTTTCTTCAATAAAAATAGACATTACTTTTTGAAAATCTTCTGGTCTACTAACGTCAAATGACCATTGTGCAAATCGTTCTTTAATCATTTCATAGATTGCCTGATCATCTTCTATTACTAACACTTTCACTGTCATCTACTAACTCACTCCTTTCAGATAGTGTACACTATTTATCGGCACAAAAAAAACCATCTCGTCGTCACGAGATGGTTTTTATATTAAAGATTTATAGATTATTTAGTAATAGTAGCAACTACACCAGCGCCTACAGTACGTCCACCCTCACGGATAGAAAATTTAGTACCTTCTTCAAGAGCGATAGGTGAGATTAGAGATACAGTCATTTCGATGTTATCTCCAGGCATAACCATTTCTACACCTTCAGGTAAGTTACAAACACCAGTTACGTCAGTTGTACGGAAGTAGAACTGAGGACGGTAGTTTGAGAAGAATGGAGTATGACGTCCACCCTCTTCTTTTGAAAGAACATAAACTTCAGCTTTAAAGTCTGTGTGTGGTGTAATTGTACCTGGTTTAGCTAATACTTGACCACGTTGGATATCTTCACGAGAAACCCCACGAAGAAGAGCACCAATGTTATCTCCAGCTTCAGCATAGTCAAGAAGTTTACGGAACATTTCAACACCAGTTACAGTAGTTGATTTTGCTTCTTCAGAAATACCGATAATGTCTACAACGTCACCGATTTTAACTTGGCCACGCTCAACACGTCCAGTAGCAACTGTACCACGACCAGTGATTGAGAATACATCCTCAACTGGCATCATGAATGGTTTGTCAGTTTGACGTTCTGGAGTTGGGATATAGCTATCTACAGCATCCATTAATTCAATGATTTTTTCTTCCCATTCTGGTTGTCCTTCAAGAGCTTTAAGAGCAGAACCTTTAATTACAGGAATATCGTCTCCTGGGAATTCGTATTCAGAAAGAAGGTCACGAATTTCCATTTCAACTAATTCAAGAAGTTCTTCGTCATCAACCATATCACATTTATTCATGAATACAACTAGGTATGGAACACCTACTTGACGTGAAAGAAGGATATGCTCACGAGTTTGTGGCATTGGGCCATCAGCAGCAGATACTACTAAGATCCCACCGTCCATTTGTGCAGCACCTGTAATCATGTTTTTAACATAGTCAGCATGTCCTGGGCAGTCTACGTGTGCGTAGTGACGAGTTGCTGTTTCATACTCAACGTGTGAAGTATTGATAGTGATTCCACGTTCTTTTTCTTCAGGTGCGTTGTCGATATCAGCGTAAGATCTAGCTGTACCACCCATTTTTTTAGAAAGAACTGTTGCGATAGCAGCAGTTAGAGTTGTTTTACCATGGTCAACGTGTCCGATTGTACCAATGTTTGCATGTGTTTTGGAGCGGTCAAATTTTTCTTTAGCCATTAGAGAAGTCCTCCTCAGTAATTGTATGATTTTTTATTATAAAAGTAAGGGACTAATAGCCCCTTGCCTTTCATAGACTACAAATTAGTTATACTTTAATTTTGGTGAAAATTCAATTATTCACCTTTATTTTTTTTGATAATTTCTTCGGAAATTGATTTTGGAACATCTTCATAATGATCAAATGTCATTGAGAAGACTCCGCGTCCTTGCGTATTAGAACGTAAAGACGTTGCATATCCGAACATTTCTGCAAGCGGAACCATTGAACGTACAACTTGAGCGTTACCGCGAGCGTCCATACCTTCAACGCGTCCACGACGTGAAGTGATATCACCCATGATGTCTCCTAAATATTCTTCAGGAATTACAACTTCAACTTTCATGATTGGCTCAAGAATTACTGGATTTACTTTAGATACAGCATTTTTCAATGCCATAGAAGCAGCAACTTTGAAGGCCATTTCATTCGAGTCAACATCATGATATGATCCGTCGTATAATTTTGCTTTGATATCGATTAACGGATATCCAGCAAGTACACCATTGTTAAGTGAGTCACGAAGACCTGCCTCAACAGCTGGAATGTATTCACGTGGAACTACCCCACCGACAACAGCATTTTCAAATTCAAAGCCTTTTCCTTCTTCGTTTGGAGAGAATTCAATCCAAACGTGTCCGAATTGACCACGTCCACCTGATTGACGTACGAATTTACCTTCAACTTTAGCTGAAGAGCGGAAAGTTTCACGGTAAGATACTTGAGGAGCACCTACGTTAGCTTCTACTTTAAATTCACGACGCATACGGTCAACTAAGATATCAAGGTGAAGTTCACCCATACCAGCGATAATAACTTGACCAGTTTCTTGGTCTGTATGAACGCGGAATGTAGGATCTTCTTCTGCTAGTTTCACAAGAGCAGCACCCATTTTATCTTGGTCAGCTTTAGATTTTGGCTCAACTGATAAAGATATAACTGGTTCTGGGAATACCATAGACTCTAGAATTACTAGAGACTTTTCATCACACAGTGTATCACCAGTAGTAGTATCTTTAAGACCTACTGCTGCAGCGATATCGCCAGCAAATACTTCTGAAATCTCTGAACGAGAGTTCGCATGCATTTGTAGAATACGTCCTACACGCTCACGCTTACCTTTTGTTGAGTTTTGAACATATGATCCTGCTTGTAACGTACCAGAATATACACGGAAGAATGTTAGTTTACCAACATAAGGGTCAGTCATAACTTTAAATGCTAATGCAGAGAAAGGTTCTGAATCATCTGAATGACGTAAAATTTCTTCTTCACTATCTGGATCAGTTCCTACCATAGCAGCAATATCAAGTGGTGATGGAAGGTATGCAACAACTGCGTCAAGAACTTTACGAACACCTTTGTTTTTAAATGCAGTACCACACACTACTGGATAGAATTCTACGTTTAGGGTACCTTTACGGATACCTTTTACTAATTCTTCGTTCGTGATTTCTTCACCATTTAAATATTTATCCATTAAGTCTTCGTCAAGTTCTGCTACCGCTTCAACTAGTTTTTCACGGTACTCTTGTGCTTGAGCTTTGTACTCTTCTGGAATTTCTATTTCTTCCATATCAGTTCCTAAGTCATTAGGATACATAGTAGCTTTCATCGTAATTAAATCAATAATTCCGTTGAATTCATCTTCTGCACCGATAGGTAATTGAATTGGATGAGCGTTAGCTTGTAAACGGTCATGAAGAGTTCCTACAGAATATAAGAAGTCAGCACCCATTTTATCCATTTTGTTAATAAAAACAATACGCGGTACGCCATAAGTTGTAGCTTGACGCCATACTGTTTCTGTTTGTGGTTCAACACCAGATTGAGCATCTAGTACTGTAACCGCACCATCAAGTACACGAAGTGAACGTTCAACTTCAACAGTGAAGTCTACGTGTCCAGGTGTATCAATGATATTTACACGGTGATTATCCCAAGCAGCTGTTGTTGCAGCTGAAGTAATAGTGATTCCACGTTCTTGTTCTTGCTCCATCCAGTCCATCTGTGATGCACCTTCATGAGTTTCCCCGATTTTGTGGATTTTACCAGTGTAATAAAGAATACGCTCCGTAGTAGTCGTTTTACCAGCATCGATGTGAGCCATGATCCCGATATTACGTGTTTTTTCTAAGGAGAACTCTCTAGCCATATTGTATTTCTCCTTCCATATTCGGATTAGAGTATGATTTTATATTAAGTATTAAAAAGATTTTACCAACGATAGTGAGCGAATGCTTTGTTAGCTTCTGCCATTTTGTGCATATCTTCACGTTTTTTAACTGAAGCACCAGTGTTGTTAGATGCATCAAGAATTTCGTTAGCTAAACGTTCTTCCATCGTTTTTTCTCCACGAAGACGTGAATAGTTTACTAAGTAACGAAGACCTAGTGTTGAACGGCGGTCAGGACGTACTTCAACCGGTACTTGGTAGTTAGCACCACCAACACGACGAGCACGAACTTCTAGAACTGGCATTACATTGTTTAGGGCAGCTTCAAATACTTCTATTGCATCTTTACCAGAACGTTCTTTAACAAGTTCAAACGCTCCGTATAGAATTTTTTGAGAAGTACCTCTTTTACCGTCAACCATCATTTTATTGATTAGACGAGTTACTAGTTTTGAATTATAAATTGGATCTGGTAACACGTCACGTTTGGAAACAGGACCTTTACGAGGCATGTGTTTTCCTCCTTTCGACGAATGTCAAATTATTAATTAGATTATTTCTTTTCTTTAGGGCGTTTTGCACCATAAAGTGAACGACTTTGCATACGACCAGTAACACCAGCTGTATCAAGAGCACCACGTACGATATGGTAACGTACTCCTGGTAAATCTTTTACTTTTCCTCCGCGGATAAGTACAACACTATGTTCTTGTAGGTTGTGTCCTTCTCCTGGAATATAAGCAGTAACCTCTAACGTATTAGTTAAACGTACACGCGCATATTTACGAAGTGCTGAGTTAGGTTTTTTCGGCGTCATAGTACCAACACGAGTACAAACCCCACGTTTTTGTGGAGAGTTAAGATTAGTACCAGCCTTTTTGAAGCTGTTATAACCTTTTCCTAGTGCAGGAGACTTTGATTTCGTAATTTTGGATTGACGAGGCTTACGTACCAATTGGTTAATTGTAGGCATCGATTATTCCTCCCTTCATTTGTTCTTGTTAATACCACACATCCAGGTGGTTCATTTTTGGGGTAAAAACAAAGTTTTTGTGTTTTACACAAAAACTGTTACACAGTAATAGCTACAACTGACGCCGCTAAGCGCAGTCCACAAGCCTTACCAAGATCTACTTTAGACTCAACATAGTTTATTGAAACATTGTTTTCCTCGGCTGTTAGTCGAGCTAGTTCAATGATTCTTTCTTCTACATCTAGTGCAATATAAACTTCGTTGACAAGCCCTTTTTTCATTGCTTTTACTGCTTGCTTTGTACCTATGATCGTTTCTTTCGCTTGTTTCACTTTTTCATAAGACATTTGCATATCCTCCAAAGGTACAAGTCAAATAACTATCAACCTTAAATATATTATCATTCATTGAAAAAGGTGTCAACAATAATCATGAAAATATTAGGGAGAAATATATTTAGTCCTCCCTAATATTCAATTGTTTTATTCTGCGTTAACTAATTCTTTTCCAGCATCAGCTTCATTATCTGTGATTTTAATTTGGCGGTAACGTTGCATACCTGTACCAGCTGGAACTAGTTTACCGATAATTACGTTTTCTTTTAGACCTAATAATTCATCACGTTTTCCTTTAATCGCTGCGTCTGTTAAGACACGAGTCGTTTCTTGGAATGATGCAGCAGACAAGAATGATTCTGTTTCAAGTGAAGCTTTTGTAATACCGAGGATAACTGGACGACAAGTTGCAGGAATTTTGTCTTGTAATACTGCTTCCTTGTTCGCTTCAGCAAATTGATGGATATCTAGTAGTGATCCTGGAAGTAGGTCTGTTTCTCCTGCTTCAATCACACGTACTTTACGAAGCATTTGGCGTACCATAACTTCGATATGTTTATCCCCGATTTCTACCCCTTGCATACGGTAAACTTTTTGTACTTCTTTTAATAAGTATTCTTGAACAGTTGAAACATCTTTAACTCTCAACAATTCCTTAGGATCCACAGAACCTTCCGTTAAAACTTGACCACGCTGCATTGTATCGTTTAGTTGTACTTTTAAACGTGCATTGTACGGTGCCAAATATTTACGAGTTTCCACATTACCTTGAATTGTAATTTCTTTTTGACCTTCTCTAATTTCATCAATTTCAGTAACAGTCCCCGAAATTTCGGAAATAACAGCTTGCCCTTTAGGATTACGAGCTTCGAAAATCTCTTGGATACGCGGAAGACCTTGTGTAATATCGTCTCCAGCAACCCCGCCTGTATGGAATGTACGCATCGTTAACTGAGTACCTGGTTCACCAATTGATTGAGCCGCAATAATACCAACTGCTTCTCCTACTTCAACTGTGTCTCCAGTAGCTAAGTTCAAGCCGTAACATTTTTTACAAACACCATGTTTTGTATTACAAGTAAATGCAGAGCGAATTGTTAATTCACTAATACCTGCTTCTTCAATAACACGAGCGACGTCTTGTGTAATTAACCCGTCTTTTTCTAGGATCAGTTCATTTGTAGTTGGATGGAAAATTGTTTTCTTCGTATGACGACCGACAATACGTTCGCCAAACTCTTCAATAACTTCCGTACCTTCCATAAGTGAACCAATTAATAATCCACGGTCCGTTCCACAATCTTCTTCACGTACAATAACATCTTGTGCAACGTCTACTAGACGACGAGTTAAGTAACCTGAATCGGCAGTTTTAAGAGCTGTATCGGCAAGACCTTTACGAGCACCATGTGTAGAGATGAAGTATTCAAGTACTGTTAAACCTTCACGGAATGATGACTTGATCGGAAGTTCAATAATACGACCGGCCGGATTGGCCATAAGTCCACGCATACCTGCAAGTTGAGTAAAGTTAGATGCATTACCACGGGCACCTGAGTCACTCATCATGTAGATTGGGTTCATATGATCTAGTGTTTTCATCAGTCTATCTTGAATAACTTCTTTTGCTTTACTCCAATGTCCAATAACACTTGCATAACGCTCTTCTTCCGTGATTAGACCACGACGGAATTGCTTAATAACTTTATCTACTTTACTTTGTGCTTCTTCAAGAATTTCACCTTTGTCTGGAAGTACTACGATATCAGAAATACCAATTGTAATACCAGCTTTAGTAGAGTATTTAAATCCTAGTGCTTTCATGCGATCAAGCATTTTCGACGTTTCTGTAATATGGAAACGTTTAAATACTTCTGCGATGATATTTCCAAGAATTTTCTTCTTGAATGGCTGTACAAGCTCCATAGACTCGATATGCTTTTTAACGTCTGTAATCGTTGGGACGAAATATTTCTCCGGAGTTTCAATTTGTAAATTGAAATCTGTCGGCTCATTAATGTAAGGGAACGATGCTGGAAGTATTTCATTGAATATTACTTTACCTACAGTCGTTAGTAATAGTAACTTATTTTGTTCTTCTGTAAATGTTTGATTGTTTACAGATGCTGCTGGTATTGCGATACGTGTATGCAAATGTACATGACCAGTATTATAAGCAATTAGCACTTCTTGTGGACCATAGAATGTTGAACCTTCGCCCATTGCACCTTTACGCTCAAGTGTTAAGTAATAGTTTCCTAAAACCATATCTTGAGATGGTGTAACTACTGGTTTTCCATCTTTCGGGTTCAAAATGTTTTGTGCTGCAAGCATTAGTAAACGAGCTTCCGCTTGTGCTTCTGCTGATAAAGGTACGTGAACAGCCATTTGGTCACCATCAAAGTCAGCATTATATGCTGTACATACTAGAGGGTGAAGGCGAATTGCGCGACCTTCTACTAATGTTGGTTCGAATGCTTGGATACCAAGACGGTGAAGAGTAGGTGCACGGTTAAGTAAAACCGGATGCTCTCTAATTACATCTTCTAATACATCCCATACTTCAGCATGCATACGTTCAATTTTACGTTTTGCACTCTTAATGTTGTGGGCTAAACCACGTTCAACAAGTTCTTTCATCACAAATGGTTTGAATAGTTCAATTGCCATTTCTTTTGGAAGTCCACATTGATACATTTTCAAGTTTGGTCCTACTACAATAACTGAACGACCAGAGTAGTCAACACGTTTACCAAGTAAATTTTGACGGAAACGACCTTGTTTCCCTTTTAACATATGTGAAAGTGATTTCAACGGACGGTTACCTGGTCCAGTTACCGGACGGCCACGACGACCGTTATCTATCAATGCATCAACAGCTTCTTGTAACATACGTTTTTCATTTTGAACGATGATACTAGGAGCACCAAGATCCAATAAACGTTTTAAACGGTTATTACGGTTAATCACGCGACGATATAAATCATTTAAATCTGATGTAGCAAAGCGTCCGCCATCCAATTGAACCATTGGACGTAATTCTGGAGGAATTACTGGTAGAACGTCTAAAATCATCCAGTCAGGTTTGTTTCCTGAGTTACGGAAAGATTCTACAACTTCTAAACGTTTAATCGCACGCGTACGACGTTGACCTTGAGCTGTTTTCAACTCTTCTTTTAAATGTTCTGTTTCACTTTCTAAATCAATTTCTTGAAGTAGACGTTTAATAGCCTCTGCACCCATCGCTGCCTGGAATTTAGTTCCGAACTTATCACGATATGCACGGTATTCTTTTTCAGAAAGCAATTGTTTCTTTTCAAGAGGCGTGTCTGCTGGCTCTATTACTACGTAAGAAGCAAAGTAAATTACCTCTTCTAGTGATCTTGGAGACATATCCAAAATCAGACCCATACGACTTGGAATACCTTTGAAATACCAAATATGTGATACAGGAGCAGCTAGTTCGATGTGGCCCATACGTTCACGACGTACTTTTGATCGTGTTACTTCTACTCCACAACGATCACATACAACACCTTTATAACGAACGCGTTTATATTTTCCGCAATGACATTCCCAGTCTTTTGTAGGACCAAAAATACGTTCACAGAATAAACCATCTTTTTCAGGTTTTAATGTACGATAGTTAATTGTTTCAGGTTTTTTTACTTCCCCATAAGACCATGAACGAATTTTATCAGGTGAAGCTAAACCAATTTTCATATACTCAAAATTATTAACGTCTATCAAGGAGCCTACCTCCCTTTAGTCTTGTGTCTTTTAAAAAGACTTTTCCAAGTAGCTCTGCATTATGCAATTTTATACGGAAACACGGACAGGCATCACCTGTCCGATTCTTATTGTGTAATCTAAGCGTATTACGCTTTTCTTTTTTTATTCTACTGTACTAACTGGTTCTTCCTCCGTTGCTATTGGCAAAATACCAAGCGCATCCGCTGCAGGAATATCATCATCTTCATCTAAATCACGAAGCTCAATTTCTTCTTCATCGATTGTAAGCATCTTAACATCCATACCTAGACTTTGTAGTTCTTTTATCAATACTTTGAATGATTCAGGAACTCCTGGTTCAGGTACACTTTCCCCTTTAACGATTGCTTCATATGTTTTCACACGTCCAACAACGTCATCGGATTTTACTGTTAAGATCTCTTGTAACGTATAAGCAGCACCATAAGCTTCTAGTGCCCATACTTCCATCTCTCCGAAACGCTGTCCACCAAATTGCGCTTTCCCCCCAAGAGGCTGTTGCGTAACAAGTGAATAAGGTCCAGTAGAGCGAGCATGTAACTTATCATCTACCATGTGGGCAAGTTTGATCATATACATAATCCCTACAGATACACGGTTATCAAATGGTTCACCTGAACGTCCATCATAAAGGGTAGTTTTACCGTCACGATTAAGACCTGCTTCTTCCATTGTGTTCCAAACGTCTTCTTCGTTAGCACCATCAAATACTGGTGACGCCATATGAACGCCAAGGAGTTTAGAAGCCATACCTAAGTGAAGCTCTAAAACTTGACCGATGTTCATACGAGAAGGTACACCAAGTGGATTTAACATGATATCTACTGGTGTGCCGTCTGGAAGGAATGGCATATCTTCTTCAGGAAGAATACGCGAGATAACCCCTTTGTTACCATGTCGTCCTGCCATTTTATCCCCAACGGAGATTTTACGTTTTTGAACGATATAAGCACGAACTAATTGGTTGACACCTGGAGATAACTCATCGCCATCTTCGCGATTAAATACTTTTACGTCTAATACAATCCCACCTGCACCATGAGGTACTCGTAAAGAAGTATCACGTACTTCACGAGCTTTTTCACCGAAGATTGCGTGTAGTAAACGTTCTTCAGCTGTTAGTTCTGTAACTCCTTTAGGCGTTACTTTCCCAACAAGAATGTCTCCATCACGAACTTCCGCACCAATACGGATAATTCCACGGTCGTCCAAGTTACGCAATGCATCTTCTCCGACATTTGGAATATCTCTCGTAATTTCCTCTGGCCCAAGCTTTGTATCACGTGATTCTGATTCATATTCTTCAATATGGACGGAAGTATATACATCATCTTTCACTAGACGTTCACTCATAATAACGGCATCTTCATAGTTGTATCCATCCCATGTCATGAAGGCTACTAGTACATTACGCCCTAAAGCAAGCTCTCCTTGTTCCATAGAAGGACCATCTGCAAGAATATCCAGAGGTTTAACACGATCGCCAATTTTTACAATTGGTCTTTGGTTTATAGATGTACCGTGGTTTGAACGCTCAAATTTATGAATTTTATAAGATGTTAAATCACCTTTAACTTCTTTTCCATCCACTTCTTCAATACGTCTAACACGAATTTCTTTTGCTTCAACATGCTCAACGATACCGTCGTATTTTGCAATAACTGCAGCACCTGAGTCACGAGCGTTCACATGTTCCATACCAGTTCCAACGAATGGAGCTTCTGGGTTTAATAATGGAACAGCTTGACGTTGCATGTTTGCACCCATAAGTGCACGGTTGGAGTCATCGTTTTCCAAGAACGGAATACATGCGGTTGCGGCAGAAACGACTTGTTTCGGCGAAACGTCCATGTAGTCAATTTGTTCTTTTCTAAACACGGTGTTATCTCCACGGAAACGACCTACTACTTCTTCTTTAAGGAATGCTCCTTCATCAGATAATGGAGAGTTCGCTTGTGCAACCACATAGTTATCCTCTTCATCCGCAGTTAAATAGTCGATACGCGATGTAACTAACCCTGTCTCCGGGTCAACACGGCGATATGGTGTTTCAATAAATCCAAATTTATTCACTTTAGCAAAGCTGGAAAGTGAGTTAATAAGTCCAATGTTTGGTCCCTCAGGCGTTTCAATCGGACACATACGACCATAGTGAGAGTAATGAACGTCACGTACTTCGAATCCTGCACGCTCACGTGTTAAACCACCGGGTCCAAGCGCCGATAGACGGCGTTTGTGTGTCAATTCAGCAAGTGGATTCGTTTGATCCATGAACTGAGATAACTGCGAGCTACCAAAGAATTCTTTGATAGATGCAATAACTGGACGTATATTGATCAATTGTTGTGGAACGATGGATTGTGTGTCGTTAATAGACATACGCTCACGTACCACACGCTCCATACGGGAAAGACCGATACGGAACTGGTTTTGTAGTAACTCACCTACAGAACGTAAACGACGGTTACCTAGATGATCGATGTCATCCGTGTTCCCAACGTTAAACAAAAGGTTAAAGAAGTAACCAATCGATGCAACGATATCAGCTGGCGTAATGTTTTTTATTTCTGTTTCCACATACGCGTTACTTATAACATTAACTTCTTTTTGTTCTTCATCATTTGGAGCATAAATTTTAATCGACTGGATTGTAATATCGTCCTCTAAAACACCACCTACTTGAGATAAAGTTTTAAAGCCGATGCCTTTTTCAAGATGAGGAATTAGACGATCTAGTACACGACGATCAATTAACGTACCAGCTTCTACTAAAATCTCTCCTGTTTCCGGATCCACTAGCGTTTCAGCTATTGTTTGGTTAAACAAGCGATTTTTAATATCCAATTTTTTGTTCATTTTGTAACGACCAACATTCGCTAAATCATAGCGTTTTGGGTCAAAGAAGCGAGAGTATAGCAGGCTCTTTGCACTTTCCACTGTTGGTGGTTCACCGGGACGTAGTCGCTCATAGATTTCCAGTAATGCCTTTTCAGACGTTTCTGTATTATCTTTTTCTAGCGTGTTACGTAAAAATTCATTGTCACCGATTAAATCGATAATTTCTTGATCTGATCCAAAGCCTAATGCGCGAAGTAAAACAGTAACTGGTAATTTACGTGTACGATCGATACGAACGTAAACCACGTCTTTTGCATCGATTTCATATTCTAACCAAGCACCACGGTTCGGAATAACAGTTGATCCAAAACCTTTTTTACCGTTTTTGTCTGTTTTATCATGGAAGTAAACACTTGGTGAGCGGACTAACTGAGATACGATTACGCGCTCAGCTCCGTTAATAACGAAAGTTCCAGTTTCGGTCATTAATGGGAAATCACCCATAAAGACATCTTGTTCCTTCACTTCGTCCGTTTCTTTGTTGTGGAGACGTACTTTTACGCGTAGTGGTGCTGCGTATGTTGCGTCACGTTCTTTCGATTCGTCGACCGAATATTTCGGTTCATTTAAACTATAGTCGACAAATTCAAGTGATAGATTGCCTGTAAAGTCCTCGATAGGTGAAATATCCTTGAACATTTCACGTAAACCTTCTTCAAGGAACCATTCATAAGATGCCGTCTGAATTTCGATTAGATTCGGTAGTTCCAGCACCTCACTAATACGCGCAAAACTTCTGCGCTGGCGGTGTTGTCCGTATTGAACTAGTTGACCTGTCAACTCATTCACCCCTCAATTAAAGCGATATTAGGTCTTTTCGATATGAACATTTTGGTGTATGATATCGAAAGACAAAAAGAAAACGAGTTCTTAATAAGAGCTCATTTTCGATTAACCAAACTTTTTCTCGGCCAGTATACCCATTTCTACTATTTTTATTCAAAAGGGCATACGTCCTCAAAATAATATTTTTGCATTTTCTTATAATATCATAGCGATTTTGTCAAGTCAATCTTTGTAGCTTTGATAATCCAATAACCTCTAGCTTTATCTACAACATCTACTTGACCAAAAATCTCTTCTAAATAACTAAAAGTTGATGGTGCCCCTTGTTTCTTTTGAATCACAACCCACAATTCTCCCTTTGAAACTAACTTTTCATAGGATTCATAATAGAAACGAAAAATAGTTTCTTTCCCAGCGCGAATCGGTGGATTAGTTATAATAGCCGCAAAGTTCGCAGTGTCAACCGCTGACAATCCATCACTTTCATAGATTCGTACATTTTGTATCCCGTTAGCAGCAGCATTTTTTTCTGCAAGTTGGATTGCACGTGTGTTAACATCTACCAAATGAACTGTTCTTCCCTCATTTGCTTTTGCAATAGAAAGACCTATCGGCCCATATCCACAGCCTATATCTAAAATTGGACCTTCTAGATCTGGCGCTTCAAAAGCATCGATTAATACACGGGAGCCAAAATCTACTTCGCTCTTACTAAATACACCAGCATCTGTTTCAAACCGAAAATTATGCCCGAGCAATGTAAAATTCCAATGGCGTGGTTTACTTTCCGTTTGAGGTTTCCTAGAGTAATAATGATCAGACACCAAATCACCCTCCATAATACATACGAAGAAAAGCCCGTCGTTTACAGACGAGCTTTTTTCTTCGAATTGTACAAAAATTACTTAACTTCTACGCCTGCGCCAACTTCTTCAAGTTGTGCTTTGAAAGCTTCTGCTTCGTCTTTAGAAACGCCTTCTTTAAGTGCTTTAGGAGCGTTGTCAACTAATTCTTTAGCTTCTTTTAATCCAAGACCAGTGATTTCACGAACCACTTTAATTACTTTGATTTTTTGATCTCCAGCAGATGCAAGGATTACGTCAAAATCAGTTTTTTCTTCTTCAACAGCTCCGCCACCAGCAGCCATTGCCATTGGAGCAGCAGCAGTAACACCGAATTCTTCTTCAATTGCTTTTACTAAGTCGTTTAATTCAAGAACTGTCATTGATTTGATAGCTTCTAAGATTTGTTCGTTATTCATTTTATTTTCCTCCTATTATGGGTAATTTTAGGCTACAAGCCTTTTTGTAGTGTTTAAGCCGCGTAATAAATTATGCGCCTTGTTCTTCTTTTTGTTCTGCAACAGCTTTTGTTGCAAGCGCAAAGTTGCGCATTGGAGCTTGAAGTACTGAAAGAAGCATAGAAAGTAGTCCTTCGCGTGATGGAAGTTCAGCTAATGCTTTCACATCTTCAGCAGATGCTACAGTTCCTTCGATGATTCCAACTTTAATCTCAAGTTGTTCATTCTTTTTAGCAAAATCATTAATGATTTTAGCTGGAGCAATTACGTCTTCGTTAGAAAATGCTACTGCGTTTGGACCAATAAGGCTTTCATTAATCCCCTCAACTCCAGCAATTTCAGTTGCACGGCGTGTAAGCGAGTTTTTATAAACTTTGAATTCCACACCGGCTTCACGAAGCTGTTTACGTAATTCTGTTACTTGCGCAACGTTCAAACCACGATAGTCAACAACTACTACGGAAGCAGCAGCTTTAAACTTTTCAGCAATTTCTAGAACTTGCACTTTTTTCGTTTCGATTGCTTTGTTCATCTTGGCACCTCCTATAAGAATTGGCCATTTATACCGACAAAAGAAAAGCCTCTGTTCTACGAATAGACACAGAGGCAGAAAGTCATCATCTTAAAAGAATCTGAATTTACTTGTCCTCGGTAGGAAATTAAGCAGTTTATTGCTCCTACTGTCTTCGGTACAAATGTATATTTAACAACAAAAGTCATCTTAACAGATAGACCTTTAACTGTCAACTATTATTTAATTGATTGAGCGTCAACTTTTACAGCTGGTCCCATAGTAGTCGTGATATTCACAGACTTCATATAAACACCTTTAGATGCTGCTGGCTTAGCTTTTTGAATTACATCAAATACAGCTAAGAAGTTTTCTACTAATTTGTCGTCTTCAAAAGATACTTTACCGATAGGAGCATGAATGATCCCTGATTTTTCAGCACGGTATTCAACTTTACCAGCTTTAATCTCTTCGATAGCTTTTGTTACATCAAATGTAACTGTACCAGTTTTAGGGTTCGGCATTAATCCTTTTGGTCCAAGTACACGACCGATTTTACCAACTTCACCCATCATGTCAGGCGTTGCAACGATTACATCGAAGTCAAACCATCCTTGTTGGATTTTGTTAATATATTCAGTATCGCCCACAAAATCTGCTCCAGCAGCTTCTGCTTCTTTTAACTTTTCGCCTTTAGCGAATACTAATACGCGTTGAGTTTTACCAGTTCCGTTTGGAAGAACTACTGCTCCACGGATTTGTTGGTCATTTTTACGAGTATCGATTCCTAGACGAAAAGCAACTTCTACAGTTGCATCGAAGTTAACTGTGCTTGTTTTTTTCGCAAGCTCAATTGCTTCTTTAGCTGAGTATAATTTTGAAGCTTCTACTAATTTAGCTGCTTCTTGTAATTTTTTACCTTTGTTAGCCATTATAAATGTCCTCCTTGATAGTGGTTTTAGCGGAATAAACCTCCCACGTGTAAAGGTTGCAGTTATCCTATATGAACAACTACAACCTCCCAAAAAACAATGCGTCATATCAAAATGCACATTAAGTATTAGTCTTCGATCGTAATACCCATGCTGCGTGCAGTACCTTCAACCATTAACATAGCTGCTTCAACAGATGCTGCGTTTAAATCTGGCATTTTTTGTTCTGCGATTTCGCGAACTTTTTCACGTTTCACTGTCGCCACTTTTACGCGGTTCGGTTCACCTGATCCAGATTGAATACCTGCTGCTACTTTAAGTAACACTGCTGCCGGCGGAGTTTTTGTAATGAAAGTAAATGAACGATCTTCAAATACAGAAATTTCAACCGGAATGATTAGACCTGCTTGATCAGCAGTACGTGCGTTGAACTCCTTACAGAATCCCATGATGTTAACACCTGCTTGACCCAATGCTGGACCAACCGGCGGTGCTGGATTTGCTTTACCAGCAGGAATTTGTAATTTTACAACTTTAATCACTTTTTTAGCCACGAGACACACCTCCTTAAGTCCGTGATGTGGTAATTGGGTTGCCCCTCCCACTCAAATATCTGTCTCTCAGCTCTGCGCTGATAACATTAGAAAAATTAATACAGACCTATTTTCAGTCTGACCTTTGAAATGATATCACTATTCTCCACCTTTAGCAAGTGGAAACATAAATTATATTTTAATAACTTGTTCGAAATCTAGTTCCATATTAGTTTCTCGACCAAACATATCTACAGATACGGTTACTTTACCTTTGTCTGTGTCAATCACTTCTACTTTTCCTTGGAAGTGTGCAAACGGTCCTTCTAATACTTCGACCAACTCACCAACCGTAAAGTCTACCTCTACAACACGATCAGAGTCACCCATTTGTTTCAGCATAGATTGAACTTCTTCTGGAGCTAAAGGTGTCGGTTTTGTTCCGCCCCCTGAAGAACCAAGGAATCCAGTTACACCTGGTGTATTTCGAACCACATACCAAGCATCATCTGTCATAATAAGTTCTACAAAAACATATCCAGGAAAAGTTTTTCTAACCACGACACGTTTTTTGCCGTCTTTAAAATCCGTTTCCTCTTGTTCAGGGATGTATACACGGAATATTTTATCCGACATACCCATTGTTTCTACTCGTTTTTCTAAGTTTGCTTTTACTTTGTTTTCATACCCAGAGTACGTATGAACAACATACCAGTTTTTTTCCATAGTTTCAGGACTAGTCGTCCGTTCCCTCCTTTTCTCAAGACAAATGAAAAAACCCGTTCGTTTAATAAGACGGGCTATTTTCAAATATTTACATGCTACTCATTATAATGCTAAATACCAACGGAACAATTCAGAGACACCTAAATCAACCAAAGCAAAAAATACAGCCATTACTACAACAGTAGCAAGTACAATTACAGTGTATTTAGTAAGCTCTTTACGTCTAGGCCAACTTACTTTTCTCATTTCAGTCATTACGTTTTTGAAAAACCCACCAACATTAGCCATTTTAGCTAAACCCCCACACAAAAATCTATCTTATTTTCATAGCGTTTGTTTATGAAGTGTATGCACATTACAATGTGCACAATACTTTTTACGTTCAATTCGGATTGTTACATTTTCTTTAGATGCAGGAACCGTGTAATTACGATTACCACATTGGACACAACTTAAGACGGTCTTCTTTACCATATTATCACCTTTTTAAGCATATAAGTCTTTTTCAAGATTATCACCTTACACATACCATGTCAACAAAATCCCAGTTATGCATAATTACTACCAATCTCCATATAGCGTTCTAGTTTACGCTTCACTCGTTGTAATGCATTGTCGATCGATTTTACATGACGATTCAATTCTTCGGAAATTTCTTGATAAGATTGACCATCTAAATATAAGGCAAGTACTTGTTGTTCCAGCTCACTTAGTATTTCGGCCATCTTACCTTCCATATAATCAAAATCTTCTCGATTAATGATTAATTCCTCTGGATCATCTACAACTGAACCAGCAATCATATCCATCAATGTTCGATCAGATTCCTCATCGTAAATAGGCTTGTCCAAAGATACATAGGAATTTAGCGGAATATGTTTTTGTCGAGTGGCTGTTTTAATAGCGGTTATTATTTGTCGAGTGATACATAATTCGGCAAACGCTCGAAAAGAAGCAAGTTTCTCTTCTTTAAAATCTCGAATTGCCTTGTATAATCCAATCATACCTTCTTGTAGAATATCTTCTTTATCGGCCCCTATTAAAAAGTAGGATCTTCCCTTCATACGGACGAAAGAACGATATTTTGTTATTAAAAAGTCTAGTGCTTCAGTGTTACCTTGATGAACCATCTCTACAAGCTCTTCATCTAGTAAACTATCCAATTGTAGAATCTGTTCTGTCTTTTCCAATGAAGTCACCTCAACTAACAAGAATAGTTATTCCAAGTATACAGGAAGAAAATTTATAGCGTCAATGAATCATTTCATTCCTCTTCGCCATTTTTCGAAAATTTCTGCAATTTCTGCTGTTAAAGGAATATTAGAAGCGGGTTTATCATCCTGAATACTTTTTACTTTCTTTGTTATTTTGGAGGAAATCGATAACATCTCAATTTCTAATTCTCTTGCTGACTTTCGAAGTGCCCCTTGGCCAAATATAACTCGTTGCTCGGTCAGATCGGATGTAGCTACATAAATTTGAACTCTTCTACCACTTAATTCTTTTGTTAACTTTTCAATCCGTTCATCTGCAATTTCGTTTTTTCTCGTATAAATAACTTCTACATCGTATTGTTTCTTTTTATTTTCAATGCCAGGTACTAAGTGCGCATCAAAGACCACAATCACTCGAACACCTGTATATGCTTTATATTCTGCCATCTGCTCGATCAAACGGTCTCTAGCGTCTAGTAATTTAACCTCTTTTAACTTCCTTAACTCGCTCCATGCGCCGATGATATTATACCCATCGACAAGTAGAATTTGCATCTTCTTATCCTTTTAGCGGATTTCTTACGCGCCATATTTCATATAACAAAACGGAGGCTGCTACCGACGCATTTAGACTCGTTACGTGACCAACCATTGGCAAATAGTAAAGAAAATCACATTTTTCTTTTAACAGTCGACTCATTCCTTTTCCTTCACTACCAATAATAAGTGCTAGCGGAAGTGTCGCATCCATATTTCGATAATCAGTAGACTTCGCCGCATCCGTTCCTGCAATCCAAACACCACGTTCTTTTAGCTCATCCACCGTTTGCGCCAAGTTACCCGCGCGGTAAACAGGGATATGTTCGATAGCTCCCGTAGATGCTTTTGCAACTACCGCTGTAAGTCCGACCGCTCTTCTTTTCGGAATGATAATTCCATGTGCTCCTATTGCATCTGCTGTCCGCATAATAGAACCAAGATTATGAGGATCTTCAATTTCATCTAAAATAATGAAAAGAGGGTCCTCCTGTTTGCTAGCTGCCAGTTCAAATAAATCGTCCAATTCCGCATAACGATATGCAGCAACTGATGCGACTATCCCTTGATGATTTGCATCTGTTAAATTATCTAGCTTCTTTTTAGGTACGAACTGAACAATTATTCCAGCATCTTTAGCAAGTTGGATAATTTCAGTTACTCCACTTTTTTGAATACCTTCAGCAAGCCATACCTTGTTCATATCTCTCCCTGCACGAAGAGCTTCAACTACAGGGTTTTTCCCCGCGATCAGTTCTCCAGTTTGTTCTGTTTGATCGTTTTTCTCCGTCATTTATTTTTTCGCCTCTTTCTGTTCATCAATAAAGTTAATCGAGAAATGTAACACTTCTTGCAAACGCTCCGTTTGTCCACTCAAGTATAGACTCCCAACGACTGCTTCAAACGCTGTACTATGATGATACGTAATAACGTCTGTATTTTTTGGAACTGATCCTGACTTTGCATTACGACCTCTTCGAAGGACTGCTTGTTCATCTTCTGATAAAAATTCTTTATCTAGCATTTCCTTTACAATCGTCGCTTGTGCTTTTGCGGATACATAGTTAGTAGCTTCTTTGTGTAAAATATTTGGTCGAACTCGCCCAGAGCGGATGAGGTGTTCCCGAACGACTTGTTCGAAAACAGCATCACCCATATAGGCAAGCGCTAAAGAATTTAATTGTTTGACATCTGATAGTTTCAACTTTTCCACAAGTCTATCCTCTTTTCCATCGGATACCCTGTGCAGTATCTTCCAAAATAATATTTAACTCTTTTAATTGATCTCTAATTTCATCGGCACGGGCAAAATTACGATCCTTCCTAGCCTGATTGCGTTCTTCGATCAATGCATCGATTTCTTCATCCAATACTTCTTTTTCCTTGGCTAACGTTAGTCCCAGTACAGCCGTCAACACATCCATAACTGATATAAATTGTTTCAGTACAGCCTCTGCAGTTTGTTTTTCTTGTAAATACGTATTCGCAAGTTTCGACAATTCAAAAATAGCTGCGATTCCATTTGCTGTATTGAAGTCATCATCCATCGCCGTTTCAAATTGTGCTTTTACATCTGCAATTTTTTGTAACCATATATCGTCATGATCCCCTAAATTTGCAGTGGTACTTAAGCGATGAACTAAGTTATCATAAGCAGTCCGTATACGTTCCAAACCTGCCTCCGCTTGCTCTACCAATTCTTTTGAATAGTTAATCGGGTTTCGATAGTGAACACTCAGCATGAAAAGACGCAATATTTGCGGGTCAATTTGCTGACGAATATCATTCACCAATACAAAATTTCCGAGTGATTTCGACATTTTTTCATTGTCTATATTTATATACCCATTATGCATCCAATATCTTGCGAATGTCTTACCAGTTCTTGCTTCTGACTGGGCAATTTCATTTTCATGGTGAGGGAAAGTTAAATCCTGTCCTCCTGCATGAATATCAATCGTATCTCCTAGTATTTCGCGCGCCATCACAGAGCACTCAATATGCCATCCTGGACGTCCTTGT
Organism: Psychrobacillus sp. BM2; assembly: GCF_048572895.1. Taxonomy (GTDB): domain Bacteria; phylum Bacillota; class Bacilli; order Bacillales_A; family Planococcaceae; genus Psychrobacillus. The sequence continues at coordinate 3,877,491 of NZ_CP183878.1, forward strand.
CCCCAAGGGCTTTCCCAGAATATTTCTCCTGGTTTTGCGGCTTTCCAAAGTGCGAAATCTAGTGCATCCTCTTTTTTCACGCCAGCTTCAATTCGTGCACCGACTTTTAAATCGTCTACAGACTGATGAGAAAGCTTACCGTATCCATCAAATTTTCTCGTACGGTAATAGACGTCTCCTTGAGATTCGTATGCATACCCTTTTCCTTCTAATACTTTTATAAATTCAATAATTTCGTTCATGTGATCCGTTACACGTGGATGTGAGTCTGCTCGATTGCAGCCAAGTGCCTCCACGTCTGCATAATATGCGTTGATAAAACGTTCCGTAAGCTCTGAAACCTCTTCTCCCAATTCATTGGCTGCTTTAATAATTTTGTCATCCACGTCTGTGAAGTTAGAGACGTATGTCACGTCATACCCACGATATTGTAAATACTTTCTTACCGTATCATACACAATTACAGGTCGAGCATTTCCTATGTGAATATAATTGTAAACAGTTGGTCCACATACATACATTTTAACCTTGCCTTCTTCAAGTGGGATAAACGGTTCTTTTTCACGCTTTAATGTATTAAAAATTTGGATTGTCATGACCAATTTCTCTCCTTTTCTTTCGTTAGATGGTCGATTTCTATTTGAAGCTCTTCTATTTTAGCTTCCATTTGTTTACATCTATCAGTAAACGGATCAGGCAGGTCCTGATGATCGAGATTCCGTTTCACTTTTACACCATCTTGAATTACGACTACACCCGGAATACCAACAACAGTTGAATTAGTGGGTACATCTTTTAATACAACGGACCCTGCTCCGACTTTACTATTTTCACCAATTATTATCGATCCTAATACTTTTGCTCCTGTAGCGATTAGCACATTATTGCGCAGGGTGGGATGTCTTTTCCCTTTTTCTTTCCCGGTACCACCTAATGTGACACCTTGGTAGATGGTACAATCATCTCCGATTTCACAGGTTTCTCCGATGACTACACCCGAGCCATGGTCGATAAAAAAGCGCCTCCCAATTGTTGCCCCTGGGTGAATTTCTACACCTGTAAAAAATCTACTAACTTGTGAAATTGCACGTGCTAAGAAAAAGAACTGCTTTTTAAATAATGCATGTGCAATGCGGTGACTCCAAATTGCATGTAGGCCTGCATATGTTAATACTACCTCTAGTTTGCTATTTGCCGCTGGATCTTGTTCAAATACTACTGCAATATCTTCTTTCATTCGTTCGAACATAAGAATTCCCCCTTTCATTTTTCTCCATAAAAAAAGTCTCTGTCTATAAATATAGACAGAGACGCAAGTAAGCGCGGTTCCACTCTGATTGGAAAAATTGAATACTTCTCCCACTTAGCATCTTTAACGCAGATGATACGTTCAGCCTACTTAAAAGTTCGGCATGACGCTCGGAGGTGCATTTCAGTAACTCATGGGCTCAGACCACTTTCAGCCGGTGATGGTCCTCTCTAAAGAACTTGCGTTACTTACTTCTCCTCGTCTTCACTTTGCTATTCATTTCATTTTCGAATTAGTATCACCATTTTCACACCTTGTTAGGGGAAAGTCAATCTTATTGTTTTGCAAATTTGGCAACGCGAGCAATTACTTTTTCTTTCCCGATTAAACTGATTGCATCAGCTAATTCTGGACCGTGCATTTGACCCGTTGTTACTACACGAATTGGCATGAAAAGGTTTTTCCCTTTATGTCCTGTTTCTTTTTGTACTGCTTTAATAGCAGCTTTAATCTCCACTGCTTCAAATGCTTCTAAGCCCTCTAACTGTGTCTTGAAAGCAGCCATCACTTCTGGAACCTGCTCTCCAGCTAATACTTCTGTTGCTTCTTCAGTATATGCAATTTCGTGATCAAAGAACAATGAAGATAACTCAACGATTTCAGCACCAAAACTCATTTGTTCATGGTAAAGAGCAATAAGCTTAGTTGCCCACGTAAGTTCGTCTTCTGATAATTCAGTTGGAAGTAGATTTGCATTTTGTAAATGTGGCAGTGCAAGCTCTACTACTTTTTCAAGTGGTAGCTGTTTAATGTATTGGTTGTTCATCCATGTAAGTTTTTGTTTATCGAACATCGAAGGTGATTTAGAAAGACGCGACACATCGAAGTTTTTAATAAATTCCTCTTTAGTGAAGATTTCTTCTTCTCCTTCAGGAGACCAACCTAATAATGCAAAGAAGTTAAACATTGCTTCCGGTAAATATCCAAGATCTTTGTACTGTGTAACAAATTGAATAATCGACTCATCACGTTTTGAAAGCTTTTTACGATTTTCATTGATGATTAATGTCATGTGACCGTACTTTGGATATGCCCATCCGAATGCATCAAAGACCATCAATTGTTTTGGTGTGTTTGATAAATGTTCTTCCCCACGGAAAACATGGGATATTTCCATAAAGTGATCATCTAAAACTACCGCATAGTTATATGTTGGAATGCCATTAGCTTTTACTAACACCCAGTCACCAACGTCTTTAGATTCAAAAGTAACCGATCCGCGAACTAAATCTTCAAACGTATAAGTAACATTTTCTGGTACACGCATACGAATTGTGTAGGCTTGACCTGCGTCTTCTTTTGCTTGTACTTCTTCTTTTGATAAATGACGACATTTACCATTGTACATAGGAGCTGCAATACCTTTTTCTTTTTGTATTTCACGTTCTGCTTCTAATTCCTCTGAAGAACAGAAACATTTATAAGCATGTCCTTTAACTAACATTTCTTCTGCGTGCTTTGTATATATATCTAGACGCTCCATTTGACGATACGGTGCATAAGGTCCACCAATATCTACAGATTCATCATAGTCAATTCCTAACCACTTTAAGTTTTCAAGCTGTGATAACTCGCCACCTTCAACATTGCGCTCAATATCCGTATCTTCAATACGAACGATAAATTTACCATTATGGTGACGTGCATATAAGTAGTTAAATAATGCTGTACGGGCTCCCCCGATATGCAAAAATCCTGTTGGACTTGGTGCGTAGCGTACGCGAACTTCTTGTGTCATAAGTATATCCTCCTAGTTTTCGTTCAATTCAAATCCGCCTTGGCGTATATGCTTCCAGATTTTGAGCTTAGCTTGCTCAGGTTAACTCTTGATAAAATCTGAGACAACTTACCGGAGGCTTTAACTTAATTCATTCTACCATTGCTTAAATGTTTATTAAAGTTAGTCCTTCTTAAGTAGCAATATTGTTGCCATCGACGCTATTCCTTCTTCGCGACCTGTAAACCCAAGTTTTTCTGTCGTTGTAGCTTTCACATTAACCTGCGATACATCCGCCTGAAGTAACTCCGCTACACGCGTACGAATTGTTTCGATATATGGTGCCATTTTTGGCTTTTGTGCAATAATTGTACAATCGATATTTCCTAGCTTATATCCGCGGGCATCTACTAGCTTCCAAATATACTCTAGTAGCTTTGCTGAATCTGCATCTTTAAAATCTGGGTCTGTATCTGGGAAATGTCTCCCGATATCCCCTTCTCCAATCGCCCCTAAAGCGGCATCTGTAATTGTATGTAGCAGTACATCTGCATCTGAGTGACCAATTAGCCCACGTTCGTAAGGAATCTCAATTCCCCCTATTATTAACGGACGATTTTCCGCAAATTCATGTACATCGAATCCTTGTCCAATTCGCATCATATTATTGTTCCTCCTGCTCACGCTTATTTAATATAGCTTCTCCGTATAGAAGATCTTCACCCGTTGTCATTTTCACATTATCATAGGTACTTTCAACAATATGAACACGCTCTCCTAATCTTTCTACGAGCATCGCTTCATCTGTCCCAAGAAAGTTTTCCACTTCCGCTAATCTTTCTGCTTTTTCTAATAATGTATACTGAAATGCCTGGGGCGTTTGAATAATCCACAAGCTTTCTCTATCAACCGTTTCTTGGATTATACCATTTTCTACTTTTTTCATCGTATCTTTTGCCCGAACTGCCGCAACCGCTGCTCCAGTAGCAATTGCAGCTCCCACTAATTGTTGTATTATTTCCTGATGAATAAATGGCCTCGCTGCATCATGAACGAGTATAATTCCTTTCGACGTAACTTCTTTTAAAGCCGCATATACACTATGCTGGCGCTCATTTCCGCCTTCTGCAATTGCCACGACCTTCGTTATGCTATATTCATTCAGTAGCTGTTCAATGAACATCTGTTCTTCTTTTTTTACAGCCAATACTATTTGTTCACAATTAGGATCTCTGTCAAATACTCGTAAAGTATGTATCAAAATAGGAATATTATGTAGTTCTAAAAATAACTTATTTTTACCGGCACCCATTCGTTTTCCACTTCCTGCAGCTGGCAATATCACGGTATATATCATGCTATTGAACCTCCATCACATAGAAAAAGGGTGTATTCCTTTTACAAAGGAATCAACCCTTCTTCGTTATTTCGAGTCTTGTGGTTTTGCAAATATCATTCGACCAGCCGACGTTTGAAGTACACTTGTCACTTCTACATTTATCGCCTGTCCAATATATGCCTTACCACCTTCCACAACAATCATCGTTCCATCATCAAGATATGCGACACCCTGATTGTGTTCTTTGCCATCTTTAATAACGACAACATGCATTATTTCCCCGGGAATAACAACCGGTTTTACCGCATTTGCCAAGTCATTAATATTCAAAACACGCACTTGATGTAGGTCACATACTTTGTTTAGATTGAAGTCATTCGTAACAACTACTCCATTCATCTTTTTAGCTAGACGAACTAATTTCAAATCTACCTCTTGGATATCCTCAAAGTCTTCTTCCACGATTAACACGGCAGAAGCTCGTTCCGTTTGTAGTTTTTTCAAAACATCTAATCCTCGTCGTCCTCTTGTTCGTTTAAGCGTATCAGAGGAATCCGCAATATGCTGTAACTCCGTCAAAACAAACTGAGGAACAACAAAGACCCCCTCGATAAATCCAGTTACCGAAATATCAGCGATACGACCATCGATAATAACACTCGTATCTAACAATTTATAAGTTCCTAGACTCAATTCTTGGTTATCCTCGTCCTCTGTTTTCTTTTTGCTACTACTCTGTTTAGAAGGAGTAAAAACTTGAAGAAGTTCATCACGCTTTTTAAAACCGACTTGGAAACCTAAATATCCCAAAACAATCGACAATAGTACCTGCACAACCGATCCAATACCCGGTATTACGAAATTATTAAGCGCTGAACCAAGGAAAAAGGCAACGATTAAACCAATAACCAGACCTAGCGTTCCAAATAGTAAATCTCCAATTGGCGCTTTTAATAATCGCTCTTCCATCCAGCTTATGAAGTTAACCAAGTAGTCCGTCATAAATAATGCTGCTACGTATAACAAAACTGCTCCAACTAAAACAGATACATAAGGATTGTGAATCCAAGGGTTGTTAGATAAATTAAAAAGCTCGTATAAGTGCGGTAAGAATAGTAAACCCAATGTTCCACCAATTAAAACAAAAGCAATTTGAATAATCCATTTCAACAAATAAGCCACCTCCATTTATTTCATTATACTTCCATCTTTCACAATAAGTCTAATCAGAAAAGCGCAGGTGCCCACTCAAGCCCCGACCAGCGTTGGAAGAATGACGATAAAGGCGTACTTTGCCTTTATCCGGCATTCTGAAACGACTCGAGGGGCTGGGCGTCGGAGCTAGACAATCAGAAAAGCGGCAGACGTCGCCCTGCAGCGAAAAGCGCTGGAGGAATTGAAGTAAAAGGCGCCCTTTGCCTTTTCTACAAGTCTGAAGCGATCGAGCTGTTGGCGTCTGGAGCTAGACAATCAGAAAAGCGCAGGCGCCCACTCAAGCCCCGACCAGCGTTGGAAGAATGACGATAAAGGCGTACTTTGCAAAGGGGAAGTCAGTCTAAATTCGCGACATCGTGTCGCAACGACTGACTGACTCACATCCTGTGGCCCTCCGGCATTCTGAAGCGACTCGAGGGGCGGCGCTGGAGCTAGACAATTAGAAACTCCTATATATTACGAAAATGCCTCTTTCATCGCTTCATTAACCGTTTCAATTCCTATAATCTGGATGCCCGTTGGATAATCCCAACCACCTAAATTAGATGCTGGAACAATTGCTCTTTTAAAGCCAAGCTTGGCAGCCTCTTGGACGCGCTGTTCAATCCTAGATACCCTTCTCACTTCCCCAGTTAAACCAATTTCCCCGATAAAACAGTCTGTCGGTGTAACCCCTGTATCCCGGAAACTAGAGACGATACTTACTAGGACGGCTAAATCGATTGCAGGTTCATCTAATTTTACTCCTCCAGCCACTTTAATATAAGCATCTTGCGTTTGAAGCAGTAATCCCATTCTCTTTTCCAGTACTGCCATTAGTAATGAAACACGGTTTTGATCAATTCCAGTAGCCATTCGTTTTGGATAATTAAAGCTAGATTGAGTCACTAGTGCTTGAATTTCTACTAAAATAGGTCTGGTACCTTCCATAGAGGCAACAATTGCAGAACCTGCAGCCCCATGAGATCGCTCCTGCAAAAATAATTCAGAAGGATTAAGTACTTCTTTTAATCCCGATTGAATCATTTCAAAAATGGCGATTTCATTTGTTGAGCCAAAACGATTTTTCTGAGATCTTAAAATACGATACGTATGGTGACGTTCTCCTTCAAAATACAACACAGTGTCCACCATATGTTCCAATATACGCGGACCCGCAATTTGACCTTCTTTTGTTACATGGCCCACTAAAAAGATCGCTACATTTTTCGTTTTGGCTATTCGCATAAGCTCAGCTGTACATTCTCGAACTTGCGATACACTCCCAGGGGCACTAGTTACTTCTGGGTGATGAACAGTTTGAATAGAATCCACAATGACAAATTTAGGCTCCACACTCTCAATAGTGTCATTAATTAGTTCTAAATTGGTTTCAGAGTAGATATAAAGCTCTGCTGATGTAACCCCTAGACGTTCCGCACGAAGCTTTGTCTGACGGATGGATTCCTCACCCGAAATATATAGCACTCGCTCGCCCTTATTGGCAAGTAATGCTGAAACCTGTAAAAGAAGAGTAGACTTTCCTATTCCTGGATCTCCACCTATTAATACTAACGATCCTGGTACAATCCCCCCACCAAGAACACGATTCAATTCAGCAAAGTCTGTTGTCACCCGTGGTTCTTCAGCTGTTACCACCGAAATAATTGGGATAGCCTTCTGCGCTATGCCATCTGAATGCTGGAAAGAGCGTTTCGGGCCTTTGGAAACTACTTCAGTTTCCTCTACCAAAGTGTTCCATTCTCCGCACCCGGGACATCTTCCCATCCATTTTGCGGATTCATAACCACATGAGTTACACATAAATTTCGTTTTCTTTTTAGCCATAATACCTCCTATGTAGTAAGAAAAACCTGGCAAAAAAAGGCCTAGTCCTCTAAGATTAAAACCTGTTTCTATCGCTTTCGAAGAGCTTTGGACAGACGTTTGCTATATTATTACCGAGTTACTTTTTTAGTGCTATTGGTTGTGACATCCGTCACAACCAATAGCACTTTTTCGGTAATCTTATGGCGTTCGCCTGTCCGTCGCCCTCTTACAACTCTTAGAAACAGGTTAGTGCGTTTTTGGATAACTAGAGAAAAACTGCTTTCCTATTTATAGAAGAAGCTCTCGAAGATGCAATTTCGTTCGCTATTTCGCTTCTTTATTTTGTGAACACTTACTATTTCTCAGTATTTCCACTAACAAAAAAGAAGTCAACTTTCTTCATCAATCATTGGATATTAGCACTTCTAACTCAAAAGCGATCACAAATAATTTGACCACTCTTTAAAATTGGACAAATCTTATCATCTTAGCAATAAGCCATGCCAAATCTTATAGTGGGTACTACCCATTATATTGATTGTAGGGAAAGGTGGCGGCTCCAGCGGGGACAGCAAGAAAGCCGAGACCCCACGGAAAGCATCCACCTGTAAATGAAATCACGGATTATTCATTCTTTATCTTTAAAGTTCCTTGAAACAAGTGTTCACGGTACATATTTATAAATATCCTATCTTTAAGAAAAGCACAGACGCTGGAGCTAAACAGTTAAATAGGGCATTCCGAACTCTTTTCGGAATGCCCGCTATATTAACCTTCTGTAACTAAAGCTTTAGTGCGAACGACGAATTCATTGTCTTCTACATCAAATATTACATGTTGCCCATCTAATACTTCCCCTTTTAAAAGCTCTTCGGAAAGTCTATCTTCTACATGTTTTTGTATCGCACGGCGTAGTGGGCGTGCTCCATATTCCGGCTCATATCCTTCAGTTGTAATTTTATCTTGTGCTGCTTCCGTGATTTCTAATTCAATACCTTGCTCTTTCAAACGTTTCGCTAACTGCTCTGTCATAAGTGAAACAATTTGTTTTAATTGGTCTCTTTCAAGAGAATGGAACACAATCATTTCATCTAGACGGTTCAAGAATTCTGGGCGGAACGCTTTTTTCAGTTCTTCTAGCATTTTACCTTTCATATCTTTATAGTCTGTTTTGCCACCTTCTTGTAGATTAAATCCAACGTATTTATTGAACTTAAGTGCATCCGCTCCTACATTGGATGTCATGATAACTACCGTATTACGGAAATCTACTGTACGACCTTTAGAGTCTGTTAATCGTCCATCCTCTAACACTTGAAGAAGAATATTAAAGACGTCTGGGTGTGCTTTTTCAATTTCATCTAATAGGATAACAGAGTATGGTTTACGACGTACTTTTTCTGTTAATTGTCCTCCATCGTCAAACCCTACATATCCCGGAGGAGAACCAACTAGACGAGAAGTTGAATGTTTTTCCATGTACTCAGACATATCTACTCGAATCATCGCATCCTCGTCCCCGAACATGACTTCTGCTAAAGCACGAGCAAGCTCGGTTTTCCCTACACCAGTAGGTCCTAAGAAGATAAAGGAGCCAATAGGACGTTTTGGATCTTTCAGTCCTGCACGAGCACGACGAATAGCTCTTGAAATTGCGTCTACCGCTTCACTTTGACCAATAACTCTTTCGTGTAATTTATCTTCCAATTTTAATAGCTTTTCAGATTCTGTTTGTGCCAGTTTAGAAACTGGTACCCCGGTCCACATAGACACCACAGCAGCGATGTCTTCTACTGTTACTTCAGACTCTTCTTTTCCTTGCTTTTCTTTCCAATTATTTTTCATTTTTTCTAGTTCATCTTTAAGCTTCTGCTCTTTATCACGGAATGAAGCTGCTTTTTCAAATTCTTGACTTTGAACTGCAGCATTTTTCTCAGATCGGATAGCTTCTAGTTTTGCTTCTAATTCTTTTAAATTAGGAGGTGTTGTATACGAACGTAAACGGACTTTAGATCCTGCTTCATCTATTAAGTCGATTGCTTTATCCGGTAAGAATCGATCAGAAATATAACGGTCTGACATTTTCACAGCAGCTTCTACTGCAGCATCCGTAATTTTCACACGATGATGTGCTTCATAACGATCACGTAAACCATAAATAATTTGGATCGCTTCGTCTACTGAAGGTTCATCTACCTGAATTGGTTGGAAACGACGCTCCAGTGCTGCGTCTTTTTCAATATACTTTCTATACTCATCCAGTGTTGTTGCACCAATACATTGAATTTCTCCGCGAGCAAGAGCTGGCTTCAAAATATTCGAAGCATCGATAGCACCCTCTGCTCCACCGGCACCAATTAATGTATGAAGTTCATCTATGAATAAGATAACATTGCCAGCTTGGCGAATTTCATCCATCACTTTTTTCAAACGATCTTCAAATTCCCCACGATATTTTGTACCAGCAACTACTGTACCCATATCAAGCGTCATTACTCGTTTATCGCGTAGGATTTCCGGCACTTCATTTTGAACGATTTGTTGTGCAAGCCCTTCTGCAATTGCTGTTTTACCAACACCTGGCTCTCCAATTAGAACTGGGTTATTTTTTGTACGACGAGCCAATATTTCAATTACTCTTGTAATTTCTTTACTACGACCGATTACAGGATCTAGTGTGCCTTCTCTTGCAATTTGCGTTAAATCACGAGCTAGACCATCTAGTGTTGGTGTACTAGCCGGAGCAGCTCCATTATTTCCATTGCCATGTGCTTGCTCTGTGCTTCCTAATAATTGAAGTACTTGTTGACGAGCTTTGTTTAAACTTACTCCCGCATTATTTAAAACACGAGCAGCTACACCTTCTCCTTCACGGATTAGCGCAAGCAATAGATGCTCTGTTCCAATGTATGAGTGCCCTAATTTTCTAGACTCATCTACTGAAAGTTCAATCACTTTTTTCGCACGAGGTGTGTAGTTAACAATTGGTCCAACTTCTTCTTTACCTGCTCCTACTAGTTCCTCGATTCCTGCTTCGATTACTTTTAGGTCTACTTCTATTGCTTCTAATGCTTTCGCAGCAATTCCACTACCTTCTCGGATAAGACCAAGTAATATATGTTCCGTCCCTATAGATTCATGCTTTAAGCGAATAGCTTCTTCTTGTGCTAGTTGTAATACTTTTTGAGATCTTTGCGTGAAACGATTAAACATCATTCAGATTCCTCTCCTTTTGTTTTCGGTTTTTCTTCTTTTTGCAATCGTTCCCTTAATAGCTTCGCGCGAAACATATCCCGCTCGGAGGTATTCAATGAAGTTCCTGCATATTTTTGCAGAAATCCTGGTTGCATAAACACCATACATTCATTCAAGATAGACACATCGACATCTTCTATGAGTCCCATATCTATTCCTAATCGAACATCTGATAGGCATCTTGCCGCTTCATCTGTCGCCATAATACGAGCAAATGATAAAGTTCCTAAAGATCGATATAGTCGGTCTTCTAGTGTATTGGCAGAATGCTTTAGAAGTGCATCCCGTGCTTCTCTTTCTTTTTGAATAATTTGTTCGGTAATACTTTGAAGATCAGCAAGTATGTCTTCTTCTGACTTACCAAGTGTGGTTTGGTTGGACACTTGGTATACGTTACCGAGCGCTTCACTACCTTCTCCGTAGATTCCTCTAACTACCATTCCTAGCCTTGAAATGATTGTAACAATTCTATTCATTTGCTTCGTCATCGTTAAAGCAGGTAAATGCATCATTACAGATGCACGTAAACCAGTACCTGTATTGGTTGGACAGCTTGTTAAATACCCAAACTGCTCGTCGAAAGCATATGGTAATTCCTTATCTAAAACACGATCTAACAAGTCTGCTTGCGCATAGGCTTCTTGGATTTGAAGACCCGGAAAAAGGCATTGTATCCGAATATGATCCTCTTCATTGACCATCACACTAACAGATTCATCATTTGATAATAAAACCGATCCAGTCATAGGTGAGTTAGCAAGCTTTGGACTTATTAAATGTTTCTCTACTAACACCTGACGACTTAATTCGGATACATCCTTTATATGAATGGAAGAAAATTGCATCTCCAGTTCGTCACTTGCATCCAGCAAAGTGGCAGAAACAGATTGGTCAATTTTATGCGCCTCATCTTCTGTAAATGCTAAAGGGAAACGATAGCCATTCAGATTTCGAGCTAAACGTATTCTTGTACTCATAACAATGTCCGAATGCTTTCCAACGCCTGCCATCCAACTAGAGATTGAGTTATCTAAAAAGTGTTCAATTGACATCCGTTTGGTCACCTCCCGTTGAAAGTTGACTTTCCAAATCTCTGGCTTCATCTCTCAGCTTTGCGGCTTCCTCAAAACTTTCCGTGTCAATCGCATCTTTCATTTGAGTGCGAATTGCTTCTATACGTTTTTTTATAGCAATTTTTTCTCCTAGCGCACCTGGAGCTTTTCCAATATGCTTCGTATTTCCATTATGAAGCCTCTTAAACACATTAGGTAACTGCGGACGGAAACTGTCGTAGCAATTTGCACAACCAAATTTCCCTTCGTCTAAAAACCGTTGAATTGACCAGCCACATTCATCGCATACTATCATGTTTTTTTGTTGTTTTTGTTGCAATGGTTGTTGTTCTGTTTGACTAAACCAGTTCGATAATAGTTGATGTAGAGATAATGGATCTTGTTTGTACTCTACATAAAACGGGTGGAGGCTATTTGCACAGACCTCACAATAATGTCTTTCAAAGTGTTCACCATTATGCACTTGGGTAACAGTTACTTTCGCTGGTCTTTGCTTACAGTTTTCACAAATCACCTTTCAACACACCCCGTTCATTTTTCACTTTTTTCATATTTTAACGTTAATAGCATGGCACATAAAATACGTGATCGTAGTTCATCTCTTGCTGGTAGCGGGATAGCTAGAGTCGTTCGATTTAAAGCTGCTAAAATGAGTTTTGCTTCACGCTTAGAAATAACATCCTCGTCGATTAACCGAAAAACGATATCTTCCGTTACAGATTCAGAAGCTCCATGTTCTAGTGTTTGTATAATATGCTCTATTAAATCAGCTTTTGTATGTGCTCGAACGCGGAGGATTCGAATATATCCCCCTCCACCTCGTTTACTTTCTACTAAGTATCCGCGATCTTGGGTAAATCGTGTATTGATTACATAATTTATTTGAGATGGAACACACTGAAATTTTTCCGCAATTTCACTTCGCTTAATTTCAATTTGTTCCTTACTTCCTTCTTCTATAATAGCCTTCAAATACCCTTCAATTATGTCAGATATATTTTTCATCTTCTCACCTCTTCTCACAAACTGACTTTGACTAACTTTGACTATATTATAACGAGAATTTTTCGCATGTGCAATTGATACGATTTGGTCTTAAAAAAAGAAAAAACTACAAACAGTCGTTTGTAGTTTAGGATATATTAAAATGAATATTCCTATTCAATAAATATTTTTTCTTTCGTAGGTTAGTTGTGCAATAAAGAAATTGGGTTCTACTTCAATAATAGCTATTTTTTTGAAATTGTGTCTTTCATATAAGGTGATTGCAGGTACATTTTTTGCCCCAGTTGATACAACTACCTTTTTTCCGTTAGCCTTAATACTTAATAGATAATCTATTAACTCCGATGCAATCCCTTTTCGAAAATGATTGGGGTCTACTACAAGTCTACAAATATCAATTAGTTCTTCTGTATCCTCATAAGAAAGAAAACCTACCAATTTCGAGCCATCCAACTTTCCAAGAAATAGCTCCTTGGAGTTTTTTATATCTTCTACAGTATCTAAAAGCTGTGGAATTCCATCAAACCCGATTAAATCTGCTTCTACTTTATACGCTGGTAATTGAATTGATAAAATACTTTCAGCGACCATTTCATCTTTATGATTGACTAATTGAATCATCCGCAACCTCGCATCTTAAACTAGATTTTCTTTTTATAATTATTTCGTTGAGACTTTGTAATTTGCTTCCATTTATTTGTTTCGGCTTTTTTAGCTATTGCGTCATTTTTTCGATCGATATGTGCAAGTTCCCTCATTAGTTTTACATAGCTTTTATAGCGTTCATGTTTAAGCATACCCTTGTAAATGGCCTCTTGAATAGCACAGCCCGGTTCTTTTACATGCTGACAATCACGAAACCGGCACGCTAAAGCAAGCTCTTCGATATCCTGAAAACTAGCACTAACCCCATCACTCGTATCCCAAAGTTGAAACTCCCTCATACCAGGTGTATCGATTAATAAACCACCTTCTGGTAACAGCGTCAGTTCTCTATGCGTGGTTGTATGGCGTCCTTTACTATCATCTTCTCTTATATCATTTACAACCATTACCTCTACACCTGATAAGGCGTTAATCAAAGAAGATTTCCCAACTCCTGAAGATCCTAAAAGTGCACCTGTTTTATGCGCAGCCAAAAGACTTCCTAGACGATCAATACCCTCTCCTGTAACACTACTTACTGCAAATATGTCTACGCCAAATGCAATAGCCTCTACTTCTTTAATATAATATTCTAAGTCATCACAGGCATCTTTTTTTGTTAACACAACAACTGGTGTCGCTCCTGAATCCCATGCCGCCAATAAGTATCTCTCTAATCTACGGACATTGAAATCATGATTGAGCGACATCACTAGAAATACATAATCTACGTTAACTGCAATCAGTTGAATCTCTGTCGTTAATCCCGCCATTTTCCTAGAGAACTGCGAGCTACGAGGAAGTACTTCGTGAATGATTCCTTTTTCCTCACCAGGCATCTGCTCAATCACTACCCAGTCTCCAACTGCCGGAAATGCTTCCCTATCATGATCAAACTTAAATTTCCCAGAAAGGGAGCTTAGTAACTCTCCTTCATTGGTCATAACTCTATACAAATTTTTATGTTCCAGTAACACCCGTCCCGCAATTCCACTACCTGTCATTTTTTCTTCCCAATTACTATTCCAACCATATTGTTCGATTAAATTCAATTTAACTTCCTCCTAATTTCCGTATGGATAAAAGCACAAGCTGTACATTAACGACAGCTATAGCTAAACAATAAAAAAACCATGACTGCACGAATCAGCAGTCATGGTTTCCCGGCCATTAGTAAAGAAGCATATATCTGGTTAGAGACATACAGAGTGGGACATCATGAACTTACTGATTCGTGGATACGTATATACATTTGCCATAATGCCTCACTCCTTTTCTTTAAGTTATTTTCAGAATACTACAAGTATTAGCTCTTCGTCAATATAAATTTAGGAAAGTTGCTATTTTGAATGTAGATGAGTCAATTTCTAAATAGATTATTTAGTAGTAAAATCCGAACAAAACTGATTTCCACTTTAAGCGGATGCTTTCTGTGTGCGAGTTCGAGCAAATATGATTCTAACTACAAATTGTCGACACACACTGTTGGAATTCAAGTCTTCTTTCCTATAAACGCTCTCTGTAGGGCTCTACTTTCTTGCTGATGCTGCGGTCTCCTCTATTCTACTCCAGGTAATATTGTTAGAGATAAGTTATTCGCATCCAATTCTGCTTCTATTCCAAGTGGCACTGCAAAATGGGGTTCGCAATGACCAATTTTAAATCCTTTCACAGCAGGCTTTCCTAAATTGCCGATATAATGATTGAATACTTCATCTAAAGATAAAGAAACCAATCTTTTTTTAGGCTCTGCATCACTAAAGTTACCAATGACAAACCCAGCCGCTGCATCTAAAATTCCCGCTTGACGAAGTTGGTTAAGCATCCTATCCACTTTGTATGGCTCTTCTCCGACATCTTCTATGAAGAGAAGTTTTCCTTTTGTGTTTACTTCGTATTTCGTACCTATACCATTAGCAAGCAGCGATAAATTACCTCCTGTTAATTCTCCTCTTACAATGCCTCGAGAAACTTGTGTCAATGGAGAAATTGCTTCGGTATAATATAGCTCCATCGGATTAAATAATTGCTGAAACATTTTTTGAGATAGCTCGGAGAACGTATCTTTTCCTACATCCGAGGCTAGCATTGGTCCATGGAAGGTGACGATATCCGAAAATAGATTCATCCCTGTATGTAGAGAGGTTATATCGGAGTAGCCCCAAAAAACTTTTGGATTCTCATGCATCAATTGAAAATCGATTTGATCAGTATAGCGTGCAGAACCGTAGCCTCCGCCCGCACAAATAATTCCTGCAATATTCGGGTTAGCAAACATCGCATGTAAATCCTCCAAACGCTCCTTATCGGTACCAGCTAAATAACCATGTACATTTTCTACACTTTTCCCTAGTTGGTAAGACAAGCCAAGCTCCTCTAAGAAAGTAAAAGAACGCTTTAAGTTTTCTAAATTTGGTGGACTTGCAGGAGCAATAATTCCAATAGTATCTCCTTTTTGCAATCGTTTCGGGCGTATTTTCATATGTAATTTCTCCTTTATGATGAAAGCCTTGATAAACTAACTTACAGCAAATTTTAACATAACTATAATGAAAAAAGAGCGGCACAAAATAAGTGATATGGCAAGTAAGATATACCAACAACTGCAAATACTATAGCTAAAGTCTCCTGTAATTTAAGAAACATTTAAATGTAATACTTCTATAGGCAGATTATTCATCTTAGAATGATTACTTCTTTTATATCTTTTGATAAGAGACTTTCTATAATTGCATGTGCTTCTTGGGTCATTATACGTCTTGCCCGTTCGTAATTATGCTTATAAGGTTTTATAGACCGAAAAAGCAAATGCACTTTTTTAATAAAAGGCATTTGCTCTTGTTTTCTATATAACCTAGAAAAACTATCGTATCGATGAATTATCTATTCTGACCTGGGAAGAACTGTTGCTGTCCGAATTGTTGTTGCCCGAATTGTTGTTGCCCAAATTGTTGCCCGTATGGCTGACCAAATGATTGTTGTGGAAACTGCCCATGTTGCATAGGGAATGCCTGTTGACTTCCAGGTGCCATTACATTTTGATTAGTCACTGTATAAAAGTGTTGAGGGACGTTTACGATATGTTCTCTATTCACATTTACAATTGGATGGATAACAGGTTGCACTCTTGGTAAGAACGAATCACGCACTCGGTATTGTGGGGGACAAACAACTGGTTGCGCAGCTGGTTGTTGCCACTGCGTTTGCTGACAGGAATTACAGGAACAGGGTTGACGATGTTGATTCATTGTTAATTCACCTCCTTCTTGCACTACTATTAGTAAATGCAAGAGGACAGAAAGCAAACTAGACAAACATCACCATTTAAAAAAAATAAAAATAACTTACAAGGCTTTCTTTAAGAAGAGGAAGTTTCAATATCGTCTAAATTGGAAATACTTAAATGAATCTAGGTATAGTTGTATCGGTTGATTCGATATCATTTTATTAGTATAGTTAACGATTTAACTTTAAATATTTAGGGGGAAACATGAGAAAATTATCAAAGGTATTTTATATTACAATGAGTTTAATAGTTTTAGCTGTCGGATATGGAGCTTTAGCACCCGCAAGTTTTGAAGCCATTACTACGACTATTAAAACTTTTGTTGCTTCTTCATTTGGTTGGTACTACATGTTACTTATGACATTTATGTTAGCATTAAGCATCTTCTTCATCTTCAGTCCATACGGAAAAATTCGACTTGGAAAAGATACAGATCGTCCAGAGTTTTCAACTGTTACTTGGATTGCTATGTTATTTTCTGCCGGGATGGGAATTGGACTTGTCTTTTATGGGGCTGCTGAACCTTTATCACATTATGCCATCAATCCTGCTACAGCAGAACCAAATACTAGTACGGCTTTTAAAGAATCACTCCGCCAAACTTTCTTCCACTGGGGATTCCATGTTTGGGCTATGTACGGAGTTGTAGCGCTATCTCTTGCTTTCTTTCAGTTCCGTAAGGGAGAGCCGGGTTTAATCTCCTCCACATTAAAGCCTATTTTCGGTAAAAAGATGGAAGGACCTTGGGGTACGCTCGTAGATGTACTCGCTGTCTTTGCTACAGCATTTGGAGTCGCTACTTCTCTTGGCTTTGGTGCTGTTCAGATTAACGCAGGCCTAAATTACTTATTCGGCTTCAAAATTGGGATCACATCTCAAATCATTATTATTGCTGTTGTCACTGTCCTATTCGTAGCATCCGCTTGGTCAGGGTTAAGTAAAGGGATAAAATATTTATCCAACACAAATTTGATATTGGCTCTTGCTTTACTTGGTTTTGTCATTATTACTGGTCCAACATTACTTATTTTCGATATGTTTACGGATTCTTTCGGTGGCTATTTGGGAAATATTGTACAAATGAGTTTCCGTACATCCCCATTAAATGAGCATAATCGAGAATGGCTCAACACTTGGACTATCTTTTATTGGGCATGGTGGATTTCATGGGCACCATTTGTAAGCATGTTCATCGCTCGAGTATCGAAAGGTCGCACGATTCGCGAATTTGTTACCGGTGTTCTTGTAGCTCCTACTTTACTAGGTGCAATTTGGTTCTCGGCTTTTGGTACGACGGCAATTGATTTTCAAAAAAGAGGAATTGCCGATTTAGCACAAGCTTCTACTGAATTGACTATTTTTGAAATGTTCAACTTGATGCCGCTCTCCACATTTGTCTCTGTTTTTGCTGTCATATTGATTGCATGCTTTTTCATTACTTCAGCGGATTCTGCCACTTTCGTTCTTGGTATGCAGTCGACACATGGGTCACTGACACCACCGAACAATGTGAAGCTCGCTTGGGGAATCACATTATCTATTATCTCAATTATATTGTTATCCGTTAATGGATTAGATGCATTGCAAAACACAATAATTATTGCAGCGTTACCATTTTCATTTGTTATGCTGCTTATGATTTTTTCACTTTTGAAGGCATTAAAAGCGGAAGCAAAAATAGTGAAAACAAAAAAATAGAATAACAAAAATGCCAAGGGTTTATTCATTCCCTTGGCATTTCATCTATTATCTTAATTAGTTACTTTCTTTCTCATTATCAAATGAGACGCGAGAAAGAAAGTTATATTTTACTCGTCTACCGTCTTCTACAAATGAGTAAGGAAGGTAGTCGAAATGTTACACAGATTAACCCCAAACTTCTTTAGAAATATCAACAATGTATTTTAATTTTTCCCATTGTTGTTCTTCTGTAAGCTTATTCCCGTGATGAGTAGAGGCAAAGCCACATTGTGGGCTGATACTCAACTGCTCAAGAGGAACGTATTGAGTTGCTTCCTCAATACGAGCAAGAATATTTTCTTTGTTTTCTAATTCACCTGTTTTAGAGGTGAAAATACCTAACACCACTTTCGCTCCTCCGTTTGGAATATGAGCAAGCGGTTGGAAATCTCCAGAACGATCATCGTCATATTCCAAGAAAAATCCGTCTACTTTTTCTTTTGCAAACAATGTCGGAGCAATCAGAGCGTAGCTTCCACCAAATGCCCATGTGGATTGATAGTTTCCGCGGCAAAGATGTGTCGTAACTACTAAGTCCTCTGGTTTATTTTCTAAAATTCCATTTACGACACGTAGAGCTAGATCGATTAATTTTCCTCTTTCTCCTTCCTTATACGGAAGATCTGGGGAAGACAGACCTGCAATATAAACATCATCGATTTGTAAATATCTAACTCCTGCCTCATAAAAAGCTTGTATCATTTCTTGATAGGCCGCAACTACATCCTTTGCAAAGTCTTCAACATCTGGGTAGATACTTTCATCACGGATTCCAGGATGGAACAATTGGTTAGGACTTGGAATAGTCTGTTTGGCAACTGCTCGACCAGCTACAATCTCATTGAAATCAATAAAATCTTGGATAAATGGATGTTCTGCGTTGAAAGAGATTTTGCTGATATTGCGAACTTCGTATTTCTCTGTTTCTATCCCTTCAAATTTGTATCCTTTTTCTGGTACATACCCTTCAAAACCATTTAGATGTTCTAAGAAGTCTAGATGCCACCAGTCACGACGAAATTCTCCATCTGTCACAAGCTCAAGACCCACCTCGATTTGCTTATCAACAATTCGATGGATTTCTTTTGTTTCTGTTGCTTTTAATTGTTCTCTTGTAATCGTTCCCTCCTTATACTCTTTTCTTGCTGCTAGTAAACTTTCAGGTCTCAACAAACTTCCTACATGGTCTGCTCTGAATGGTGCTTGAATAGCCGTTTTAACTGTCAATTTCTCTCTCTCCTTTATGGTAAGATCGCAAATGATCGAACCGGGAATCCAGATGCTTTCTCCGGCTTTGGAACGATGTTGAATATAACAGCTCCTTTTGTTGGAAGCTTATCTAAGTTCGTTAATAATTCTATTTGGTAAGTATCTTGCTCAAGTACATAATATTCCCCGTGTAATGCACCATTTTTTTGATAATCGACGCTTGAATCAGTGTCAAATGTTTCATGTCCAATAGCCTTAATCTTTCTTTCTTGAAATAAAAACTTTAATGCTTCTAATCCCCAACCTGGTGCATGGTTATTACCATCTGCATCTTTATTGTTAAATGCTTTTTCGTCAGGCCAACGTTTACTCCAATCGGTTCGAAGTGCGACAAATGAGCCTTCTTCGATTTTTCCGTATGCTTTTTCAAATGTGAAAATATCATCCACGGATAGAGTAAAATCATTATCTTCAGCTACTTCCTTTGACTGATCAATGACGACTAACGGTAATACGAGTTCTTTCAATTCTAGCTCTTCTAAGTAACGCGTATCTCTCACAAAATGAATAGGCGCATCGATATGTGTGCCGTATTGTCCTGCAAATTGAAAGCTTTGTGCAAAGAATCCATCGTCATGATTAAACAATGTAGCTATTTCTGCTGCCTTAAAAGCTGAAAAATGTGGTGAATCTGCTCCGAATGTGTGCGTTAAATCTACCCATTGCTTTTCTTTTAATACGTTGAAAGCTTGCAATAATTCTGATGACATACTTGACTTCTCCTCCTATTTTTTATAGTTAAAATCAAATAAAACCCCTTCTTAGAAACAAGAAGAGGTTTACACGTCACCAGTGATTATTCTCTTCTTATCTTCAAGCTAACGCTTCTGGAATTAGCACAGTACAAAATTGCCTGTTGCTGAGGTATCATAGGGCCAAGTCCCTCCACCTCTCTTGATAAGAAAGTTGTTTTATTTGATTAATGCCTAGTATACAAATAGAAATTACTTAAGTCAACAGTAATTTTCAATTTATTTAGAATATACTCTTTTTAGAGACTCTCTCTGGTCTTCTTTTAGATTTATCTTTGATCGGATTGCTTTGGCTTTTTCTTCCGCTTCCTCTACTGTTTCAGCTAGATTTAACTCCATTAGAGTAGCAACTGCCATTGTTCCCGCTCTTCCCCCTCCCGAATTACAGTGGAAGTAGATATTTTTGCCGTTATTATATGCTTGTACTACTTCATCAACAGCAGCTTTTATAGAGACAGCCTGTTGCTCTAGTCCATCTAAAATTGGTTGATGCACCTTTAAATTTTCTGCAGGATGACTGTTAGACGAAACCCTTAAATCGAAAATAACATCTATATGTTCATTTGCTAATAAAGGTTCGACCCCATCTACTCCTCCTACAAATATACGATTTGGGATTAAAGCTTCATAATTATTCTTATCCATACTATCTCTCCCTTGTTTTAGATTCATTATAACAGGGAGACTATGAGATAATAAGAAAAGCGCAAGTGATTATGCTTTGGAAGTCAGTCTAAGTTCACGACATCGTGTCGCAACGACTGACCCGCATCGTGCATCCTGAAATCCTGAAGCGACACAAGAGGCTAGGCACTGGAGCTGAACAGATACTAATTAAAACGCTGTATATTCTAATTTAATAAGAAATAAGAATGCGTTGAAAGCGAGGGATTCCTATGATTAGAACGATTGGTATAACGACCGATCATGAAATAATAAGTGACTTTCCTTTAGAGGATATAAGACATAAAAAGTTTGAATGGTATTGGATTGATATTGGAGAGCCCTCTAAGGAAGAGCAACTTATACTTAGTTCTTTTTTTCATTTTCACCCGCTGGCTATTGAAGACTGTCTACAAAGACTACAGCGCCCTAAAGTGGACTATTATGATGGATACAACTTCCTTGTTTTACATACATTTAACGAGGAAACATTGGAAGCAGAAGAGCTAGATGTATTTGTTAGTCAGGATTATGTGGTGTCTTTTCATTTCCATCCAATGCATGAAATGGAGCAAGCACGAGAGCGTATTAGAGAAAATCCCCAAGGTTGGGAAAGAGGTGCTACCCATGCAACTTATCATATTGTCGATAAAGTGGTGGATGCCTATTTTCCAATTGTCTACAAAATTGAAGATTATTTAAACGCTGCAGAAGACAAACTTACTTATGATATGCGCCATTTTTCTATGGATTTGGTGTTTGATCTTCGAGGTGACTTGTTACGTTTAAGACGTACAGTAATTCCTATGAGAGATTTACTTTATCGAATGTTAAATTCAGAACGGATGAATTTACAGCAAACTGAACACGCCTATTTTGCAGATATTTACGATCATTTAATACGACTGACGGAAATGATTGAGTCTAATCGGGAGCTTACAGCTGATATCCGGGATAGTCATATGTCGATAAACTCAAGTAGGATGAATCGTATTATGATGATCTTAACAATTGTATCGACCGTTTTCATCCCACTAACGTTCATCGTTGGAGTATATGGGATGAACTTTGCGAATATGCCCGAGCTTGAATGGAAATATAGTTATTTTGTGGTGCTTGGCGCTATGATTCTCATTGCTGTTTCCATGCTTGGTTGGTTCAAATACAAAGGATGGTTTAACTTGTTTAAAAATTAATAAAAAACGAGTAAGTTCTATGTGAACTTGCTTGTTTTTTATTGACTGGCTGTCCAGTAGTAAAACAATGCTGTAAAAGTAAGTCTTTCTTTATGAGTCAAATTATGGGCAAGTGATACATGAACATTCATCGCCTGCACCTCAAATGCAGGATGTGTAGCATAGGGGAATATCCCAAAACGATAGGTCGCTAACCGGTGGCCATTTAAATCATCGACATCAATATCTCCATACATACTTTTCGCTTCCATTTGAAGCAGCTTTTCATTCTTGGCATCAAATATAATAGCTCTATTTTTTAGAGACATTGGTGGCATAACAATTGTAGTTACATGAGTTTGAGTATGGTCGTGTACCTTCATTTGTATAAATTTAAGCTTATTTTGAATCGTAAACGTACAAACTAACTTTTCATCCATCGTTTTTAATTGATAGGTGATTGGAAAGAACATTCCCATTTTGAAAACATTAAATGTGGATAGTTTACGTCGAAAAGGCTGTTCATCCGTAGGAATTATTTTATACAAGCGTTCACCTGTACTGGACACTAAATAAGTTTGAGGGATAAGCGAAATATCCCGTTGGAAGTTAAGTTCTTTAACTGGAAAATCTGCCGAGTAATAGTCACTATCTATTTTTCCCTCATCCGGCAACTTTTCCGATGCATGTTGAAAGAAAAAAGAAGAGCTATATAAGATAAAAAACGTAAAACAAACGATTAAATGATTTTCAAAATCCTTCCACAAGTCGTCTTTAAAAAGGATAACAAAAGCTATGTATATTACGATTAAGGTCAGTGATCCTACTCTCAGAGACTTTGCTGTTTTTTCATAAATATGCTTCAAGTTTTTCACCTCTATTAGTCTATACGAAGAGATAAAAGAAATAGATTCACCAAATGTTGAAAAGTACAATACGGTATGTCTAAAACAAACCCGTGTAAAGACTATACATCTAAAGTCTTTACACGGGTTTCATGGTTTTTCTAAAGCTCTTCCGAATAGCTTGCCGATAAAATACCACAGAATATATATACCTACTATGATACACGCAAAAAATAGGACACTTTCCATTTTTTGCGGTAAACCTATAGGCTCTAAAAATATTTGAATCATTACTAGCAAATAAATGATGCCTGCAATACCTGCTAGTAATACGACTCCAATAATGGATAACTGCGAATAGGTTAATTGTTTAATATGATGACGATGCCTAATAAATTCTAAAAGAATGACAAGTGTAATTGCTGTGAAAGTGATGGTAACTTCATGAAGATAAATCGAATTGATTAAATATATGACAAGCAACATAATCATCAGATATTTGTATAGTGAATCAATTTGTTTTAGCACTTAGCCACTTCCTACTCCTTTAGTATTTCATTTCCAAACGTTGCTTTCGATGAGCACGTCTAGCAGGTCCTGTTTCATATAAACGTTTTTCTTGCTCAGTTTCTGGATGTATTCCAGGTACGGGTACCGGTCTTCCAATTTCGTCAACAGCAACCATCGTGACATATGACTCCGTCGTTAGTTTTTCTTCCCCAGTAATTAGGTTCGTTGATGTTACTCGAACATAGACTTCCATGGAAGAACGACCTGCAGAAGAAACGACTGCCTCTAGCTCCAGTACTTCTCCCGCTTTTGCAGAGGAAAGAAAGTCTACAGAATCTATTGAAGCTGTAACTACAGCACCCTGTGCGTGTTTCATGGAAGAAATAGCTGCAATTTCATCGATAAATGCAAGTACTCTTCCACCAAAAATTGTTTCGTGATGATTAGTATCCGGTGGCAAGATTAAATGCGTTTGAATAGTTCTAGATTGACTCATTGGATTGGTGTTCATAACTCTAACTCCTCTTATATAGATAATCTATGTTTAGTATAGCATGTTCATTAATCCGAGCCAGCATTTGATGCTGTAGCGGCACTCGTTGCTGCGATAGTTGAAATCATGATCGCTTGTTGCGCCTGCAATATAAGCTCAAGAGAAGTGGCCATGGAAATCGCTGCAGTTGTATAAGCTGCCTTGGAAGATCTTAAGGACAATCCAAATGCGATAGGTAGAACTGAGTCCTTATACCACGAAAACAATTTCATACTAGCGATGGTTTCATAGTTTGTGACAATCTCGTTCAATTGTTCCTCATTTAATCTTAAAGCTGCCATAAATCCAATAATCGGATATTGTGCTTGAGATGTTTTTATTTTGACGCTTTTTAATCCATCGCGGATAATTACCGCCCTACTCACAGTATTTTCTTCATATTCTGGATTGGAATACGTAAGAACCTGAGACATCCATTGTAGTTCGTTTCCTGAATAGAACTTATGTTGCTTTAATTCTTTATAATAACGATTCATTGTTTCAGCTCTAACGGCTGTATCTCCTTCCATCTTGCCTAAAAACATAGCATATGGATAATCATCAGTAGAGGTCAAAAAACGATGATGCGCCTTCATATCATCCATCAACTTTTGTGTCATTTTCATTTCAAATGGCCATTGATCTTTTTGTTCCGACATCATAAGGGCCGCCAAATACGTATAGCTATTCATTTTAAAACCAAAATGTTTTAAAGCCTCTGCTTTGTCCATCAGCAGATTTACCGCTTGTTCTGGTTCGGCTCCTGAAACGTCTAATGTTGCAACAAACAAAGGATTTATATGAGAGCGTAATGGAGAAAAAATTCCTGCTCTTTTTTTCAAGTAGCTAGCTACTTCTTGATATCTAGTTTCATCAAATTCCTTCTCTAAAGTTACATAATACCCTGCCAGTGACAAAGTTATTCTTTTATCCACGGTCCACCCTAATGTTTTTTTCAGTGCATTAAAGGTTTGTTCTAATCTTTGTTCAACGCTCATGTAAATCACTCCTTTCCTCTTTTACGGCTATTACTCTAATTTAGTTTCAACTTTTGTTATAATTAACATAATTAGAAAAGCGGAAGACGCCGATCTGTAGTGACCCGAGCTGCTGGCGTCCGGAGCTGGACATATAATGAGTGAAAAGTAGGTGTTTATTATGCGGATTAATAAATTTTTAAGTGAAGCGGGGATCATTTCTAGACGTGGTGCGGACAAGTGGATCATAGATGGAAGAGTAATGATTAATGGAAAAGCTGCGGAACTCGGTAGTAAAGTAGAAGCTGGTGATGATGTACGCGTAGATGGTGAGCAAATTGTTGTTGAACAACCGCTCGTATATTTAGTATTAAATAAACCTGTAGGAATTACTAGTACTACAGAAACTCATATAAAAGGCAATATCGTCGATTACGTTAACCATTCATTACGTATTTTTCATATCGGTCGTTTAGATAAAGATTCTGATGGTTTAATACTACTGACAAATGACGGAGATATTGTAAATGAAATACTCCGTGCAGAAAATAGTCATGAAAAAGAGTATGTTGTGACAGTCAACGAGAAAATAACCGATACATTTATCGAAAAAATGGCTGCGGGAGTAAATATACTAGGTACGAAAACATTGCCTACTAAAGTAAAAAAGATTGGACCAAAAACGTTCAATATTATCTTAACCCAAGGCTTAAATCGTCAGATCCGAAGAATGTGTACAGCTTTAGGATTTACTGTGAAACGACTACAACGAATACGAATTATGAATATATCTATTGAAGGTCTTCCTATTGGGGAATGGCGAGAACTGACGCCAACTGAAAAAGCAGTACTATTTAAGACACTTAGTTATTCACCAAAACGGTAATAGTACATCAGTAGAAGATGGTAAACTTTTCATAAGCTAAAATTATGCAAAAAGCAGCTCCGTTTATTTGGAACTGCTTTTTACATATATTATGAGTTTCCAGCTACTCGTTTCTCAAGTGGTTGGAATAATTTCTTTTTATCGACATTTGGACGAATGACTTCAAGTTGTTCTAGTGCAAGTTTTGCCCCATAATCCATTCCTTGGCAACCAGCTAATAACAGTAAATCTCCATTTGCAACATCGTCTAGACTACGGTTAATCGCTTCTGGTAACTCTTCGTAAAGTTGAACTTCGATACCTGCCTCTTCCATAACTTCCTGGAATACAGCCAGCTCACTCTCTGAAACGACATCTTTTTGAGTAACATGTGAACGACTTAATGTGGCAATTACTTCATGTATACCAAGCTTTGGTGCCCATTTAGCAATTGTCTCGGCATTTTCCCTATTCACCGTCACACCACGATCTCCACGAATAGCATAGACAAGCTTAATACGTTTAAAGTCCATCTTTTCTAAAGTACCTAGTGTAATGTCTATATTCCCACTATTTGCGAAGTGATCATCAATAATTTTAAAGTCATCCTCAAAAATAATTTCAAAACGACGTTCTACCCCAACAAACTCCGCCAAACTCTTTTGGATAGTGGCAACCGGCACTTCACATAACAGCCCAATCACAATACTGACCATTGAATTATATACCGAGTGGAAACCTGGAGTAGAAAGTTCAACAGTAAAGCTTTGCTCGGGGATAACGAGATCCTGCGTAACTAAATCTTGTTGAATTTCCACTGTGAATTTTGCTCGACCAGTTGATAGGTCTAAATTCGTACAAATAACATCTGCAGATTGCTCCTCGACACCAATGGTGATAACCTTCGCTTTTGTCTTATTCACAAGTGAGGCCGAATATGAATCATCCAAGTTTAAAATGGCAACCTTATCAGCACCAGCATTACGAATAAGACTAGATTTATGATGAAAATAGTTTTCAAATGAGGAATGTAAATCTATGTGCTCTCGACTAATATTATTTAATGTGACGATATCAAAGTCTACACAGCCTACACGATTTAGTTCTAAAGCAGAGGAAGATACTTCCATCGTTGCATGACTGACATTTTCATCTACCATTTGCGCATAAAAACGTTGTAAATCTAGAGACTCTGGTGTTGTTAACTCAGAAGGCTCTGCATAATCCCCTATTTTCACTACAACTGTTCCCATAAGCCCCGTTTTCAAGCCATGGTTTTCTAATATGGCATTTGTCATAAACGAGGTAGACGTCTTTCCGTTAGTCGCCGTTATTCCAATCGTTTTCAACTTACGAGTTGGATGATTATAGAAAGTATCAGCAAGTGTAGCAAGCCCCATGCGTCCATTCTCTACTTTATATTGCGGTACCTCAATTCCATCGATAAAGTCTTCTACTACTAAAGCAACTGCACCATTCTCAACAGCTTGTCCTGCAAATTGGTGTCCATCAGCTTTAAAGCCTTTTATACATACAAACACTTGCCCTTTTTCCACTTTGCGTGAATTATAAGCAAGTCCCGTTATTTCTATAGGCGCGACATTTTTAGTTTCTAAAACAGGTATATGCTTCATTAAATTTGTAATCTCCATCAAAACAGCCACCTTTTATTGTAAATCTACTTCATCAGTTTACCTCAATTACGATAGGAATTAAACTCATATACCGTGTTTTGTTGTTAGGCAGAAGAATTCCTCTTAAAAAACAAAAACCAAGAAGCTCTTGTCTTCTCGGTTTTTGTTTAAATAATGTCGTTATAATGTTCTTTACAAAAAGATAGAACTATTGCTTCTTCTTCATCTTCCAAACCAAAGTCTAATACTTTTCCATTGCTTCGGTTAATGAAATGGTATTGTACAATGCGTGCTTCTGTTTCTTCTATCACTAGAATCACACGTAAATCTAATGAATTATTTTCATCAAAAAGTTCATCATCTTCAGGTACTTCAATACCAAGAAGAAATTCATAGCGATTGCCTGTTATAATTCCCGTTGGATCGTTTAGCTTATCAACCTCGTAGGATGTTATTTTCAAAAAGTCCACCTCCGTTTCTTCAGTTTATCATTTATTATAGATAATAATCCATTTTCATTATTATTAGTATAATATGTTTAATAGCTATAAATGGAGGAGTGAAAAAATGCATCTAAATCCTGAAAGGCTTATTTATATTTTGGTTCCTTTATATCTTTTACTGTTAGTCTTTGGAAAAAATATAAATGAAGTAGTTTACTCAATACTTTCCTTTATCTTAGGAATAACCATACTTTACTTAGCATATAAACTTCTGAAAAAACAACGGAAAGAACGTAAGAAGGAATAATTCTGCTCTATTTTAGCAGGATTTTTCCAATTCGAGCAACATTGCATAAGCTCCTTTTGATTTGTTGGAGCAGATAGCTAGTACAAGATCATTATGCGGATAATAAGCTGAGTGAAAACTCACTCCGGGATCATATCCCATGACATGATACTTATAGATTTCATTTTCTTGTTTCTCAATCCAAATCCCATACCCATAATAACTATTATCTTCCTCGTGAACATGTGGAGTCAACAGTATTGTTTTATCATTCAACAAGTTATCTTGTATAAGCGCTTCCCAAAATAACACCATATCCTCAGCGGTTACAAATGCTCCACCATCTGATCCTCCCTGTACGGGAAGAGAATACATATTTGTTTTCCATGTACCGTCTTCATAATCTATGTAACCAATTGCCGTTCTAGCAGGTAAAGCATCTAATGCAAAATAACCGGAGTTCTTCATGCCCGCTTTGTCCAAAATATTCTGTTGAACATAGTCGGTAAATACCATTCCACTCACTTTTTCTACGATCAAACCTAAAACAATATATCCCGCATTATTATAAGAAAAACTTTCTCCCGGTACAAACTTCTGCTGCTCCTTTTGAAACAATGGTAAAAAGTCATGTAATCGGCGGATATGGTACATCGGAGTATTTATCCATAATTCTTCAAAGTCATCCATTACATCCTCATCAAAATAATCCGGGATACCCGAAGTATGCGTAAGTAAATGATGGATTGTAACATCTTCGTGAAAATGTGGAAAAGAAATGTCTAATACGTCTCTTAAAAGGTCATCAAAACTCAATTTCCCTACTTCTGCAAGTTGAGCAATCGCAACTGCTGTAAATAATTTACACCCCGAAGCAATACCAAAGCGGGTTTGCTTTTCATTTAGTATTGCATCTGCACGATTAGCGTAACCAAAACTAGCCTGAACATGCACCGATTCGCCTTGCTTCATAAAGATAGATCCTGAAAATTGATTTTCTGCTTGAATCTTTTCTAATTGATTCGTTAAATTATTCATGACAAAACACCCCTATTTTGTATACTGATCAAGCCAATCGGTCGTTGTACTTTCCATTATTGGCATTTGAACTTTCTCTTTAAATACCGCCGGATCTATTAAACTATCAAAATCGTCTCCAAACCATTGTTCCACATTCTCTCTTGTTATCACATAGGATTGGTCTGAAAAGCGCATATCAATTATTTCTAGGTTTTTTATCAAAACAAAAGCCGCTGTTGCATTATATATAACCGTTTTTTCGTTACTACTCGTATTATAATTTACCACGAATGTGAATGTATCTAGTTCCAACTCTACTAAATCCCTATAATTAGAAAGAGGAAGATTATTAAATAGATTTGTGATGTTAGAATTATTGCCCATATAGTCATTTTCGTAGGCAAGCACTTTTTTAAAATTGTGAGTCTCAACAGATTGTTGTTCCACATCTTCTTGTTCTACTTGTTTCTGATTATTACTTAGCACATAAACTACTCCCAGTAATAATACTAACGCGATTCCAACTACTAAACCGATTGTTTTCTGCAATTGTTTACCCCCTAACTCTGTTCTCACCCTGTTCTTCTGCAACGCTCAAGTGGAATAATTTGGCCATTACCCTTACAATAATAATACTAGAACGATTGAAGGAGATAAAAAATGAGTCATCTAAACAAAGAATTATATGATTTTATCATGACAAATAAATCAGCAATAACAGATGCATGGTTAGCTCAACAATCAAAAGTTGATCCATCCTATGCTTTATCAGAACACAATACATATTTAAAAGAAGAAAATGAAATTCTAATAGAAGCCATCTCTTCTGTATATATCAAAGATCAATTTGAATACGTAGAATATATCAACATTCGTTCCGCTGAAGTGGCTGAGAAAAGAGCAAAAGAAAAAAATCCTTTGTATGAGAGTATTCGAAGTTTCCGCAACGTCCGAATAGCCTATTGGAATATTGTTCAAAAATTCATCCAACAATCTCCTACACTTGCCACCGTAGAAGATGTTGCTGAATGGTCAAACCTGATGAATACCGCATTCGATTATATTATAGAAAATTTTGCGAAATACCATCATGAATATACAGTAAATCTTTTTGCCTCCCAACAAGCTCTTATTACAGAATTAAGTAGTCCAGTTATTCCTATAAAAGACGGTATTGGAGTTTTACCTTTAGTAGGAAATATCGATACAGAACGCGCTACAATTATTTTAGAGTCTACATTGGAGCAAAGTTCCGCTAAAAAACTAAGTACTATATTTATTGATTTATCTGCAGTACCAGTGCTAGATACTATGGTTGCCCAACAACTATATCAACTGTATGCTGCATTAAAGCTTATTGGCGTAAGTGCCATTTTCTCAGGAATTCGACCTGAACTTGCTCAAACGGCAGTTTCGCTTGGTATTAATTTTTCGGAGATTCAAACATATTCCACATTAATGTATGCTCTGAAAGCTAATTCTTAAGTTACCAACAGTATATCCACAGCATTACGATATTTAAAGTTATTCACATGTGGATAACCTTTTAAGAAAGTGACTATTATTCCCCTGTGGATATAATTTGTCGCTTTTCTTTTATTGAATCGTTATTTTTCCTTCTCTATTCACTAAAATTACTTTTCCATCTACTAGCACTATTTCTAATGGAGAGGTCTCACTCATTCTTTTAGAAAAATACCATCTATGCTTAGGCGGAACTAATAAAATAAACGTATCTTTTTTTCCTAGAAAGTTTAATTCATCAGGTTCAATTTGGACATGACCTGAAATAGGAATACCAATTTCTTGTAGCTTCTCTCCTGCTTCTTCTACAAATGGAGTGGTAATACTTACCTCACTTAGGTTTAAAAATGACTCGATGCTAAAGTCGCTCCATTTATCTACATTACGTCTTGCAATTAGTTCAATGACGTTCCCCGCTGGATCTTCAAAATAAATTGCATCTGCTTCAAATCGAGCATAATATATTTCATCAACTGCTGCTTCTCTATTTAGTATTACCCTTTCTTTTGCCCAATGCTTCGCAAGTGTAAACTGATTACCTGGGATGTTAATAGCAAAATGATAGGAAGTCTGTAATTCGGAAAGCCGAAAAATAAGCGTCGAAGTTCCAATTGATATTTGAAAATGTTCGTCTGTTGATGCCTCTATTGGAATTTCCAAAACATTTCCATAGAAACCTCGCAGTTGTTTTAATTGATTTGTATATAGAGTTACTGTCTTAAACATATTCTCCCCCCATTACTTAACGTCTATCAATTCAAAGCGCTCGCAAACAAGTAGCATGTCTTCTGAAAACTCCCTACTTACACCTTTTAACTCGTTTGTGAAAAATTCGATATGTACCTTCCTCCAATGGTCGTAGGAGCGGTCTCCTTCTCCTTCCGCATAAGCAAAATTCGGAGGGACTTCGTTCATCGGCATTATTTTTACGTCAGACGTGCGTATTATACAAACTGGTTCATCCTTACTATTAAGTACAATACTATAATCATCCACCTTTGGAAGTGGCTCGTTCTCTAATTCATAAAATAGATGTAACGAGCATGTAGCAGATTTCACACCATTCTTCACTAACTGAGCCAGTTCATCTGGGATTCCACCAAACTGCCAAGAAGTCACCGATAATGGTGTTTCTTTTCCCTTCCAATAAGTATCCCAATACTTTTTTGCTAATTTGTTCATCTATAAAACCTCATTTAACTTTTATTTTTTCGTTAAATTCAGTATATTAAACTATTTCCATAATTACTATTGCAATTTGGTGGATTTATTCTTACAAATTATGCTATAACAATAGCACTGCAGCTAATTGAACATGATTCCTGTATCAGTTGTATACACTTTGATTTTAAAGAATGCTCGAAACTATCAAATCCTAAAAGGAGCTCGTTCAAATGACTAACAAACTCTATTATGAAGATCCCAGTATCCAATGTTTTAAAGCGAAAGTAATAGAACAGCAACCTAATTATGTAGTACTTTCCGAGACTGCCTTCTACCCTACTGGAGGAGGTCAGCCTCATGATCTTGGTCTAATAAACGGTATTGAAGTGACAAATGTAGAGGTAATCGACGGAGAAATAAGACATTTCCTTACCAATCCTTTACCTGACAATACAACGGAGGTAAATGGACAGATCGATTGGGAGCGACGTTTCGATCATATGCAGCAGCATGCCGGACAGCATATTCTATCGGCAGCCTTTGAACAATTATTTAAATTCCAAACGATTAGCTTTCATCTAGGGAAGGATACAGTCACGATTGACTTAAATGTAACAGAGGTGTCCGAACAACAATTAATGGAAACGGAACAACTTGCCAATCAAATCATTCTGGAAAACCGTCTTATTGAAACAAAGTGGGTAACAGAAAAGGAATTATCAAATTATAAGCTACGAAAAGCGACATCTTTAAAAGAAAATATTAGACTCGTCATAATTCCTGACTTCGATTACAATGCATGTGGTGGAACTCATCCAATATCAACAGGACAAGTGAGAGCCATTAAAATTCTTCAAACAGAAAAACAAAAGAAAGCTGTACGTGTGGAGTTTATTTGTGGGGAAAGGATTCTTACACATCTACATAGAAAGCAACAGGTACTAGTAAATTTAGTTAGCATATTAAGCACTCCTGAAAACAAAATAATGAATGCAACAAAAAATCTTTTAACGCAAAATTCAAGACTTGAAAAACAAGTAGTAGATTTATCAAATTCTCTTTTAGCATACGAAGCAAAAGAGTTGAGAGAAAGCTCTGACAAAACTACGATTACTTGCATATTTGAAAACAGATCTATGCAGGAGCTGCAAAAACTAGCTAAATTAGTAATCCAAGAAACGCCGAACTCAATATGTATTTTGGTCTCCAACAATCAGGACAAGTTGCAAGTCGTCGCTGCAAAAGGAAATGACGTAGAACAAAGTATGAAAGAGTTAATAGCACATGTCTTGCCTTATATCAATGGAAAAGGTGGTGGCAATGAACGAATGGCTCAAGGCGGCGGAGAGAAAATTATAACAAGTGAGCAATTAATTGAAAAGGCAATATCCTATATCTGATAGGCACCGTTCCACAAATATCCTCCTGACATATACTAAGTTGATTACTTTATGAAAGGAGGATTTAGCAATGAACAATCAATTTCCTTTTCCACAAAATCAAGGGGGTCCGGAGGGTTTTCCTTCAATTGAAGGGCAACAATTTGGAAATCAACAGTTCCCTGGTAGTATGATGCCTCCATTCGGACAACAACAGTTTCCAGGGAATATGTTCCCTCCATTCGGTCAGCAACCCGGACAACAGGGACCATCATTTCCTCCTAGTTTTCCACCAGGGGGACAACAGCAACAACAAGGGGCTCCAACTAGTCCACCACCATCTTTCGTACCACAAAGACAAAGTGTCGGTGTATTTGCAGTAGATCCTGGCTCAATTCGTGGATGCTTGTTCCGCAATACGTATATATGGTTGAATAATGGCAATGCTTTTTGGCTTTTCCCAACTCATGTCGGCAGAAGATCCATTTCCGGTTTTAGATGGAACGGATTTATGTGGACTTTTTACGGAACTGATTTAGATAGAATTTCCTCTTTTCAATGTTTTTAATACGGTAAACTTTCCGAGCATATTGCTCGGTTTTTTTATATTTCTATTTTAAAAATTTTGTGACTTTCGTATACTACATGACTATATGCTCTTTGCAAATAGTTGCAAAATGTTTTATACTTAACTAGCTAAATAAAATTCAACTATATTAGAAGGAGTGTATTTCACTCAATGAACCCAATAATTCATGAGCTTTTTCAGAAAACTCGTTTTTTAACACAAGAAGTAAATCATACATTAAAAAAGTTTAATTTATACGCTTCTCAGTGGTCAGTCCTTTACTGTATACAACAACATAAAGAAATGACATTGACACAGATTTGGAGATATTTAAATGTCGAGGCACCCACAATTACAAGAACTGTAAATAGATTATCTGAGCTAGGTTGGATTGAAATATGCTCTGGAAAAGATAAACGAGAGAAAATTGTAAAACTGTCCGAACATGCATTACAGCAGTTTCCAGCTATTAAAGAGGCTATGATGGAATTTGAGGATCGAATGGTCGCGGTTTTATCCAAAGAAGAGGAAGTGCTATTATTTGAACTCCTAAAAAAGATTAGATAAAGTGAAACTTCAATCAGTGGGGGGTTTCTACGTCCCCCACTGATTGAAAAATGAATCATTCGCGCTTTTACGGCAGTTGTCTTCCACTTATGCTAAATTAGTTGGGCCAAGCCTTGAAGTGGGAGGATCACTACCCGTTAATGCTAAATAAATAAACAGGAGGAGTATTAGTTTGAAGAATAAAGAGCCTATATGGACGAAAGCTTTTATTAGTTTGTTTACTACAAACTTTTCTATTTTTATTGTTTTTTACGGACTCGTATCCGTACTTCCACTCTACGCCACGGATGTATTGTCGCGTTCAGACGAAGATGCCGGTTTGTTAATGACAATCTTTTTAATCTCTGCAATTGTTACACGACCTTTTTCCGGTAAGATTTTAGATCTATTTGGAAAACGAAAGATATTATGGCTAACTTTGTTCCTGTATCTAGTATGTACAGGACTTTATTATTTTATTGAGCCTTTTGGTGCTTTATTGGTATTGCGATTTGCACAAGGTATTTTCTTTAGTATCGCTACCACAGCTAGCGGTTCGATGGCTGCAGATAATATTCCTATTTCTAGACGTGGTGCTGGACTAGGTTATTTTACTATGTCAACAAACTTAGCGGTTGTTGTCGGGCCGTTAATCGCTTTAACACTCATGCAATCATTCTCCTATGATGTCATGTTTTTATCCTTAACGGTTTTACTACTAGTTGGCTCTATTTCGGCATTATTAATACCCGCTGACAAAAATCCGAGAACAGCTTTTCCTAGATCGAAGTTAACGTGGAATGATCTTTTTGAGAAAAAAGCGTTACCTGTTGCATTAATAGCTAGTTTAGTTGCTTTTTCTTATGCTAGTGTACTTTCTTATCTCTCTATATACTCACAAGAAAAAGGAGTACTCCACTTAACCAGTAGCTTTTTTGCTGTCTTTGCAATCATGATGCTAGCTACACGACCATTTACAGGTCGAATCTTTGATGAAAAAGGTCCTAAATATATTGTTATTCCTGGTCTTGTCTCTTTCATGATTGGACTTGCTTTACTTGCTTATATGAACTCACCCTTACTTTTCCTACTCTCCGGGGCATTTATCGGTTTAGGATATGGTGCAGTAGTTCCAAGCTTTCAAACACTTGCAATTCAGGCTACCAAGCATGAACGCAGTGGTTATGCTACAGCGACATTCTTTACATTATTCGATACGGGCCTTGCAATAGGTTCTTACATTCTAGGTCTTGTTGCCACTTCGCTTGGCTATCAAAATTTATATCTATTCTCAATTATTTTCCTTGTTATTGCGCTTGTTCTATTTATATTACGAGTAAAAAAAGTACAACGTCCTGTTTAGCCGAGACGTTGTACTTTTTTATTGGTAACTTTTTCGTCTTCCACGTATATATATGCCCTTAATTTGGGAATACTTGAACCAATATAGTATTTCAAGGAGGACAATTAGATGAAAAAGCAATTCGTAATTCCATTACTTATAGCGGTCACTGCACTTGGAGGATGTAATTTTCCCTCTGCAGATGCCGACTTAAATGAAAATGTGCAGGTTTCATTAGTAAACACCGAAGGTAAAGAAGTAGGACAGGCAACTTTAACTGAGCATTCAAAAGGAGTTCACATTCTCTTAAAGGCAGAAGGACTTACCCCTGGTGTTAAAGCAATCCATTTTCATGAAAAGGCAAGCTGTGAAAAACCTACCTTTGAAACGGCTGGTGCCCACTTCAATCCGACTCACAAAGAGCATGGTTTTGAAAACCCAAAAGGTTATCATTTAGGTGATTTACCTAACATTGAAGTCGGAGAAGATGGTAAAGTAGAATTAGAGACAGTATCTCCAGCAGTAGTTTTGGCTGCAGGAAAAAGCAACTCATTATTAGATGCTGATGGAAGTGCACTTATTATTCATGAAAATGCTGATGACTATAAGACTGATCCCTCTGGAAATTCTGGAGGACGAATTGTTTGTGGGGAAATTAGTAAGTAGTTTGGAGGTATGGCATGAGAAAAATAGGCTGGTTAGTACTTTTTGTTTTAGTGCTTTTCTTCACTAGACCGTTATGGGAAGAATATACAGTAAAATACGTTAACCTTTCGTTTCTAGAGCCTGTGGATGAATGGATTGATTCACTGGAAGTAGAACAATATTGGGAAGAAGCAAAAGCATACTGGATGCAAATAAAAGATGAACCAGCCACCCATATTGCGTCAGATCAAGAAACACTAGAAGGTACAGGTATTGAGTTAGACCAAATAAAAATGGGCATGAAAAAAAGTGAAATTGAGAAAATTCATGGCAATGCCAAACGGGTTAGTATAAATGAATATAATTTAGTATGGCATACATACCATGAAAACTATCGAAACTTCATGATGGTTTCCTATGATAGTAACAATAGGGTAAATGCCATGTTTACCAATCAGCCTTCTGAATCTTCCTTTCTAGGTTTACAAATGGATAGTACTAGGGAAGAAGTACTTTCTAAATTAGATGAGCCTATTAAGAAACTGAAAAAAGGGAATATCATCTATCTCCTACCTGATGCAGGTGAATATGATTTGTTTTTAATCGATAATAACTACGTAACATTTTTCTACGATCTTCATGAAAACAATACAATCACTGCCATCCAAGTAATTGAAAAGTCTGTTGAGAAAAATCACGAATCTACTTTTGGAGAGCCATCCGACGAACTGAAAAAGGGATTTGAATTTCAACTTTTTGACCTCACAAATGCCGCACGAGTTGTACATGGTCTTTCTGTTCTCTCCTACGATGAAAGTGTGAGTGACACTGCTCGAAAGCATAGTGAGGATATGGCCATTCATAACTATTTTAGTCATGAAAACCTAGAGGGAAAATCACCATTTAATCGAATGGAGGAAGATGGTTTGAACTTTACCTATGCTGGAGAAAATTTAGCATATGGACAAACTAGTAGCATCTTCGCTCATGAGGGATTGATGAATTCATTGGGGCACCGGAAAAACATTTTAAGCGTTCATTATGAAAATCTGGGTGTCGGTACAGCTTTTGATGAAAAGTCGACTCCTTACTACACAGAAAACTTTTTCACAAAATAAGAGGTTGTTCAAAAGTCAGTGCTTACTGATTTTTTGTGACATCCTCTTTTTATAAGAGATGCAAAGTATAAAATTATGTGCCTTATACTCAGATATCATGGCCTTTCTAAGAATAAGATCTTAACTAATGATACTACTGATTTCCGTTTCAGGCGGGGTACAAAGGCTAAGAGCGCCACCTCGTGTGGCGACCGACAGGCAACCGCCATAAGATTACCGAAAAAAGTGAGTATTGGTTGTGACAATCGTCACAACCAATACTCACTATAAATTCACTCGGTAATCCTATAGCAAAATGTCTGTTCAAGCCCCTCGAAAAAGAAAGAAACAGGTTTTGATCCTAAAGGACCAGGCTTCTTTTTGCCCGGTTTTTCTTATAAATCATTTGAAATGCTTTAAAGCTTCTCTCTTACTTAAAGGGGCAAGTGTGTGATTTCCTACAAAATACTGTACTACTTGCGGACGTGTTTTTGCATACTCCCTCAAAACCCAACCGATTGACTTTTGAAGAAAGAATTCTTTTGATAATGCATGACGCTTAATGGTTGCAAATAACAGTTCTTCATTTGTTTTTTCCTTATACTTTAATTGATGTAAAATAGAAGCTCTATTCGTCCACATATTCGTGGACTTTGCCCATTCTACCATCACCGCTTCCCCTTCGAGTCTGTTAGCGAAAACGATATCTCCTACTATCTTGGGGGCAATAGAATCCACACTATCCCACCAAGACTTTGTTTCAATAAGACGTTGACAGAAATTTAAATCCTCAAGAGTCAGTTGATTTTTATATTTGGCCAATAATTCAATTGCTATGTAATGATATTCTCTTTCCTCTAGCTGGAATAGAGCCCACACTTCTTTTTGCATGTCTACATATTGAGGAAGCTCCATTTCTGTCGTCATCTTTTTAAAAAGCAATCGACGTTCTGGTGTTCTAATCCCTAGAAAGGGGAAATGATTTTTCATATATTTGACCATAGGAATTGCATTTTCTTCATTTCGATGAGGCTCCATATAGCCTTTAACCTGCTCTATTGTCCACTTTTTTTTCATTTGAGATGGAATCCTTTACTCGCTAAAAAGTTAGCCATATGAGTTCTTCTCGGTTTCTCTAGAAAGTCAGCCATTGACTTGGTCCAATTTGCCGTTTTTTGATTGGATCCACGGCTTGTATAATAATCTTCCATTGTTTGATCGTACTCGGGCAATAGATCTTCGTATTTTGCGCTATTATAGTTATTTTCATGTAGAACCGCCTCTACTGGCAATCGAGGTTTAACTTCATTTTGCTGATCTGGTACACCAAGAGTAATTGCAAATAGAGGAAATACCCCTGTGGGCAAATCAAACAAATGACTAATTGCGGCTGGATCGTTACGTACTCCTCCTATATAACAAATACCAAAACCTTTTGCTTCTGCTGCAATGACTAAATTTTGTGCAAAAAGAGCTACATCAACTGCTCCTACTAAGACATTTTCAG
The DNA here is from genome assembly GCF_048572895.1 of Psychrobacillus sp. BM2. Classification (GTDB taxonomy): domain Bacteria; phylum Bacillota; class Bacilli; order Bacillales_A; family Planococcaceae; genus Psychrobacillus. The sequence continues at coordinate 3,916,627 of NZ_CP183878.1, forward strand.
TTGTATCTATGACAATCTCTGTCTGCTGCAATTTACCGGCCACCTGTAAACGATGAAAATCAGCACATAATAATAACGACGCTCCAGCAGTTTCAAATTGCTTAGGATTTTTAGATAATCTACCAAGCTCTTCCTTTTTTTGTTCATCACTTACCCATATAACGCTATATGCTTGGACAAAATGAGAACTAGCAGCGTGTTGTGCAGTCTCAACCAGCTCAGAAACTTCCTCTTTAGTTAATGTATAGTCTTTAAATTTTCTAACAGACGAATGCTTTCTTAATAACTCTTGAACCAAAGGAAACCCTTCTTTCATTCATTAGATTTATGTATAGTATAACGGAAGCAATCCTAGGGGAGAAATGAAAAGCGAAGTAGAGAGCTACAAGCTCCTTACTTCGCTTCATTTATACTTGTAATTGGTTGTTTTCTTCTGTTGTAAATGCTCGGGATCTTGTTAAAAATCGTTTTCCCTCCACTCCTTCTAAAGAAAACATTCCTCCCCGACCGTCCACTACATCTATGATGAGCTGTGTATGCTTCCAATAGTCAAACTGACTTTTGTGCATATAAAATGGAACATCTCCTATTCTTCCAAGTAGTACATCTTGGTCTCCGACGATTAAATCGCCTTCTGGATAACACATAGGAGAAGAACCATCGCAGCAGCCTCCTGATTGATGAAACATAAGTGGTCCGTGCTTACCTTTTAATAGTTCAATAAGTTCTAGTGCAGCGTCTGTGGCAATTACGCGTTCAACCATCTACACTCACCCTTTCAAAATCTGCGACATCAGCCTAACGCTATTAACTTAATTTAGCGAAGGTGTATCTCCGCAGAATTAGTTAAAAGAAGCCTTGCTTGTTTTCACTATAGCTTACAAGAAGGTTTTTCGTTTGTTGGTAGTGGTTAAGCATCATAAGATGATTTTCGCGCCCAATACCAGACATTTTATATCCACCAAATGCAGCATGTGCTGGATACTGGTGATAACAGTTTGTCCATACACGACCAGCTTGAATTTTACGTCCGAAACGATAGGCAGTGTTCATGTTACGAGTCCAAATACCAGACCCTAAACCGTATAACGTATCATTAGCAATTTCCAATGCTTCTTCTTTTGTTTTAAATGTCGTTACCGAAACGACTGGTCCAAAAATCTCTTCTTGGAAAATACGCATTTTGTTATTTCCTTTGAAGACAGTTGGTTTAATATAGTAACCTTCCGCCAGTTCTCCGTCTAATTTGTTTTGTTCCCCGCCGATTAAACACTCTGCTCCCTCTTGCTTACCAATATCTAAGTAAGAAAGAATTTTTTCCATTTGTTCAGTTGAAGCCTGTGCACCCATCATAACAGATGGATCTAGCGGGTTCCCTATTTTGATAGCTTCTACACGCGCAATTACTCGTTCGATGAATTTATCATAGATAGATTCTTGAATTAAGACACGTGACGGACAAGTACATACCTCTCCTTGGTTCAATGCGAACATTACAAATCCTTCTACCGCTTTATCCAAAAATGCATCATCTTCATCCATAATGTCTTCGAAGAAAATGTTTGGTGATTTTCCTCCAAGCTCTAATGTTACTGGTATTAAGTTTTGAGATGCATACTGCATGATTAAACGACCGGTTGTTGTTTCACCAGTAAATGCAATTTTACTAATTCGAGGACTAGATGCTAAAGGTTTTCCAGCCTCTAACCCGAAACCATTGACAATGTTTACGACTCCAGGAGGCAATAAGTCTCCAATCAGTTCAATCAGCACCAAGATAGATGCAGGGGTTTGTTCTGCTGGTTTCAAGACGACACAGTTACCTGCTGCAAGTGCTGGTGCCAGCTTCCATACTGCCATTAGAATCGGGAAATTCCAAGGAATGATTTGCCCTACAACCCCTAGTGGTTCATGGAAATGATAAGCAACTGTATCGTTGTCAATTTGACTTAAGCCTCCTTCTTGTGCACGAATAGCACCTGCAAAATAGCGGAAATGGTCAATAGCTAGAGGAATATCAGCATTTAAGGTTTCCCGAACAGCTTTACCGTTATCCCATGTTTCAGCTACTGCTAATAGTTCTAAGTTTTCTTCTATTCTATTCGCAATTTTATTTAATATATTTGCTCTTTCAGCCACAGAAGTGGAGCCCCACGCATCTTTGGCAGCATGCGCTGCATCTAAAGCCAACTCAATATCTTCTGAGGTTGAACGGGCAACTTGTGTAAATACTTTACCTGTAATTGGTGTAACATTTTCAAAGTATTGTCCTTTTACCGGGGGTGTCCACTCGCCATTAATATAGTTTTCATACTTGTCCTTAAATGAAACCTTCGAGCCTTCTGTATTCGGAAATGCATAAACCATTTTCTAATTCCTCCCCTTCATATCTATTTAGCACATTCCATATCGTATGCTAGACCAACTTTATGTATGCGCTTTCAAAACTATTAAAATAAAAATATAGTCTTATATTCATTTTCGCAGACTATACAAAATATTTCAATAATAATGATTAGTTAATGAAACAGGTAGTTTAGATGACGCTTTTTTTCAGCCAATTCTATCAGTTACTTGCTTTACCTTATAAGTTACTTGCTCTCTCTTTCTTCATTTACTTGCGTAATGGAGGAAGTATCCGTAAATGCTTTTCTTTATTCTTTCTGTACTAGAATGTTGGTAATAAGGACTAATATAAAAACGACCTGAATACATATTTAATGTACTCAAGCCATGTTCTAATAAGTTATTTACTTGTCTCTCTTCTTATAACCGGTGCTACTTCTGTCGCAAGAAGCTCCAATCCTTTAACTACTGCGCTAAACGGTTGACCACCAATATCCAACTGAGCGATAAATCGTTGGTGTCCATATAATTCGTATTGATGTAGAATTTTTTCTATTATTTGCTGTGGACTACCTACTAACAATGCCGTTTCTGGACTTGCCATATGTTCAAAATCGGAACGCGACATTCTCGTACCCATTCCTCTTTGTCGATTCACATAAGCCCAATAATTTGAGTAATACGGATAAAATTCATCCTTTGCCTGCTGGCTGTCTTTTGCAATATACGTATGACCAGTAACACCAATAGACAGTTTTTCGGGTGAATGCCCCGCCTCTGCTCCAGCTTGACGATAGAGATCCACAAGTGGTTTAAATCTTATTGGATCTCCTCCTAAAATAGCAAGGGCCATCCCAGTTCCCAGTCTTCCTGCCCTCATTGCACTTTCTGGAGTACCTCCTACACCAATCCAGATTGGGACTTCATCTCGAACAGGTCTAGGTGCTATCATTGCACCTTTAAGAGCCGATCGAAACTGACCTTGCCATGTGACAATCTCTTGCTGATTTAGTTGTTGAAGTAATTTAACCTTTTCTTCAAATAAAGCATCATAATCTTGCAAATCATATCCAAAAAGAGGAAAGGATTCAACAAATGCTCCTCTACCAGCAATAATCTCTGCCCTTCCGTCTGAAATCTGGTCCAATGTAGCAAAATCTTCAAACAATCGTACCGGATCTAATGTGCTCAATACAGATGTAGCACTAGTTAATTTAATGTGTTTAGTCGCTTGAGCAATGGCAGAAAGGACTACTGCTGGTGAGGAAATGGTGTAATCTAATCGATGATGTTCACCAACTCCGAAAATATCTAGGCCCGCCTCGTCTGCTATCTTCGCCAGTTCAATTACTTCTTTTAAGCGTTGAGAAGCACTGATTGTTTCTCCTGTATGTGGATTGGGACCAATATCCCCAAAAGTATAAACACCTATTTCCATCGATTATTCCGCCTCTGCTACAACAGTGAAGCGCTCGTTTACATGCACAGGATTTTCCAGTTCATCGACAATAGCAATAGCATAGTCTGCATAGCTCACATAGCTTTCACCTTTTGCATTCACGATAAAATTATCTTTTCCAGTTTGATAAGAACCAGTTCGTTTACCTTCTGGATTAAAAAACGCTGCAGGACTTACAAATGTCCATTCGAATCCTTCACTTCGTTGTAAATCATCCAGATTTTTTCCTTGGTTAGTTGCAGTTGGTAAATATTCTTTTGGAAAGTCTGGCGTATCCATCACTTTAATTGTTTTTGCTTCATCTACAAATAAACTTCCTGCTCCACCAACAACTACTAGTTTCGTATTAACTGCTTCTGTAGCTGCTTCTATTAATGACTTTCCAGCTTCTACATGAAGATGCTCTTGACCCGGAGGTGCGCTAATCGCATTTACTACTACGTCAAATGCTTGAAGATCTGATGCAGTTAAATCGAAAACATCTTTCTCTAGTACTGATCCATTTGTATTTTCTAACTTAGCTGCGTTTCTTACGATAGCAGTTACTTCGTGACCTCTGTCAGCTGCCTCTTTATAAATCAAACTACCTGCTTTTCCTGTTGCTCCAATTATACCGATTTTCATCTTAATTCCTCCAATAGATTCATATTGTCGTAACTATGTTAGTTACAACTATTTCAAAAAAAAGGATTCAACTTCATCCAATTTTTTTACTTAAAACTTTTACTAATTCTTCCATGGTGATTTCTTTTAATACCGCTTCCATTGCATCCTGAGCTCGTACTAATATTAACTCTAGCACATCTTGTATATTAGCTCCGACTGGACAATTAGGGTTAGGATTATCATGCATTTGAAAGAGTTCTCCATCCTCCACTACTTCGACGGCTTTATAGACATCTAGTAAGGTTATATCCTCTAGATTTCTTTGAAGCGTTGCTCCTCCAAGACCACGACGGATATCTATAAGACCAGCTTTTTTCAGTTTTCCCATCACTCTACGTATAACAACTGGATTGGTATTTACACTTTCTGCAATCCATTCGGATGTAGAAACAATATTTTGATTTAATGAAATTAGTGATATTACATGTATGGCTACAGTAAATCTACTGCTTATTTTCATATTATCCTACCTCCGATGTAACTATTATAATTACAACCATTTTGTTTTGTCAATTAAGTTATCTTTCGTTTATCAAGCATATTAATTCCCCCTTTCTATATACAGAATTTTTCTATAAACTAAATATATGATTACTTTTTAGAAAGAGGAGATTAACATTGAGTGATTTAACTAGTGAATTGAAACCTGTCAGAACTCCCCACAGAAGCACCCCCAAGCAAGTCGTATTTACCCGTTTACTCATGATTGCCATAGGAGCTATATTAATGGCTATTGGATTAGAATTATTTCTAGTTCCAAATCAAATATTAGACGGTGGCGTTGTAGGTGTATCCATCATTCTATCCCACTTAACCGGAGTTCGTTTAGGAATTTTTATATTCATCCTGAACATCCCATTCTTTTTCCTTGGATATAAACAAATAGGAAAAACCTTTGCTTTATCCACATTGTTCGGTATTACTATACTATCCATTTGTACTTCTTTCCTACATCATATCGAAGCCATTACACCTGATTTATTACTCGCCACTGTATTTGGAGGAATCGTTCTAGGCACAGGTGTTGGCCTAGTTATTCGTTATGGAGGCTCTCTAGATGGATCGGAAATACTTGCTATTTTATTTAACAAGGCCACACCGTTTTCAGTTGGGGAGATCATCATGATTATCAATCTGGTCATCTTTGCAATTGCTGGATTTGTATTTACTTGGGAACAAGCCATGTATTCATTTTTAGCGTATTTTATCGCCTTTAAAACGATAGATATTGTGATTCAAGGATTAGATGAGTCAAAATCCGTCTATATCATTAGTGATAGTATTGAAGATATTGGAGATGCTATCATGGACCGGTTAGGACGGGGAGTAACTTATTTACACGGGGAAGGAGCATATACTGGAGAAAACAAAAAGGTTATCTTTACGGTCATTACACGATTGGAAGAAGCGAAGCTAAAATCTATTGTAGAAGAAATAGATGACCATGCCTTTTTAGCAGTAGGCAATATCGCTGAAGTTCGAGGTGGTCGCTTTAAAAAGAAAGACATACATTAAGAAAAACCGAAAAAAAATGACGGGTCCCTTAAGTTCAAAACCTGTTTTTATCGTTTGCGAAGGGCTTTGGACAGACGTTTTGCTATATTATTACCGTTTGATTTTTTTGAGATGTAGGTCGTGACTACCGTCACGACCTACATCTCTTTTCTTAGTAATTTTATGACTTTTGTCTGTGCGTCGCCATTCTACAACACTTAGAAACAGGTAGGTTCATTTTTGGATAACTAGAGAAATGCTACTTTCCTATTCAAAGAGCAAGCTCTCGAAGATACAATTTCGTTCGCTCTTTTGCTTCTTTATTGGAAAAACACTTACTGCTTCTCTTTATTTCCACTAGAATAACAGAAAAGTTGCTTTCTTCCCCTACCTTCGGAAAGCCGCAGTTCTAATTGATTACAAATTTTTTAATCACTCTCAAAAACCTGACCAATCTTATCATCTAAGCAATAAGTTATGCTAAATCTTATAGTGGAGTACTACACACTAATTGATTGCAGTGAAAGGTGGCGACTCCAATGGAATCGGTTTTTTTATTATACAAATGTTTTTTCTTTATCAATCATTGTTCCATTGTTTGCTAGGTTCGCATGGAAAGAAAATGCTTTTTCTAGTACATGTGGAGTTTGACCACCTCTAGTTAATGCTTCTTCATAGTAATCACGTAACTGCTTTTTGTACATTGGATGTACACAGTTATTAATGATTAACTCTGCACGTTCTCTAGGTGCTAAACCACGAAGATCCGCATATCCCTGCTCTGTTACTACTACATCCACATCATGCTCCGTGTGATCCACATGAGCTACGAAAGGCACTATACTAGAGATGTTACCGCCTTTAGCAATGGATTTCGTTACAAATATTGCTATTCTAGAGTTGCGAGCAAAATCCCCTGAACCGCCAATCCCGTTCATCATTTTAGTGCCTGATACATGTGTAGAGTTAATATTTCCGTAAATATCAAATTCTAAGGCTGTGTTAATAGAGATAAGTCCTAAACGACGAATAATCTCTGGATGATTCGTAATTTCTTGCGGTCTTAACACTAATTTATCTCGATACTCCTCCAAGTTACCGTACACTTTATCCATCATTTCTTGTGAGAGTGTTATAGAGCATGCAGATGCAAAGTTTACTTTGCCGGCATCTATTAGTTCAAATACAGAGTCTTGAAGAACTTCAGAGTATACTTGTAGGTCTTCAAACTCAGAGTTAATCATGCCACCTAGCACTGCATTAGCAACTGAACCTATACCAGCTTGAAGTGGAGCTAGCTTATTTGTTAATCTACCAGCGCTCACTTCTTGACGTAAAAACTCGATTAAATGCTGCGCCATTTCTTCTGTTTCATGGTCTGGTGGAACAATAGGAGATGGTGAATCCAAATTGTTAGTAAATACAATACCTTTTACTTTGGATGCATCAAAAGGAATACCTATTTGGCCTATACGATCCTCTACTTTTGATAAAGGAATTGGTAGTCTAATTCCTTGAGCGGCTGGTTCATATATATCATGCAGTCCTTCTAACATTTCCGATTGTGCTACATTAATTTCTATAATGATATTTTTTGCTTGAGAAACAAAGGTTGTAGAATTACCTACAGATGTAGTTGGTATAATCATTCCATCTGCAGTGACTGAAACCGCTTCCACAATTGCAAAGTCAATGATTGGCAATACACCAGAACGTATTAACTCCGATGTATGAGACAAATGTTGATCAACAAACAAATGATCACCTGTATTAATATGTTTGCGCATCGTTGCATCCGCTTGGAATGGTAAACGTTTATGCACAATTCCTGCTTCAGATAGTAGTTTATCAATATCGGAGCCTAAAGAAGCACCTGTAAATATATTCACTTTAAAGGATTCATTGACAGCTCTTTCTACTAATGCAAATGGAACCGCTTTCGCATCACCCGCACGTGTAAAACCACTTAACCCCAATGTCATCCCATGTTGAATCCATGAAGCTGCTTCTTCTGCTCCAACTACTAAACTATGCAAACTAGTATCCTTAATACGATTTAAATTGTTATACATTTAAGTATCCCCCTCAAAAAGTGCATTTAAATAATTCTACCCCCTTTTGTCACAATTTTGATAAAACTCGACGGAGACATCTTTTATTGGACTCAGACAGAATATTTTAATACTAGAACAGAATAAATTATTCTACAGGATTTATTTACTTCCTTAATGATGGAAGTTTCATAAAAAAAACGCTTGAATATCGGAGTAATTACCCCTTATTCAAACGTTTTATATTAAAACCCTAATAATTTTCGGAAATAACTTGCATAGGACTGGCTAACAGAAATTCTTTCTCCATTTACCATAGCCAATAAAAAAGTGGAATGTGTATCTGGGAAGATTTCTTTAATCTGATGTACATTGACTATAAAAGAACGATGACAGCGTATGAACATTTCCCGGGGTAGTCTATACTCAAAGTCTTGAAGAGAACTAGTGTGAGTTCCAGCAAAAGACTTAGTAACAATATGGGTTTTTCGATCTTTTGCTTCCAGATAAATCACGTCAGAAAAAGGAATTGGAATCCAACCGTCCTGTGTCTTTATAGTAATCACCGATTTGCCTTCAGTAAATGCCGGATAAATAGCTAACACACAGCCTTCTACTTCTCCTTGATGCAAAAAAGGTACTGCCATCCCATGATATGGAACACCAAAAACCTCTCGATTGATAAATTCGGATACCTTTTGTCTAGTTTGCAGTGCTTTATAAGCTAAAGTCTCCTCTTTTAACAAATCACCGGGAGTAATTTTCAGATCGATTCGCTTACTTGGCCGATAATAAATATACTTTTCTGTATCAGAAACAGCGATAGACACTTCATCTGAAAATAATTCTCCAACAACATCTAATAAGGCAACTATGGATAAATCCTTCATCCTTCCATCCCCTTTTTCGTTAACCTACACGCAAACTACTATTTCCCGTGTAAATTGCTGTTTTTTCGTTATACAGCGGTCTATTATATGCAAACCTACTGTTTCTAATCGATCATCCATCGATTCTATCGTCACAATTACCACCTTTTTAGCAATTCTACGGGCATGTTTTAAAATGGTAAACTGTTCTTCCCAGGAAGCATTTGTATACAAATTATAAGGCAAATCTATAATCGCTACGTCATACATCTCTTCGATGTCTTCAATGGCACTCTTACGGACATCTCCAGTCAATCCAAAATAGGCAATGTTTTCTCGGGATCCCTCACATACAATTGGGTTAATATCTCTTCCTACAATATCTATACCCATTGATAGTGCTTCAACAAGTACGGTGCCAATTCCACAGCAAGGATCTATAGCCCTCATACCTTCCGGATGCGGAACTGCAATATTAGCCACTGCTCTGGCTACTCTAGTACTAAGGGCAGTAGAATACTCCCGCGGTTTCTTTATATGATTAAACCAAATAGGTTCGCTTTTCGTATATAAACCGAAATACCAACGACCACCAAATGGGACCACTGCAAATAACTGATCAGGATGATGTAAATCGAAATCACCTTGCATGTCACTTCCAATAGTTCTTGTTATTTGAAGCCTTTCAGCATTCTCAATTTTATCAATGCCTTGTCGGTCATTTATTTTTAAGAAAATTACTTTATTTGTTTCTTCCTCCGAACCAAAGTTTGGTGCTTGAGCAATAATTTCCTCAACTGTGTCCCCTTCTGCTAAAATCTCTAATCTCCCTTTCATAAAAGGGCTTCTACTAGGATCTATTTTTATAGGACTCTTTAATATTTTGTTTTCCGTGTCTTTATCAAAAAAAGAGCGCATCTCTAGATGACATAGAGAGCGTTCGTCCATATTATATGCGTATGTATAAATAAATGCCGATTGTCGGCTGTTGTTTATCAATGTATTCCCTCCAATAGTACTTCTATTATACCATGTGTCCCTGTTCAAATCATTCTTGTGACAGTGAATAGTAATTCATTATTTAATGGAATATAATACAATTAGGTTTCTGAATTTTTCGTTAAATAGGGGGGTTTAAATGGAATGGGACGTAATTGTAGTCGGGGCAGGACTAGCAGGACTCGTTGCTACCGCAGAACTAGCGGATGCTGGAAAGAAAGTTTTACTGCTAGATCAAGAGCCTGAAGCATCATTTGGAGGGCAAGCTTGGTGGTCATTTGGAGGATTATTTTTAGTAGATTCCCCAGAACAACGAAGATTAGGAATTCACGACTCCTATGAACTAGCTTGGCAGGACTGGCTAGGAACAGCAGGTTTTGATCGGGAAGAGGACGAAGATTATTGGGCAAGGAAATGGGCTGAGGCTTATGTTCGTTTTGCCACTGAGGAAAAAAGAGATTGGCTTCACGCACAAGGTATTCGTTTTTTTCCTGTAGTAGGTTGGGCAGAACGCGGAGGCTATCTTGCAGATGGACATGGAAACTCGGTGCCCAGGTTTCATATTGTATGGGGTACTGGACCAGGTATTGTGAAGCCCTTTGTGACTCGTGTTCGAGCTGCCATGTCAATGGGGAATGTGGAATATAAACCACGTCACCAAGTAGATGAACTCATTACAGACGACGGACGAGTTATCGGTGTGAGCGGTTCATTATTGACTCATAGTTCTGCTGCTCGTGGAGAACCCAGCCCAAGAGATATAATCGGAAATTTTCAGTATGTAGCTAAAGCAGTGATGGTCACGAGTGGTGGAATTGGTGCTAACCATGATTTAGTAAGGGAAAACTGGCCTTCCCGACTTGGGATGCCTCCAAAAAGGATGATTTCTGGAGTTCCGGAACATGTAGATGGACGGATGCTTGCCATTACAGAGAAAGCTGGAGGTCGCTTAGTAAACAAAGATCGTATGTGGCATTATACAGAAGGTATTAAAAACTGGAATCCTATCTGGCCACTTCACGGGATACGTATACTCCCAGGTCCATCCTCCATCTGGTTAGATGCCACAGGGCAGCGCTTTTCTGCTCCTAATTTCCCTGGCTTTGATACATTGGGGACACTTGAGGCTATCCAAAAAACTGGATATGATTACTCTTGGTTTATACTAACTGAGAAAATTATTGAAAAAGAATTTGCACTTTCAGGATCCGAGCAAAATCCAGATTTAACGCAGAAAAGTATTAAACAAGTACTGAAGCGTATTTTGCCAGGACCCACTGCTCCAGTAAAAGCTTTCATGGAAAAAGGAGAAGACTTCGTAGTATCCGACAATTTAGCAAACCTAGTAGAGGGGATGAATAAAATTACTGGCAATAATCTATTAAACTTTGAGCATATTGAGAGCCAACTAATTGCTAGAGATCGTGAAATGGATAATAAATTTACAAAAGATCTTCAAATTACCGCACTTAGAGGTGCTAGAAACTATATAGGCGATAAACTAATACGAGCGGCATCACCCCATAAACTACTAGATCCTAAAAATGGCCCTTTAATTGCTGTTCGATTAAATATCGTGACTCGGAAAACACTAGGTGGGCTGCAAACGGATTTAGACGGTCGTGTACTAAATGAAAAAGGACATCCGGTACCTGGTCTTTATGCAGCGGGTGAAGTTACAGGCTTTGGTGGAGGTGGAGTCCATGGATATCGCTCTTTAGAAGGAACCTTTTTAGGAGGCTGTATCTTTACAGGGAGAGAAGCAGGAAGAGCCTTGGTTCGTAGCTTAGATCAAAATTAATTCGAATGGTAGATAAACAAATAAAAAAGTGAACCAATTTTATATTGCGTCGGTTCACTTTTATGATTTATAGATCTTGATAATCCCTTTGATATTTACCGCCATCTTTTACTTCTGAATGATATAGAGCTTTTAATGCAAAGCTTTTCTCTAGATCATGCTCCTTCATAACCTCTTTTAAACGCTTGCTTAACTCTGGGCTATATTTTACTAGCTCTTCCATTTTAGATTTCGAATATTGCATGTTTTGTTCCCTCTCTCTACGTTGTTTTAGTCTACCTAGTATAGCACTGATACAGGTGATTTCGCCGTAATTTGCTATAATTAAGTTCAGAGGTGAGAACATGCACAAAACTATTGGAATTCTTGCACATGTAGATGCTGGAAAAACTACTTTTTCGGAGCAGCTGCTTTACCATACACATACAATTAGACAAAGAGGACGAGTGGACCACCAAGACTCGTTTCTTGATAGTCATACTATAGAAAAAAACAGAGGAATTACCATCTTTGCCGATCAAGGAATCTTTTCCTACAATAATTCTACATACTATATCATTGATACTCCTGGACATGTCGACTTTTCTCCCGAAATGGAACGGGCAATACAAGTAATGGACTATGCCATAATCATTATTAGCGCTGTAGATGGTGTAGAAGGACATACAGAAACTGTTTGGCAATTGCTACGCAAACACCAAGTACCAACCTTTTTCTTTATCAATAAAACCGATTATGAAGATACTGATGCGGCAAGTGTTCTCTCTGAAATACGGGCAACCTTATCGGAGGATATATGCGATATAACGAATACTTTTGATGAGGAACTAATTGAATTTATTGCGGAACGCGATGAATCCCTTTTAGAAACGTATATGGACAACGGATTTGATCAGGACTTATGGACACAAGCACTGCGGTGTATGGTAAAGGAAAATAAAATCTTCGCATGTGCTAGTGGATCAGCATTGAAGGATGTAGGAATCGTAGAATTTCTGGACAAGCTAGATTTATTAACCACCACCTCCTATAAAGCAGACGATGTATTTGCTGCGCAGGTTTATAAGATTCGGCACGATGAAAGTGGAAATCGGGTTACCTTTTTGAAAATAGTCCGCGGTACGTTAAAAGTCCGCAATAACGTAACCTACAACGACCAAACCGAAAAAATAACGCAAATCCGCTTGTATAGTGGAAATAAGTTTAAAACTGCAGATCAGGCTTTAGCGGGTGAGCTTGTTGCTGTTACAGGATTAACGAGTGCTTCCATTGGTGATGGAATCGGGGCTATTTCTCAGAAAACAGCGTTCGAAATGATTCCCACGTTAAAATCCAAGGTTCTATTTGAGGCTTCTATCCATGTAAAGGAAGTATTACGTTGCTTTAAACTATTAGATGCAGAAGATCCATCTTTACGTGTATTTTGGGATGAGTATTTTCAAGAAATACATGTCCATGTAATGGGAGTTATCCAGCTAGAAGTGCTCGAACAAATTGTTTTGGAGCGTTTTGGTTTTCACGTCACTTTTGGAGAGCCTAAAATTCTCTATAAAGAAACTATTGATAACTCGGTTCGTGGATATGGACATTTTGAACCTTTAAGACATTATGCGGAAGTGCATTTATTAATTGAACCAACTGCGAGAAATAGTGGGATTACCTTTGCAAATACATGTCATGCGAATGATCTATCTATTGGCAATCAAAACCTAGTTCGGCATCACCTTTTCGAAAGAGATCATCACGGTTTACTAACAGGTTCCGCCTTAACTGATGTGAAAATTACTTTACTCACCGGTCGCGGACATAATGAACATACACATGGTGGCGACTTTAGAGAAGCAACTTACCGTGCACTTCGTCAAGGATTAGAAAAAGCAGAAAATATTCTACTAGAGCCATTTTACGACTTTTCGATTAAAGTGCATATGGACTTAATAGGCCGAGTATTATCCGATATACAACAAGCAGCAGGAACCTTCGATCCTCCAGAAAGTATTGGAGATAAAGTTCTCGTCAAAGGAAGAGTACCTGTAGCCACATTTATGAATTACAGCACAGCTTTTGCATCCTTTACTCACGGCAAAGGATCCCTCAGTTTAGTCTTTAGTGGATACCATCGTTGCCATAATACAGAAGAAATCATTGAAACACTTGGTTATAATAAAGAAGCAGACCCTGAATATACGTCCACATCTATTTTTTGTGCTAAAGGAAAAGGATATCCCGTCTATTGGGATGAGGCAGAAGCAGCTATGCACTGCCTATAACTTAAGGAGGAATAGTTCATGATTGCTACGATTCAAAAAGAAAACGGTAACTATATCGCACGATACGAAAGAGAATTGCAGCATTCTGTAGAAACAGTATGGGCCATGTTAACGGATAATACGAAGCTTAAACAGTGGTTTGATGAGCTGCAAATAGTAGATCTCCGAAAAAGTGGTACTATTAAGTTCGATATGCAGGATGGTACCTTTATCGATATGAAAATCCTTGATTATGAATTATTGAAAACATTAGCATTTGAATGGGGTGAGGATACCGCTAGATTTGAATTATCCCCTTTAAACGGTGGTTGCAAGTTAATATTCCTAGAAACAATTTCTGTTATTACAGAACATACTCCAAGAGATTTAGCAGGCTGGCATGTCTGTTTAGATGTTATAAAAGCATTGCTAGACGAAGAAGCAATTATCCGAGAAGATGAATGGAAAGTCTGGTTCGAGAAATATAAAGAGCTTCTAACTAATTTGTAGGACAGAAGCATTCTTATTGTTGAAAGAATAAATGAAGCACTCTACTGTTATTGTAGAGTGCTTCATTTATTCTAATCGAAAAACTAAAAATCGCTCATTATTATTTTCTTCATATAAGTCAAGAAGTCTAATTTCCTTCCATAATTCAAACACAGTATGTATTTCAAGAAAATGACTATATTCCGAGGTTGGATAATAGAGAATGACATCCACGGAGCGAGGATGATCCTCAACCGACCGAAGGATATTATCTATAACCCTTTGAAAAATCTGTAGCGAAAATGGATTAAAAAAATAAAACCGGTTATCTTCTTTTTTTATATCATACCCTTCGGCAAATATATGTTCAAACTGAATCGAAGCTCTCGATTTCTTGGCACGCTCCATATATCTAGCTAGGTTCTCCATAGCCTCTTGATAGAGCTGACCATTCATCTCAACTCCAACTGCCGAGGCATGCAAATGGTGGTAAACGTAAAAAGGGAATCTTCCTTTACCACAGCCAAAATCCACAAAACGATCGGTTGAGCTCCATTCGTATTCGTCAAAAAGAATTTCCAATGCTGAATACGGTGTCGCTTCATATCGATTATAGTGAGACGATTGATGCTGCCACTCTCTTACCCCTTCTGTTTTAATACGTAACAATTTGTCATGATCTTGTTCTTTCACACGACACCTCCTAACTTACTCTACTCCAAACACATGTTGTTGCACCCATCCATCTGTTTTTCCTACTTCACTCTCCACATCCTTTAAAAAATTTACCGTATATGGTTCACCTTTTACAACAGCTGTTGATGTAAAGCTAGGATTCTCTAGAGTCATTACTTGTTCACCATTAACATTTTTCTTTAAAACTTCTATTTTAGCAATCCCACCAATATTAGTATACTCGTCTTTTTGACCTGAGAAAAAATTTCCTAATGAATAAAAAACATGTGTCCGATGACCACTTTCTGACAAGATCAGTTCATAAGGTTGGATAACATGAGGATGATGCCCAAATATAATATCCGCGCCCGCATCTGCAATCGACTGAGCAAGCTGTTTCTGCGTATCATTTGCCTCTAGGTTATATTCTGCACCCCAATGGATACTAACAACAACAAAGTTTACCTTGGCTTTTAACTCCTTTATTTCCTCTACAATTCGATTCTCATCTATCCGATTTACTAAATAGTCCTTCCCTTCAGGAGTTTCATGGCCATTTGTTCCATATGTATACCCCAGGAGCCCCAGTGATATATTATCCACTTGAAATATCCGATCTGCCTGTTGGTCTTCTAGTGATTTATAAGCACCAACGTATGGCATCTCTACCTTTTCCATCTGTTGAATTGCTTCTAGAAGCCCCTCTTCTCCTTGATCGAGTGTATGATTATTAGCTACCGATAAAACATCTACACCAATATCCTTTAAGTCTTCAATAATATGTGGAGGACTTGAAAAGTTTGGATAACCAGATACTCCAAATATTCCACCTGCCGGTAAGGATTCTTGATTTGCTATTAACAAATCGACAGTTTCTAATTCTTCCTGAATAGGAGAAAAAGAAGGAAGATAACTCGTGTAATTGTATAGCGGTAAATGTAGTAATATGTCTCCGATCATCGCAATTTCTATTTTTTCTTCCTCATAATTCATATAAAATGTCGAAAATTGTTTCCCGTGGAACTCTTTATTAAATTGAATAGGTTCCTCTATTTGTAGATTAAAATATAGCAAAACAGAAATAACAACAACTAAAAAAGCAGCTAATGCTTTGATAAATACCACCTCCACTCCAATCATTCACTACGATTACATTACTTATACAAAATAATCTTTATATATATTTAAGGATAATAGCCGCTGTCTATTCTCAGCACTTTCATAGTATACAAGACAGCCAACATTTCTTATATACAAATATGTTGCTGAAAACTAGCAAAGGAAGGTAAAAATGAGCTTAGAAACTAGCAAATGGTACAAGTGGCTACCTAGTAAAGGTCGCTCTTTACGAGTAAGAAAGAAAGGTGTTTTAAGTGATGCTCAAAAATCGAGCAACAAAGTCGGGGTTGTGCTCCCTGTATATAACCAAGAAAGAGAGTATTTGTTTGAATGTGTACAGGCTATCGAAAATCAAACATATCGTAACTTTGAATTAGTAATTGTCATTGATGGAGCAAATGTTCAAACTGTAAAAGCGATTTACGAGGCATCCAAGCTGTTAACATGTAAGTTCTCGATTATTCATCGCATTTTCAACAAAGGCATAGCATATTCCTTAAATGAAGGCTTTGGAAAATTACTTGATTGTCCCCTTCTAACGTGGATATCTAGTGACAATAAACAATGGCCAAATTACCTTGAGAAGTTAGTAGAAACAATGAAGAATGCCACTTCTGAAACAGTTTTAGTATATTCGCTTTATCATCCTATTGATGAAAAAGCGACCTCTCGAGATATAAATAACACTTGGTATCCAGCACTAACGGATATGATGAAGCGGCCAAAAGAAGAAATTATGTTAACCTGTTTTATTGGCGCATCCTTTCTCTTCAAGAGAGAAGCATATGAACAAGCAGATGGTTACGACCCTAAATATGGACTAGTTTCCGACTATGAATTTTGGATAAGATTAATGCCTCTTGGTGAGTTTTTATTTTTGTCTGAACCTCTTATGGATTATCGGCTAAACGGTAAATATTCATTAACAACAATAACAGCCTCTGAAGAGTTATTTCTCCAAAGTATGGCCGCAAGTGTAGATCATAGAAGAAAAAATGGGGATATCCCTAAAGTCACGGTCCTTATTACGGCGTGTAACCACGAAAAATATATAAAAGATTGTATACAGAGTGTACTAAATCAAACCTATTCAAATTTTCATATTGTTGTACTGGACGTTGGCTCGACAGATTCCACATTAAGTGAAATCTACTCTATGCACGATACCCGAATCATTCCTCTTCATATAAGTAAAAGACATAAAGCTGAAGCTCTTAATATCGGCTTGGCATATGTTCTTGGTGAATACGTATTAGAATTAGACGGTGATGATTGGATTGACCCTACCTCATTAGAGATTATGATAAGTGAAATGCTTTCCCTTTCTTCTAATGTAGCTATGGTCTTTGCAAATCGAAAAGTTTGGTTTGAAGAAAACGGAGTATTACGAGAAGGACCTGTTTACAAAGGGTATTTCTATAAGGACAAATATGAGGTATTGGAAAATTTTCAAACGCATTGCCCACGATTGTATCGTTATTCGGCACTTAAAAAATTGAATGGTTGGATGTCGACAATTCAAGGAGAGCCTCTTTTAGCAGATGATTTTGCCATGTTCCTGCGTCTTGCCGAGCATTTCCAGCTTCACTGGATTGACAAAGATTTATATCATCAACGCCGACATAGCACAAATATAACTATAGAAGAAAAGGAAATATTAAATAACCAATTCCATCTAATTGTTCAAGAAACATTGCTCCGTTGGGGGAATGTCTATAAACCCGTTTTCGAAGTAATAGACGGAACAATAACGAAGATTAAGTTAGTCCCTAATCCTAATGGAAAAGAGATGACTCAA
Organism: Psychrobacillus sp. BM2; assembly: GCF_048572895.1. Classification (GTDB taxonomy): domain Bacteria; phylum Bacillota; class Bacilli; order Bacillales_A; family Planococcaceae; genus Psychrobacillus. The sequence goes on from NZ_CP183878.1 coordinate 3,934,642, forward strand.
CAGTGAAGGTCTTAATTATTTTTGGCACTCGACCAGAGGGTATAAAATTTGCTCCAATTATACAGAGACTCATGAAGACGAAAGAAATGGATTGCATTTTGGTAAATACAGGACAACATCGTGAAATACTCGATCAAGTATTATCATTATTCTCCATTACCCCCCACTACCAATTAAATATAATGAAACCAAATCAAACACTGGAAGAAATAACATCGGAAATGATTAAAAAAATTGGAGAAGTATATGAAAAGGAAAATCCCGATTTAATATTAGTACTTGGTGATACTGTAACAACTTTCACAGGTGCCTATACAGCTTTCTTACACCGTATTCCAGTCGGTCATATTGAGGCAGGTTTGCGTACATTTAACATGTACTCTCCTTTTCCAGAAGAAATATATCGAAAGCTTGTCACTAGTCTTAGTAGTTATCATTTCGCCCCTACGAAAAAAAGCAAGAACAACCTCTTAGAGGAAGGAATTCCAGAGAGCAATATTTTTGTAGTAGGTAATCCAGTAATAGATGCGCTTCTAGATGTTACAAGCAGACCATACACCTTTCCATCAAACATTCAAAAAATAATAGAGAATAATAGACGAATTATTTTAGTTACTACACACCGACGAGAAAACTTTTTAAAACTAGAAGGTATCTACCTCGCTCTCAAACAGTTATTAGTGGATTTTGATGACATAGAGATTATCTTTCCTGTTCACCCCAATCCGAACGTAAGAAAACAAGTACAGGAGCATTTGTTAACAGACAATATAAACCCCCGAATACATTTGATTGACCCATTAGACTATGAATGTTTCTCTCATCTTATGAAGCACTCCTATCTAGTAATTACAGATTCTGGAGGGATTCAGGAAGAGGCACCTGCACTCAATATTCCTGTGCTAGTTGTTAGGGAAAGCACAGAACGTATCGAGGGTGTAGAAGCTAGAACCTTACAATTAGTAGGGACAGACAAAGAAAAAATTTTAGCAGCGACAAGAAAACTACTTAAAAATCCAAGTGAACACTCCAAAATGGCTCGTATCCTTAATCCATACGGAGACGGAACCTCAGCAAAACAAATAGTCACATTACTAAAATCGTTAGAAAAGAAGATATGAGTATGGCTACTCATTCTTTTTTTCTATTTACATACGTAATGAAAGCACGACATAAAATCTAGTAAGTGTATTTATATGAAGCAAGATAATTTACTTATCCTCACTCATTAAAAGAGATATTTTTCTTTTATAATTCAACTGTTGAACTCGCCATTATTATGTATATAATTGTGGTGAGTGATTACTCACTTAATTAAGGAGGAGGTATACAATGACTTCAACTATTGAATTGAACCAGATAACAAAAAGCTACGGGAGAAAAGTAATTTTAAATAATGTTAGCATTTCAGTTAAACCAGGACAGATATTTGGGTTGATTGGTCCTTCCGGTTCAGGTAAAACAAGCCTTGTTAAAATCATCGTTGGAATGGATCAACCAACCAGTGGCCATGTTAAGGTATTAAACACTCAAGTACCGAATTTGAAGCTACTGCAAAAAGTTGGCTATATGGCACAAGCAGATGCTCTTTACAATGACTTAACAGGTAAAGAAAACCTTTCCTTTTTTGCATCTCTGTTCAAACTAAACAAAGATGCACAAAAGAAACGAATTGCTTACGCGGCAAGTCTAGTTAACCTGACACCACACCTAGTTCAAAAGGTAGAAAACTATTCTGGAGGTATGAAGAGAAGACTTTCCTTAGCAGTTGCTCTTATACATGATCCACAAATTTTAATATTAGATGAACCTACCGTTGGAATTGACCCTGCGTTGCGAAAGTCTATTTGGGCAGAGATTAATCGTCTAAAAGATGAAGGGAAAACCATTTTAATCACCACACATGTTATGGATGAAGCAGATAAATGTGATCAACTCGCTATGGTAAAAGACGGAGAAATTATTTCAAGTGGTACCCCAGCAAAATTGAAAAACGAATATCAAGTAAACAGCCTAGAAGAGGTTTTCTTAAAAGCAGGAGGTGAAAAAGATGAATATAATAGCATTAGTTAAACGTATTTGTATTCAAATGGTCCGTGATAAACGCACCCTTGCTCTAATGATGGTTGCACCCCTTGTTATATTAACTCTCCTTCATTATTTACTAGACGCTGACACAGTCTCCCCAAAACTCGGTGTAGTAGGTGCAGACAAAGCTATTGTAGAGCAACTAAAAGAACTAGAAATTGATGTTGTTAAGTATGAACAGTTAGGAAATGCACATCAAATCATTTCGAATGATCAATTAGATGGGATACTCTTATTTGAAGACAAAGAAATCCATTTAACTATTACCAATGATCAACCTTCAACAGCAAAGGTTCTACAAACAAAAGTACTGCAAGCTATTAATGCAGTAAATTCAAAAGAACAAGCAAGCAATTTTTCAAAAATTATAAAAGATATTGAAAGCAAGCTATCGAGTAATACATTGAATTTGGAGCCCTTCGAAGCACCTAATATTAATACCTCCTTCATATATGGAACTAAAGATACCACCTTCTTTGATCAGTTAAGTCCTATTTTAGTCGGTTTCTTTGTATTTTTCTTTGTTTTTCTAATTTCTGGAATTGGATTATTACGCGAACGAACAACCGGCACCTTGGATCGTTTAATGGCAACTCCTATCAAAAGATATGAGATTGTATTTGGTTATTTAATCGGATATGGAATATTCGCTATTATGCAAACTTTAATCGTTGTATTTTATTCGATAAAAGTATTAGGTATCATGCTTGTAGGGTCACTCTGGAATGTATTACTGATTAATTTGTCTTTAGCACTTGTTGCATTATTACTTGGAATTTTATTGTCAGCGTTTGCAAATTCTGAGTTTCAAATGATGCAATTTATACCAATCGCTATTATTCCACAATTACTTTGTATAACGTCAATACCTTGGATAAAAAAATTTTTTATTTTAATTACTTAGTTGTATAAATTATATCCAAGTCATCATGGCTATAATTCTTCACTAAAGGAACAAATCAGACCTTTCACATTGAATCCCCGTTCTCTTAATTCCTTTACTTTTTTTCTACACTTATTGCAAGATGGACTTTTGCATATAGAAGGGACAATGACTGATTTCGAGTTCCCTCCACATCCCAAACTTTATAGTTTGCACAACTAATACCTAGTGACCTACTTCTAATTGTATTAATAACTTTTTTTATGTCTTCTCACTAACCTCGATAAGCCTCTGGAATAAACATGCATGGTTCTAAAGCTAGCAAAATTATCTTCCAATATCCCCTTGAACTCCGCTACCTAACATATTAATTTGTACGAACAGTTACCCGCATGTCAGTAATTTTATTATTTTCTAAGAAAAATAAAGGTCAAATGATAGAAAATCAGTTAAAAGTTCGATGTAGAAATCGTAAAGATATAATAAAAAACGGCATTTTAATCCATCCGAGGTGAATGAAATGAAATACCGCATTTTTATATGTTAATTTTTCACTTAAATATTTTTAATTATCTCTAAGATAAAAATTAAGGTCCATTGTTTTCCGTCCGAATTTTATTGCACTTACATATTTAGCATCAGATGTAGAGCACCCTAATAGAGTTGAATTAGTACCAGAATAGTTATCAGTTCTACAGAACCCCCACCAAACATCTATGGCGTATTTTGACAAATCCGGATCTACGCCATTATCATTAACCGTAAAACCTCTTAGGGATTGTCCATCACCATTTGTTATTACAACTGGTGTAGTAACTGTTGAGCCAAATGGAATACTTGTCGCAAATTTCATTGCTACGTCACCTGCTTTTGGAACTAATCCAGCAGCATTTGTTCTAGCTGTCCCATTTGATCTTTTTTGGCTAGCTGTATATGCAGTTACATCTTGATCTACTTGCGTAAAAGTGATAGCATTTGCTGATTGTGGTGCAAAAGAAAATATTATACTTGCAATAAGGATAAACTTAATTACTTTTTTCATATAAAATCCTCCTTGATCCTATTTTTATATTGTGTATTTTATTTAATTTCTTCCCAAATATAATCCGGTGTTGTTGCTATAAATAATCCTGTTTTATTGTTTTCTATATCTAGGACAATCTTGTCTTGGATAGAAAACAATCTATTTTCTATAAGTTCATTGGAATCAGCCCCCAAATCAATTAAATAAATTGTGCCTTCTTCAGAAATTCCAAATAAATTGTTTCCTTTTTTTATTAATCTACTTATTAGAGTATTAGTTTCTAATTTACTCCATCGATTATCTTTTAGATTATGGACCCATAATTCATTATCTATGATGAGGTATAAATCATCATTTATTACCTTTAGAACTGACGGCTTTTTTTCATTAGGTATTTTAAGAACATCCCACCCTTCATCGTTTTTAAGGAGAACTTTTCTGTCATTTGTAAAAACTATCAAACTCCCACTATTAGAAATTTGAAGTGACATGACAGGTTCGGGTTCAGTTGTTTTACTCCAGTTTTTCCCATCATCAATTGTTGTGTATATATAGCCATTAGATAAAATTGCAATGTTATTATTTGGTGTGTAGTCTATACCTTCAATTTGTGTTTTTAGTTTTAAAATACTTTCTATTTTATCCTCTGGTTCTTTAATTCTCACCAACTCTGATTCCGTAGCAACATATAATTGATTGTTTGAATTAAACCAAGCATTAACAATACTTTGATGAATATTTAATCTATTCCAAGATTCTCCGTTGTTATTACTTAACTCAATAAAAGGCTGAACTGCTGAATTAAACGCTCTTGGTTTTTGATCTCCCCAAGCAACTAAACTATCACTATTCCCTGAAATCCCTTTAATAGCCATTCCTTTTTTGGATATTTTGGGTGTATTAGATCCTGCGCGTATTGAAATTAATCCTCCTCCTTCGGGTACTTTATGGATAGCGCCAGTTATTTTACCGCTTTTAGGGTCAATATTCACCCTTGTAAATAGATCATCTTTATCAATGCCAAATACCGTTACAGTAGGTTTATCACCAATAATGTCAAGTGTAAAATGATATCCTGTAGCCCAATCCTCTCCCTTTCGGAGATTGTATCTATTTTTTGCGATCTTTAATAACTCCGGACTATCAAACTTAAGATCATCCAATTCAATTGCTATTGCATCCTTAGGTCCAATTAACTCTTGTTCTAAATCTATTACTCCTTTTGAAATTCCCACTAGCAGTTGCTTATCCGTACCGGGGACTATGAAAAATAAATTCCAATCATATCGTCTCCCTGTATCTCCTCTGGTTCCACCCCTTTTCTCATCGTTACTCGTAAGCTTAGTTAACTTTGCATTTTCATTCCATTTTTTAGCTGTATTTATCCCAAGAACTACAGTCTCTTTGAGAGTTAATTCCTCATTGTTAGCATTTTTATCTTTAAATCCTACGAAAAAAATGCTTGATACTATTGTTAAAATAATTACTATGTAAAAAAATGTTTTTTTATTTCTCAATTTCACCAACTCTTTTCCTATTTAATTACATTAAATGATTATTTAAATTGAACCCCCATATTTAGTTCGAGATAGGAACAAGAAATTTTAATTATTAGGCAAAATCAAAGGTATGATTAACCTAAAATCAAAACTACTTTTCAACTAAAAATCAAAAATATTTTAATAATATTGAAAATTCTGATATATATATATGTAATTCAACAATTATTTCTAAAATCCTTCCAATAAATTATTAATCTTTAAATATATTTAAAAGAAACAAAAAAATTAATTGTAAAATAGCACCTATCTGTCTTTAAGCAGGGCTGCTTTTAAGGCATTAAATTTGTCAATCAGTTAGTATAAAATATTTATGTGAAAAGGTAGAAAGTTTACACTTGCTGAGTCCTTTTTCTACAAAAAGGGCCAATAATTCCACATAAAAGGAATTATTGGCCCTAAGAACCAGATTTGCATATGTTATGTTTTGTGAAATGCTCTCAACTACTTCTTATAAATCTATATCGTCAAGAATACTTCTTAGTTTCTTTTCATTTATTGACACTATGTTATTTTCTCTCGAGTTTTGTTTCATCCCTTTTCTAAATTCTTCAAATTTATCATATCCTATTGTTGGATTTTCAGAAAATGCGGTTTCAAACATATGAGAAACAATTGGATGTCTTGTTTTTCCAGTTGTCATTAAATTTATTAGAGGAACATCATCACTAATACTTGCTTCTAGCCAAGTAAATAATATAGTCTCATACCTATCAGAATTAGTCTTCCATAGAACTGTCTTTTCCTTTTCCATTTGGACAAGATGTTCGGAGTTTTTTAGTTTTTCTTTCAAATTCTCATTTTCTTGAATAAGACGCATTAACTTTGTTTCGTTTATAGTTAATAACCCCAGAAGTTTTTCTTTATCTTCTACCTTTCCTTTAAAATATCTATCTACAACGTCCTGAGTGTTAACAATTTGATCATTAGCATCGCTTTTTATATTAAATTCAGCCATATATACATTATTCATTTGATCAATTGCTCTTCTGCCATTACCCTTACGCCAAAAATACTCAGTAAATTTATATGTTGTTTCTCCTTGTTCAAATAGATTGTTAGAATATCGAAAAACATCCATATATTCGATAAGGGTTTTACTTGCTCTATTTTTATTATAGAGATATAGTACTTTCTTCATTTCATCAATAGGGTATTGTTCCCTTGGTCTCCCAGGTTTCCGTTTAGTATTCTCCATTTTCTTTAACCTCAACTTTTTAGTTTATTTCTAAACTTAGTGGCTTTGTATAAAGCGGTATCCAATTCGTTCTTTGCTATTAATAAATCATTACTAAAAATGGGATTGAACTCAGCATATTCATCATCTTTAAATGCAAATTTCAATGCTAATTTATTTAAACTTGCCAAGACATTAGCTAACCTAATAACTTCGTTGTCACATTTTTCAATTTCCTCACTAATTAGTTGAAAATTCTCTAGATATTCCTCTGGACTTATTCTCCAAGAATCACAAAAGAAGCAATCCGTTTTGCAGTTTTGATATAAGTCCGTGCAATAACCTAATTCTAATTCGTGTCTTACATCAGACGTCGTCACACGAAAAATATGTTTTTCTTTGATCTCCTCTTCTAATTGATAATTTACAATAGGACTTCCTGTCCGGTGTTCTTGCTGTTTCATTCTCTTGTTCAAGCTAAATTTTTGCATTAGCACTAATATTTCTGTGTCAACCCAATATTCTTGATGTTGATGGTAATGATATTGAGAGTGTAAACACACATGACCGCCTAGCCTAGCAATTTCTACAGGATGATAGCCTTGCCTCATCAAGTTTAAAAAAGCAAAGTGTCTAGTATCACCTGGTTTTACCATTTGAGTTATGTCATAAGTTTCAATCT